>JAQYER010000076.1 GCA_028723545.1 Caryophanales bacterium
ACTGATTCGCTGTGGACTATCAACGAGCACATATATTATATATTGTTTTTGTTGGTTGTAAATGAAATCTAAAATAATCTACGTTACTTAAGTTTAAATTATAGTTAATAATTAGTATTAAAAGAAAATTGCGCTTCCTAACCAAAAGAAGTGCTTTTTTACTAACTTTCCATAGAAATATAAATGGAGAGAGCAAATAAAATGAAAAAACGAAGGGAAGAAGATTATAAAAACGGTCATCATTGTGAATTAAACATTTTAGATAATTTAGATGTTTCTGAGTGGCCAGTTTTATAAGTTGCAAATAAAATTAACAAACTACATTAATATCACTAAAAATATAAAGAACACGGTTTATAGATTTGTTTTAATATATAAAATGATTTTTTAAATTTACAATAAGAAAAAAATTTCGTGATGATATTTATAGACAAGATAAATCAACCTTGTATTTCATATCTTTTATTTGGTCTTTTTCAAAAAACATTATCATATATATAGGTAAATAAACTTTGTTTCCGTCTACTTCAATATTGTTGTTTGAAAAAATATATGCTTTTGGAATATCAACACTATCAACTAATAAATTATCTAGAGCATTATGCCTTTTATAATTTTTGCCTGATTTAATTTCAAGTGGGATTACAACTCCTTTATTTTCAATTAAGAAATCAATTTCACCAACTTTGTTGTTTTTGTAATAATATAAATCAAAACCTTTTGATACAAGTTCTTCCGCGATTGCGTTTTCATAAATAGATCCAAAATTAATATCTTTGTCTTTATTTAAAATTTTAATTTGCAAATTGTTATCCATATACATACTAGCAAGAAGACCAACATCACAATGAAATAACTTAAATAAATTTCTTGATTTAGAAAGAATTAAAGGAGTTTTTGGCTCATCCGCACAATAAACAGGTAAAGCAACACCAGCATCTTTTAACCATAAAAAACTATTTTCATAACGATTAAATTTTATATTTTCATTGAGATTTTTCATAATAAATCTTTTGTTTTGATTGTTAAGTTCGCTAGGGATTAAGTCGAAAATATCTATTATATAGAGATTATTGTTTTCGTCATATTTACTAATGTCTTGTCGATAAAATCTATTAATATCGTTTTGTTCTTCAATAACATCTTTTAAATTGTTAGTTTCTAAATATTTTTTTACAACAGATGGCATACCTCCAACAATTAAATATAAATGAAACATATCAATTAGTTTGCTATGAACGATTTTATCTACACGAGTTAATTTTTCAAAATTAGTTTTTAGTCTATCTAACACATTTGTGTTTAAACCATTAGCAATTAAAAATTCTTCAAAATCAAGTGGATACATTTGGAAAGAATCCATATATCCAACAGGGATTGATTTGATATCTTTAAGTTCTGTGCCAAACAAAGAACCGCTTAAAATATATCGGAAAGAACCATCTTCAACTAAAAATTTAATAGCGGTAATAATATTGGAACACACTTGTACTTCGTCTAAAAAGATTATTGTTTTACCTTTAATCATATTCTTATTTGTAAGCGCAGATAGTCTGAATAATAAATCCTCACTATTGGAAGAATTTTCAATGGTGGTTTTCGCTAATTCATTCTCAATCAAATTAAATTCGATAAAATTATCTTCACCAAATTCCTCTTTTAAGAATTCTCTAATAATGTATGTTTTACCAACTTGTCTAGCGCCAGTAACAAGTAAAGCTTTGTTGCTAGTAGCTTTCCAATTAATGAGTTTTGATTTGGCTTTTCTAAACATATTTTCCACTCCTCTACGAAATAATATTAACACTTCTGTCCGTTTTTACAACCTTTTTTGATACTGTTTTGTCCGTTTTTACAACCTTTTTTGATACTGTTTTGTCCGTTTTTACAACTTTTATGTTAAAAAAATTTTCGTTGTAATATTTATAAATATTACAAAATGATTTTAGATAAAATAGGTGATGTGTTTAGTTTATTAAAAATCAGCAAAACATAAAATAAACGCTAATAAAACATCGCAAAAAATAAATAAACGAACAATATAAATAATTCTTTTTGGTATGATTAATAAAATTTCCGAATTTATTCATTTGAAAGATAAATAATATTAAATTATTATTTAAATATGAAAAAGATTTTTAACTTATTATCAATATTAACAATTGGAATTACGTCTTCAATTTGTTTTTCGTTATCAAATAATAATAGTCCAAAGCAAGTATCTGCAATTGGAAATTATTCAACTGATGCTTCATCTTATTATCAAAACATTACAGCGACTAGCGGGCAATTATTAGCGGCTCAATTACATGATTTAATTACCTCAACTCACTCATATTATGCTAGTTATGATGATAATGGTAAAAATGGTTATCAAAAACAAACTGATCGTTATTATGAAAATGGTGTTGCTCAAGAAGGATATATTTATGAATTTTATTCTGGAGTAAAATGGCCCGATACATGGGCGGCATCAGCTGGAGATACAACTGGAGGATATAACCGCGAACATTGTTGGTGCCAATCTAATTCGGTAAATGAGTCTGGCACTCAAATGTGGGGCACATCTGGTGCAGGATCAGATATGCATCATATTCGCCCAGTTGAAGTAAGACTTAATTCATCAAGAAACAATAATTTTTATGGTGAAATTACTAATCGAGATAATTACAAAACATACGCTAAATATGGAACTGATGAAACATATGCATTAGGTGGATATGTTTCTAATGGAACATTTGAACCATTAGATTCGAAAAAAGGTGATGTCGCTAGAATTATTTTATATTTATATATTCATTATAATTCTTACAATGTAACCGATTTATTTGGCGGATATGCAACAACAAACGGAAGTGGACCATCTTCATATTTTACTTCTTCAAAATTATCATTAACAAAAACGGTTAACAAACCAACCGAAGATGAAGCTATTGACTTATTATTAAAATGGAATAGCGATGATCCAGTTGATGATATTGAATTAAGAAGAAATGAACAAGTTGCTATTTATCAAGGAAATCGCAATCCATTTATTGATAATAGTGATTATGCGAATAAGATTTGGAAACCATCATCAATAACTGAACCAGTTGTTAATTCAGTTAATATTTCTCAAACATCATTGACTATCGATTTAGCTAATGAGACTTCAAAACAATTAGATGCCACGATTGATGTATCTAATGGAGCGAGCCAATCTCTTGTTTGGACTTCTTCTAACGAGGATGTTGCGACTGTTAATAATAATGGTTTAGTTAATGCAATCGCAAAAGGAACAACAACAATTAAAGTAAGTTCTACTTTTGATAATACAAAATTCGCTACATGTGCTGTAACTGTTATCGATTCAAATGACAATAGTGGTGAAATACCGAGTCAAACAGGAAATTATACATGGGATTTATCAATTGCATCATATGAAAATAACCCAACAACCGAATTAGTTACTTGGACTAGTGATTTTGCTACTTTAAAGTCAATAAGAACTGAAGGCAAAACAGCGGTTAATAATTATTTAGGAGGAGACACAAATAATCGTACTTCATCTAGATTTTATTCCGGAAATACATTATCAATAATTCCATCTGCTAATTATAAAGTTCAATATATTGAATTTACTGCTACAACAACTTCATATTCAGAAACGTTTAATAATAGTAGTTGGGTAAATGCAACTTCATCAGCCAATAGTACTTTAGTTACAATTACACCAATCGATGGGGTGAGCGAAATAACTGCAACAATTGGAGGAACATGTGGTTTTTCTAAAGTTAGTTTGTATTATAGTGCTATTAACACCTCTACTCCGACAAGTATTGTCGCATCAATAAATAAAACATTTCATCCGGGCGAAACAATATCGAAAGAAGATATCGTTGTTAAAGATAGTTTTGATAATTATATTTATGATTTTGAATTTGTTTATGATGGATATATGTTTTCATATTTAGACGCTCAAAGCGGTGGAAATTTAACAAATAAAACATTTGAAAATGCAATTAATTATCTTTCACTTACATGCGATTTAAGTGTTAATGTTTCAAGAAATAATTATATTGAATTATCAAATATTGATGATGCGTTAAATAGAGAATGGACTGGTGTTAGTGGAACTACATATACTTCTTGGAGTGATAAAACATCTTCATCAGGAGCCGTTTATGCTGGGAATTCAGCTGGTCCAACATCAGGCGATACTGCTAATTGCATTCAATTAAGGTCTACTAATAGCAATTCCGGAATTGTTATTACTTCAAATTCAGCGACTAATCTTATAAATAATATTTCTGTTATTTGGAATAACGCTACAGTAGATGGAAGAACATTAAATATTTATGGAAGCAATAATGCTTATACTAGTCCAGTAGATTTATATTCTTCTTCAACACAAGGAATATTGATTGGCACGATTGTTAAAGGAACAAGTACTTCTTTAACTTTTCCTAATCCATACCAATATATTGGTATTAGATCTTCTTCAGGAGCGATGTATTTAACTGAAATAGTCATTTCGTTTGGTGGTGAAGAAACTCCTTCTAATGTTGCTAATTACATTATGTTTGAAGATAATGAAGGACAATGTGTTGATAAATTCAATATTGCCAAACAATATTTTGAAAATATGTCAAACGATAATCAAAATGAATTTATGAATTCAGAAGATTATGTTATTAAATGCGCTAAAGAAAGATTGTTGTCATGGGCTAATTATTTAGACCAAGAAATTATCTATATTAATGGAGAATATGTATTTGATGCTAATAAAGTTATGTCATTAACAAAAAACAATATTTCTTCATCTGATGAATTGTTAATAATTGCTATATTATTCATTTCATTGACAAATTTAATAGGGGTTATTTACATTAATAAAAAAAGAACCAATAAATGATATAATTGATTTGTTATATTAATATGAACAATACAATTCAAAAAGAAAAACACATCAATAAAAAAACAAAGAAAACAATTATAATTGTGTCTTCTATAGTTGTGGTTTTTGTCATTTTAATTTCAATTGCCGCATCAATTTTTCTCGATACTAAAAACACTGTTAAAAATTATCGAAGAAATTACAATATTAACGAAATTAATATCGCTACAAATAATACTTTTAAGAAATTAAATAATATTAATTATCCAAACTTATCTGAACCATTAAAATCAGATATTAGCGAACAAGAAAATGAATCATATTTAAATTTTGTTAATCAAACATATAAATCATTAATTAATAATAATGATGATAATAATATTTCGTATTCTTCGGTCAATATGTATTCATTATTGAATGAATTATATAAAGCATCTTCAAGAGACGATTTAACTAATCGTTTTGATAATTTGTTAGGATTAGATGAAAATCAAAGAATTACCTTAATTGATAAAATAATGAAGGCTAATAGTTTTGTATTAGATGAAACAACAGGACAAATTAAAAATGGAGCGTTCTTCTCTAATAAATATAATTATTCAACATCATATGTTGATTATTTATCCGATATTTATTGTGAAGCATATCAATTAGATTTTAATAAAGATATTAACAAAATTGTCAGTTGGGTGAACCAAGCAGTTAATGATGATAAATTCATTGATGAAAAATTTTTAGAATTAAACGATGAAACTGTTTTATATTTAATGTCGACTTTATATTTTAAAAACGCCTGGAACAGTAAATATTTAAATAAAAATAATATAATTGAACCATTTTATTTAAATGCGAATAGCCAAGTGGAAACAACATATATGAACCATTCATATTTCATTGAAGAATATTATGATTATGGTGATTATATTTCTTTTAGAGATTATTATCGATTTGGTTATTATTCAATAACATATTTAATTCCAAAACAAATTGAACATAATATTTATGATTTAACCAAAGATAAAAATATCTTTGTTGATGATGAAAATTTTATTATAAGAAACACTTCTAATGAATATAATCCTTATATTGCTGTGGATTTAACGACTCCTAAATTTAGCATAAGCAAAGAAATCGATTTTAAAACAACATTATCTTCTTTAGGATTTGAAGACATATTCAATAATGGAATTGATTCCTTCAGCAATGCGTTTGATATTGAAAAACCTTCTTTAATTAATTTCTATTTACAAAAGATTAAACAAAAGAATAATATCGAATTTAGTGAAGATGGAACAATTATTAAAAGTCTTTCGATGGCGATTATCGGAGCGATGTCTGCTGCACCAATAACTGAATTTAACACATTAGAAGTAAAACTTAATCAACCATTTATTTATATAATCAAAGATATTAATGATTTGCCAATATTTGTTGGTCATATTGATAACCCAACAAACAATTGATTTATTGCAATTAAAATCGCATAATATTTCCGGGAATGATATCTCCCAAGATGAAAATCTAAACCGCATTCGCTGATGATATCTAGAGCATTTTTTGCTTTAGAATCATCTTTTTTATTTTTTGGAGGACTTATGTTTTATTTGGATCTATTTATTATTTTCCTTGGTGGGGCATTGATTTTATTTTTATTAAGTAAGATTAAAGTCCCTTCATTAATCGGATATTTATTAATAGGCATATTAATTAAAAATATCGGATTATTAGATCCAACACTAGAGGCGATAAGTCCTATGCTTAGAAAAATCGCCTTATTAATTATATTAATAAAAGCTGGTTTATCATTAAATATTAGTGATTTAAAAAAGGTAGGAAGACCAGCCATTATGATGTCTTTTTTGCCAGCAGTAATTGAGATGGTTACGATTGGATTAATTGGACCATTAATTTTCCCAATTACTCATGTTGAATCATTTTTGTTAGGTTCAATTGTTGGAGCGGTTTCTCCAGCAGTCGTAATTCCAATGATGTCAAAATTAATTGAACAAAAATATGGAACTAAAAAATGTATACCTCAACTTGTTTTAGCTGGTTCAAGCATCGACGATATTGTTATGATTGTTTTTTATCAAACTTTCTTAAATATTGAATCCGGTGGAAACATTAATGCTTTATCATTTTTAAATGTTTTTATTTCTATTGTTTTAGGAATTTTAATAGGGGTAGGATTAGGATTTTTATTCCATTTTATTTTCAAAAAAATTAAGATAAGAAATACATTAAAATTATTGATATTTATTGCGTTAGGTATCGGATTAACTTGTTTTGAAAATTATGTATCAAAATATGTTGGTTTTTCATCATTATTAGCAACTATCATGATGTGTTTAATATATCGCTATAAAAACATTGAAATAGCGAACAAATTAACTTTGAAAGCATCAAAAATTTGGATTCCAACTGAAATGATCTTATTTTTCCTTGTTGGAGCGTCTATTAAAATTGAATACGCGACAAAATTTATTTTGCCATCATTATTACTGTTATTAATATCTTTAATCGCTCGTTCAATTATGGTTAGATTATGCATAATTAAAACCGATTTGAATTTCAAAGAGAAGATATTTGTTATTGTATCTTATCTTCCCAAAGCCACGGTTCAAGCTTCAATTGGTGGAGGATTATTGGATTTAGGAAACAAATTATTAAACGAAGGAAATGGAAACGCTGAAGCAATTATTGCTAGTGGAATAATAGTTTTATCAGTTTCAGTGTTATCAATATTAATAACTGCGCCTCTATCATCTTTATTTATGAATTTAACTTATGATAAATTGTTGGAAAAAGAACAATAATTTACAATTATTTTACATATTGATATTCAAATATTTGGTAAAAAAGTTATAAAATAATAATCAAATAAATAAGAATAAAGAATACAATATTATTATGCAAGATAAGTTAATTTATATCGTCGAAGACGATAACGACATTTTGGAATTAATGACATATTCATTAAAGGCTAATAGTTTTAATGTTTGTGGCTTTACTGATCCAATTTCTTTTTACCATCAATTAGAAAATGAATTGCCATCATTAATCTTATTGGATGTAATGCTTCCAATTGAAGATGGTTTTGAAGTATTAAAGAAATTAAAAAACAATAAAAAATATAAAGATATTCCAGTTATTATTTGCAGTGCGAAAAGCACCGAAATTAATAAAGTATCTGGTTTAAATTTTGGAGCGGATGATTATTTATGCAAACCATTTGGATTAATGGAACTAAATGCTCGTATTAATGCCGTATTAAGAAGATATAGTAATAGTGATGATGAAGAACAATATATTTTAAAAAACGGACCATTAACCATTGATACAAAAAGACATGCAGCATATGTAAATAACGAAGAAATAACCTTAACATTAAAAGAATATGATTTATTGTTATTTTTCATGAAAAGATTAAATCAAGTTATTGATCGCAACCAATTAATTGAATATGTTTGGGACACTGATTATTTAGGAGAAACAAGAACAATTGATGTCCATATTGGAACATTAAGAAAAAATTTAAAAGAAGCTGGAAAATTAATATCCACTGTCCGAGGTGTCGGATATCGAATGGATGAAATAAAATGAAAAAGAAAATATTTATATCCATCTTTTCATTAGTAATATCGTTAATTGTTATTTTATCAACATCAGTTACTATTATTTTTTATGTTAATTATGAAAAACGCGAAATAATTAATTTACAAAATGATTCATCATTAATTATTGAAGGAATTAATGAAGATGGATTAAATTATTTAACTTCATTAGAAGATTATAATAATCGTATTACATTAATTAATGATGATGGTAATGTTATCTTTGATAACATGATTGATGCTTCAACATTAGAAAATCACTTATATCGAGAAGAAGTTCAAGAAGCATTGACAAATAATTATGGAGAAAGTAAAAGATATTCTTCTTCATTATTAAAAAGATATTTTTATGTTGCTTATAAATTAAATGATGGAAATATTTTAAGATTATCAAGTGAAATATTTTCGGTATTTTATTTTATTCTCCATGATTTGTGGCCGATATATATCATTACAATTGTTTCGATAATAACTGCAATTATTCTGGCTAGATTTTTATCAAAGCGAATCGTTGATCCATTAAATAACATTGATTTAGATGACCCATTATCAAATAATCAATATCCAGAAATTGAACCAATGTTAATTCGAATTAATAATCAACATCGACAAATATTATCTGACAAAGAAAAAGTTGAAAAAGCATATAAGATAAGACAAGAATTCACTTCTAATGTCTCTCACGAATTAAAAACACCTCTTCATATTATTTCTGGATACGCTGAAATAATTGGAAATGGTATTGCAAGTGAAGAAGACACAAAATTGTTCGCTAAAAAGATATTAAATGAATCAAATCGAATGACTTCTTTAGTCGCGGATATTATGAAAATATCAGAACTAGAAAATCAACAAATCAAAAATTTTGAAGATGTTAATTTAAAAAATTTAATATTACAAATCGTCGATGATTTATCATTAAGTTTTAAAAATAATGGCATTAAATTAGAATTAAAATTAAATGATATAGATATTAAAGCGAATAAAGATCATTTATATTCCGCTATCTATAATATTGTTGATAACGCGATTAAATATAATAAACCAAATGGCAAAATAATAATTAATTTAATAATAAATAAAGATAATAGACCACAATTATCTATTAAAGATACCGGTATTGGAATTTCAAAAGAAGACCAAGAAAGAATATTTGAAAGATTTTATCGAGTTGATAAATCTAGATCAAAAGCTAATGGTGGAACTGGACTTGGTTTATCTATTGTTAAACATACTTTAAATAATATGAATGCAACAATCCAAGTTAAAAGCCAATTAAATAAAGGCTCAACATTTATCATTATTTTCTAATTTACTATTATTTTACATATTCTATAAATTACATTTTACATTGCAATCCTATACTTAAGAAAAGAAAAGAAAGAAGGATTGCTATGAAAACAAAAATGAGAAAAGCATCATTAATAATTGCTGTAATAGCGTTATTATCATCTTGTAGTGGTGCTAACAATAATATTGTTTGTTATACAAGAGACACAACTAGTGGAACACGTGATGGATTTTTTACTGGAATCGGATTTAGTGAAGCCAAAGAAGATAATTCAAAATTAGGAGAAAATTTCGTTGAAGTTGCTTCAAATGGCGATATGATTTCTGCAATCAAAAATGACGTTAATGGAATTGGATATATTTCATTATCAACATTAGAAGATTCAGGAGTTAAAGGACTTAATTACGAAGGCGTAGTTCCTAGTGAAGAAAATGTATTAAATAATACATATAAATTAACTCGTAATTTCAATTATTGTGTAAGAGAAGAATACACAAATCAAGATAGTAGAGATATCGTAAGTGCCTTTATTGGATATATGTCTTCTGTCGAAGGAAAATCAACAATTGAAACTAATGGTGGTATTTTACCTTCATCAAGCGATGATAAATCTTGGAGTGAATTGTCATTAACTTATCCAATTTGTAATAAAGATAATCAAAACACAACAATTTATGTTGGTGGATCAACAAGTGTTAAAACAATTGTTAATGCTTTATTAACTGAATTCTCAAGCAAATGTGGTGGATTTAAATATTCTTATAACCCAACCGGAAGCGCAGATGCATATAAAAGAACTAATGGTTCAGAAAAAGATGGCACAAATTATTGCGATTTAGCGTTTGCTAGCCGTGAATTCAATGAATCTGAACCATTATTAGATAATTTAAAAGGCAAAATGTGTATCGATGCGATTGTTGCAGTAGTGAATAATCAAAACACAATTAGTGATGTTACCGCTAGTCAATTAAAATCCATCTATGACGGAACTATTAAAACATGGGACCAAGTGTTTTAAATAATAAATCCATAAAGAAGAAAACAATTATTGATAAAATCGTTAGAGTCGTCTTATTGTCTCTAACGATTTTGGCGTCATTAATTATCGTTTTTATAACATTATTCATATCGATAAAAGGGTTGTCACCATTTTTTAAAGAATATGTTATTAATGGAACTCCAACTAGATTAAATGTATTTGATTTCTTATTCGGCACGACATATTTTGTTTCGCCAAATAAATATGGGATTGGATTTGTTATCATTAACACAATTTATGTATCAATAATCGCATTAATTTTCGCTATACCACTTTCAGTGTTAAGCGCTTTATTAATTGTTAGAAAAGCTCCAAAACCAATTAAAAATATTTTAAAAACAATTATTGAATTATTATCCTCAATTCCTTCAGTAATTTTTGGGATGTTTGGAAAAGATATGATAACTCGATTTGTCAATTCTTTATCTCTTCTTTTTAATTATCAATCCAAAGGTGGATTATCAACATTATCAACGAGCATCGTTTTAGCTTTCATGATTATTCCAACAATTACATTAGTTAGTATAACGGCAATTGAAAGTGTCAAAAACGATCAAATATATGGCTCTTTAGCGTTAGGTGCTTCAGTAACAGAAACTGATTTTAAAATCGTTTTATTAGGTGCAAAAAATGGCATTATATCCGCAATTATATTAGGTCTTGGGAGAGCATTAGGTGAAGCAACAGCAATTTCAATGGTGTGCGGTAACGCGTATAAAGGGCCGAATTTTAATTTGTTTGATACAACAAGAACATTAACATCTTCGATGCTTCAAAGCATTCATGAGACAAGTGGGTTAGATTATGATATTCGTTTCTCGATTGGTTTAGTTTTAATTATCATTATTATCATTAGTAATATTTTATTAAATATTGTCAAAAACAAGATTGGAAAGGTGAAGAAAAATATATGAAATTAATTCGTAAAATCAAAAATATTTTTGCCAATTTCTCCACATTTCTTTCCATGATTGTTGTCATCTTTTTATCTGGAGCAATAATATATTATTGCTTTTCAAATGGTTTTAAACACATGTCTTTTAAAATGTTTGTTAACGATTATTATGAAACAGCGTATTATTTAACATCGGAAAAAGAAGATGGAATTATTAATGAATATTTAACATATGATGAAAATGAATATTATTCATCATCATGGGGAATTTCTTTAATTGATGATAAAGATTTAGAAGGAAATGATTGTGTTAAAATTAACTATATTCATGAAAATTCTCCATTATTAAATGATCAAAATGATAAAAATCAGATAAAAACTGGGATGGTTGTTAAAAGAATTCAATTAAATATTAATGATAAAAACGAAATATTAACTTATAAAGATGGAGCGAAATTAATTGTTGATAAATTAGAATTATCATCAAAAATAAATGAATTATATTTTTGCTCTTTGGGTGGTGGATTTAGAGGATCGCTTTTATCGACAATATATTTAATTTTATTAACATTATTGTTTTCATTACCTTTAGGTATATTTGTCGCATTATATTTAGCAAATTATGCGAAAGAAAATAAATTCACAAAAATATTAAGAACATTAATTGATATGATTTCTGGTATTCCTTCCATCATATTCGGTTTAGTTGGAGTAATTATTTTTATCCCAATTGTATCTAAGTTCACTCCATCGAATGGATTAAGTATTATTGCTGGTGCATTAACAATGTCTATCATGCTTCTTCCATTAATTATTAAAAATGTTGAAGATGCGATTAACGCAATTCCAAAAGGATATAAAATGTCTTCTTTGGCGTTAGGGGCAAGTGAAACTCAAACGACATTTAAAATAATATTGCCAAACGCAATAAATGGAATATTGACATCAACATTATTATCAATTGGAAGAATAATCGGTGAATCAGCAGCGTTAATTTTTGTCATGGGAAGCGCAATTCAAGATAAAGTTTCAATTTTTGAAGGCGCGACAACATTATCAACTCATATTTGGAATGTTATCGCTGGTGAAAATCCAAATTATTCTTTAGCGTGTTCAATATCAATCGTTATTTTAATAGTCGTATTTATATTGAATTTATTAGTGAAATTATCGATGAAAAGATTAAATAGATTTGAGGTGAAATAAATGAATAAAGAAATAATATTTCAAGTGAAAGATATCAATTTAAAATATGGTGAAAAGCAATGTCTATTTAATGTTAATTTAGACGTTTATAAAAATAGTGTCACCTCATTTATTGGACCATCTGGATGTGGTAAATCGACATTATTAAGATGTTTTAATCGAATGAATGATTTAATTGATGGATGTAAAATTGATGGGGAAATCTTATATGAATCAACTAATATCAAAGATATTAATCCATTAATATTAAGAAGCCAAGTTGGAATGGTATTTCAAAATCCTAATCCATTTCCAATGTCAATTTTTGATAATGTTGCATATGGATTAAAATGCCAAGGAATTAAAAATAAAAAACAAATCCATGAAATCGTAATTGATTCTTTAAAAAAAGCAGCGTTATATGATGAAGTAAAAGATCGATTAAAAGATTCAGGTTTATCTTTATCTGGTGGACAACAACAAAGATTATGTATCGCTCGCGCGATCGCGTTATCTCCAAAAGTCATTTTAATGGATGAGCCTACATCAGCGTTAGATCCAATCGCCACTAATAAAATTGAAGAATTAATTCAAGAATTAAAAAAAGATTTCACAATTATAATCGTTACGCATAACATGCAACAAGCAGCAAGAATTTCGGATTACACTGCGTTTTTTATGCTTGGTGAAATCATTGAATTTGATGAAACAGAAAAATTATTTAAGAGTCCGAAAGTGAAAAAGACTGAAGACTATATTACCGGGAGATTTGGATAAGATGAATAGCTTAATTAAAGAAATTGATCATTTAAAACAAATGACATTAAAAATGGGGGAATTGGTCGTTGATAATTTAAAAGTCGCGATGGATATTTATTATCATTACGATCCAAAAAAAGCTGAATTAATCAATGATAATATCGTTGATTTGAACGAACGATTAATCGAAGAAATGTCTTTAAATATTATGCTAAGAGAAAGGCCATTCGCAAAAGATTTACGTACAGTTTCTGGCATATTGAAATTAGTGGAAGATATTGAAAGATTAGGAGACCACGCCGAAGACATAAAAGAATTTGCAAATAAATTAATCGATGTTGATCATCATAATATTCCAACACTTGATGAATCGTATAAAGAAGCGATTAAAATGGTTTTAGATTCAATTTTATCTTTTGTTAATTCGGATATTAAACTCGCTCAAGAGATCATTAAAAACGATGATAAAGTTGATAATTTATATAACCAGACAATTCAATATATTATTGATAAAACAATCGATAAAACATTTTCTCCATCTTTCAGTGTTTACACAACTTTAGTGTCTAAATATATCGAACGAATTGCTGATCATGCGGTGAATATTGCTGAGTGGGTAATATATATTGAAAATGGATTCCATAAAGATAAACAAATTTTTTAATGATATTTACATTAATTAATGTAAAAATATATATCATGAAAAAAATCATTTTGTGGGACCTTGATGGAACAATCTTAAATTTCCAAAAAGCGGAATATGGGGCAATTAAAAAATGTTTTCAAATGCTTGATTTAGGTTGTTGTAGTGATGAAATGGTTGACCATTACAATAAAATTAATATCAAGTGGTGGGAAGCATTAGAAAGAAATGAATACAAAAAAAACGAAATATTAATTAATCGCTTTATTGAATTTTTTGAATTTTATAATATCGATATTAAATACGCGAAGCAATTCAATGATTTATATCAAGTCACTTTAGGTGATTTTGTGTATTTCATGGATTATGCTTTAGATACATTATTGACCTTAAAAAAAGAAAATTATATTCAATGTGTTATTACTAATGGCACTAAAATTGCTCAAACTAAGAAATTAAACAAATCAAAATTAATCGATGTGTTTGATTATGTATTTATTTCCGAAGATGTTGGCTATGAAAAACCAAATCCACAATTCATAAGTGAAGTGATGAAAAAAATTAATCATTATAATAAAGATGAAATGATTATTATTGGTGATTCATTAACAAGCGATATTCTTTTAGGAAACAATACATCAATTGAAACAATTTATTATAATCCTGAAGGAAAACCAAATAATAAAAACATCCACTATGATTACGAAATAAAAGATTTAAGAGATGTTATAAAAATTGTTAAAAACATGTTATTTGAAATTATAAATGCAACTAACTCTTGAAATATATTTCATTATTCAATTTATTGATAATTGAACAGTTAAATACAACAATTATTCATTTTTATTTGTTGATTTTAATGATTTGTTTTATATTTAAGGTATAGGAAAACATATTGCTATTTTTCAAATTGAAAAAGCAATTGCAACACCTATATTAGTTAGTGATGTCTCTTGAAACAATATTACTAACTATTTAATTTTCTTTTTAAAAGTTAGATTTTTGAATGGAACTTTTAAAATCCCAAGCTTAGATGCAAATTCTTTTCCCATCAGCTTATTTATCATATCAACTGGGCATTGATAATTTAGTGATTTACGCGGATAGGAATTGATATTACTAAAGATGAAATTTAAATCATCTTGAGTTAAGTCATCTAAGCTTTTTCCTTTCGCGATAACATAACGGAATAATTCATGATTTCGTTCACAAGATCCTTTGTCACCTGATTGGTATGGTCTTGTATAAAATACTTTCCCAAATACTTCTCCCGTTTCTTTATCGATTTCTAATTCGTTCATCTTATCGAATTCTGGACCATTATCACAAAGCATAATTCTAAAAAACTTAAAGTAATAATCATCACCTATTTTTTCTCTTACTTTACTAATCTTTAATAACACTTCTGTTGCAGTGAAATTTTCTAATAATAAACCAAACTGGAATTTTGTAACAGGGTGATGAATTGTTAAGATTGATTTCTTATCACTCTTTTTTCCGTGGACTGTGTCAAATTGAGTTACTTCCTCATTATTATGAGTTTTCATATATTCCAAGAATGATGAATATGTTCTTCCTACTTTTAATAAAGGATTCTTTGATACTCTTTTATATTCATATGTTGGAGAATATATGCGTTTAACAGCATTTCTTAAATCAATTCTTTTTGCATCGAGATAACCTCTATTAATCCAATTTCTAATTGTTCTTGAACTAGCGGGAAACATTTCTTTAAGAGAAGCATAAATAGATTCAACAGATAATCCATTTTTAATCATAGGAGATATCCAATCATTAAATTCAGATAGTTTATCATTTGTAATCTGAGGATACTTTTTTGCATCGCTTATTCTTTCCTTTCGCAATATATATGCTTCTTCAGGATTAAATATTCTTTTATCTTTTTTGCACACATATCGTTGATCGCAAAAATTACATATATATGGAAAAGATTTAAGCTTTGGACAAACCCATTTTTCAAAACTAGGACAATTATTTGGACAACAATTTAGTCCATCTTTCTTACACTTCAATAAATGAGAACAATTTTGATACTTTTTTGATAACAATACTTTTTGAGCGGCACCTTGCTCAATCTTTGAATTGTTAATAATTAGTCTATATATTGTTGAACGATTCTTATTTGTTAATTGAACTATTTTCTTTTGAGAATATCCAAGAGAAATATATTTAAATAAAACAAGTAATTCATCGTAATTTAAATGTTTCTTGAAACTCATATTTAATTTCTCCTTTCTTGTTCAAGAGACATCATTAAAATATTGACATATTCAAGTTGAAAAAGAAAATGCAACAACAAAATGAAGATTGTTGCATTTATAATTTCAAATAACATCATTTTAGAAAAACTAATAATGACATTATCGATATGTTATAATTAATATATGTCAGGCAAATTATTATTAATTACAAAATCTGTTTTCATTGATTCAGAGTTATATAAAAGCGTTGATGATTATATTTTTAATCAAGGCAAATTTGATTTTGGGCAAAGCATTACTCTTGCAAAAATAGAAGAGTATTTTGGTAATAGAAAAGAAGCCGTTGATGATTTTTATCAATTTGAGCCAGAGATTGAAAGACTTTACTTTGATTTTGATAAAGGTGAAATAAGATCAATCGTTGCATCGTTTTATAACTTGGATGACAGAATCCAATATGGACTAATAGCACATATTCCAGTTAAACATAAATACGAACTGGTTTATATTTGTTCGAACATCGATAGAATCAATACAGCTGAAAACGATTCAAGATCTCTTAATCAAAATATAGCAAACAAAATTATTAAGTACGTTGCTGATAAAGATTTAAGCCATTTGACTTCCTTATCTTCGAATCTATATTTTTCATCTATAGAGGGATTATATTATGTTGATGAATCTAAATGTTCACCCGAATTAAAAGAAATCTTGCAGACTATTCTTTATGAAAAAGTAGATGCTGTTCGCAGTAGTGATGTTAAATTGGCCAGCCTAGTGGTAGATGTTGATAATCTAGATAATCCAATTTTCATGAAAGTTGAGTTTGGCTATAAAGAAAAGAAATATGAATATTGGTTTGATACAAATGAATTAATAGAATTATCTGAATTTGATCACGGAGATTCGGCTGCATCATATAGAAATGTTTTCTTTGAAATGGCAGAGAAAGAGTTTATTGACGCGAATGGATATATTATCAAGGACAATCTCCTAAAGAGGAATAAGGAAAAAGCTAAATCTTTCTTCTCAACTTTATACAAAAAATTCACACTTAAAGAATATGAAGATGGGACTTATGGTTTTGAAGAATTAGGTGAGCCATCTTTTATCGCTTTTAAAGATAACTGCGTAGAATTAAGAACGAATCGAAATGTTGATAATAAGGAAAGGGTTTCTTTCGATTACCCTAATTTAAATGAAAACAAAAACTCTGTTAAAAAGATTATTGATAGATACATACTGACCAAGACGAAAGAGTTTGATAATTTCATTAATGATGTTCAGGATTTCCTTAATAATTCGTATGACTTGGAAACAGCAAAAGAAAAAGGTAAGTCATTATTAGAACGTGTTTCTTCCTTTCCTGCTTACGATAGAGCAACATCATCTTTTGATACATTGGTTTCAAAAATAAAAGAAAAATATGAAAAACTATTGCATCTAGATAAGGAAAA
>JAQYER010000077.1 GCA_028723545.1 Caryophanales bacterium
TCCTTTTATTGCGAGATATCGTAAAGAAATAACTGGCAATTTAAATGACAATCAATTACGTGATTTATATGATAAATTAATTTACCTTCGTTCATTAAATGAAAGAATGACAACAGTCATTAATTCAATTGAAGAACAAGGCAAAATGACTGATGAATTAAGATTATCAATTGATGCTTGTGAAACATTATCTGAATTAGAAGATATTTATCGTCCATTTAAACCAAAACGTAAAACAAGAGCGGTTCTTGCCAAAGAAAGAGGCCTTGCCCCTCTAGCGGATTATTATAAAACCGGTATTAAATATAGTGATTATGATCAATATTTAAAATCATTTATCAATGAAGAAAAAGGAATTAATAACGTTGAAGACGCTATCTCAGGGGCAAGCGATATTATTGCTGAAGAAATATCTGATAATCCTAAATATCGTAAATATATAAAAAATATCATTTATAAAGAAGGATATATTTGTTCTAAAGAAATTGCTAAAGACGAAAAAGATACTTTTGAAAAATATGCCGACTATAAAGAAAATATTAAATCAATCCCTCCACATCGCTTATTAGCGATTAATCGTGGAGAATCTTTAAAATGCCTTAAAGTATCACTTGAATATGATATTGAACCATTCCAAAAAAGAATTGGAAGAGATTATTTAAATTACAATGATTTTAAAGATATTTTAGAAAACACGATTAATGATTCATTAAAAAGACTTATTCTTCCTTCGATTGAAAACGAAATAAGAAATGATTTATTTGAAAAAGCGGAAGATGCTTCAATTATTGTTTTCAAAAAGAATTTAAAATCATTGCTTTTATATCCACCTTTAAAAAATAAAACAGTATTAGGATTTGATCCAGGATTTAGAACTGGTTGTAAATACGCGATTGTTAATAAAAATGGTGTGCCAGGTGAAGTCGGAGTAGTTTATTTAACTTCATCATCAGATTCAAATATTGAAAAAGCCAGACAACAAATAATTAATATTTTAAAAAACAACGATATTGATTATATTGCATTAGGTAATGGAACCGCTTCAAGAGAAAGCGAAAAAGAATTATCACAAATCATTAAAGATAATAATTTCAAAACAAAAATATTTATCGTTAATGAATCTGGAGCGTCAGTATATTCAGCTTCCAAATTAGCGGAGCAAGAATTCCCTAATTTACCAGTCGAAAAAAGAAGCGCTATTTCATTAGCAAGACGCATTCAAGATCCACTTAGTGAATTAGTGAAAATTGATCCTAAGGCCATTGGAGTTGGCCAATATCAACACGATATGAATCAAACCAAATTATCTGATGCCTTAAATGGCGTTGTTGAAGATGCAGTTAACTCAGTTGGAGTTAATTTAAATAATGCATCTATTTCACTTTTAAATTATGTATCTGGAATTAATAAAACAATTGCCAAAAACATTTATGAATATTTAAAAGAAAATAAAGAATTCCGAACAAGAAATGACCTTAAAAAAGTATCAAAGCTTGGCGATAAAGCTTTTGAACAATGCGCTGGATTCTTAAGAATATATAATGGATTAGAACCATTAGATTCAACATCAATCCACCCTGAATCATATCCAGTCGCGAAAGCGATATTAAATAAATGCGGAATCGATTTATTAAAAGATGACACAAGTGTAAAGGAAATCAAATTAAATAATCTAGATAAAAATCAAATCATTAATCAATTTGGAATTGGTATAGAAACATTAAATGACATCTTAGAAGAAATCAAACGACCAGGAAGAGATATCCGTGACGACATGAAAATAGTGGAACTAGATAATAATGTTAAAGATATCAAAGATTTAAAAGTTGGAATGATATTGAATGGAACTGTTCGAAACATTATGGATTTTGGAATGTTTGTTGACATTAATGTTCATCAAGACGGGTTAGTGCACATTTCTGAAGTAGCAAATTCTTATGTTAAAAATATCTCATCACTATATTCAATCAACGATATTGTTAAAGTTAAAGTCATCGGAGTGGACGTTAATAAAAAACGAATTAGCTTATCAATTAAACAAGCTAATAATTAAAATGTTTTTGTGTTATTAATAAAATGATAATGTAAAATCATATTTGAAATTAAAAATGAATATTGAAATCGAAAACAAAATAAATAGAAAAAGAATAATATCAATAATTGTGTTATCAATGCTTGTTTTCTTATTTGTTTTATTTACTATTTTGATGATTGTTTTTGTTAACAAAGAACAATTATTAAAATTTGAAATTGTTGGATCAATTGTTGATATATTATTAATTATTCCAATCATTTATTATTCAACAATTGTTATTCCCACTAATAAATCATATAAAAAATATGTTGAATTAATGAATAAACAAAATCCAAATGAAGTGTTTGGAAAAGTTATTTCTATTTCTAATGATTTAACAATTCTTGTTCCAGGAGTTAAAGCATATGAAGTTGAAATATTAGTTGAACAGCAATATAAGAAAATTTTTTTAGTGGATGTTTTTAAAAAAGATTATTTGAAAATTAATGAATCATATCGTTTTCAAATAATATCTAATTTTATTTTAGAGGCAACAAAATGAAAACGATATTATTGAACATTAAAAAACATTTAATCATATACATAGTCGCGATTATTCTTGTTCCAATCGCTTTATGTTTAACATTTGAACTAAAAACTAAAACTCCAAAAAAAGAAATGTTTTCAATCTTTATCACTTCGAATGAAATACATCGTGAAGAAATGGCTTCTTCATTTAATGACATTATTACTAATAATGGAGTTACTGAATTAACAATTTTCAATGAATCACCAGAAACAAATTTATTATATGATGACGAATTGTTCACAAAAGGAATTGCTATGTCTGATTTATTAATTGTTCCTGAATCAAAAATGAATGAAAATTTTGCTTTAAATAATTTACATAATTATAAATATCTTGTTACAAACGGATTAAATTATGGAGAAGAAACAAAGCAAACATTTGGTTTAAAAATATTTGATAACACGATTAGAACATCTCCATTAGATGAATTTATCAATTTTGAATATAAAGAAGAAAATTATTATTTACTAATTTCATCAAATAGTTATCACTATAATGATTACATCAATAACGATGATTCATTATTAAAATCAATGATTGATTGGTTTGTTAATTATGGGAAATAAATAAAT
>JAQYER010000078.1 GCA_028723545.1 Caryophanales bacterium
AAATTATATCCAAAAACATTATTTAAATTTTTAAAAGCAATTAATCATCCAACTGTTGTTGATTTAGGTTTAGTTGCTGTATTACCTGAATATCGTAATTCTGGTATTACTTCCGCATTCATGTTAAAGATGATGGAGTTTTTAGCTGATGGCAAAATTAAATATTTTGAAACTAACTTAAATTTAGAAGACAATTTAGCGGTTCGCACCCAATGGAATCGTTTTAATTCGATTGAAAATAAAAAAAGAAGATCATTTATTAAAAAATTATAAAATATTTTTAATAAGTGTTATATCATATCTATATATCTAATGAAGGTGATTTTTTATGATTAAAAGTGTTGCTGTATTAACTTCTGGTGGCGATGCACCTGGAATGAACGCTGCAATAAGAGCGGTTGTTCGTACTGGAATTAAAAAAGGATTAAAAACTTTTGTCGTCTACGAAGGATATAAAGGTTTATATGAAGGTAATATTGTTGAAGTTGACCGTAATTTTGTTTCTGACATTATTAATCGAGGTGGAACAATTATTAACAGCGCTAGACTTCCTGAATTCAAAGAAGAAGAAGTTCGAAAAGTCGCTGTTGAGCAATTAAGAAAACACAATATTGATGCCTTAGTTGTTATCGGTGGTGATGGCTCATATATGGGTGCAAAAAGATTAACTGAAATGGGAATTGCTACAATTGGTCTTCCTGGCACAATTGATAACGATATTGCTTCTACTGATTACACAATTGGATTTGATACAGCATTAAATACCATTTGTGATTGCGTTGATAAAATTAGAGACACTAATGCATCACATTTAAGATGTACATTTATTGAAGTTATGGGAAATCATTGTGGAGACTTAGCGCTTTTCAGTGGTTTAGCGGAAGGTGTTGAGATGGTTATTACTCCTGACCACCCTATTTCAAAAGATGAGATTATCGAAAGATTAAAACAACTTAAATTCGGATTTAAAAAACACGCTTTAATCGTTGTCAGTGAGAAAATGTTCCCTGACATATATGATTTAGCCAAGGAAGTTCAAGTTCGTACTGGATTTGAAGTTCGCGCTGAACGATTAGGTCATCTTCAAAGAGGTGGAAAACCAAGTGCATTTGATCGTATATTAGCAACTCGTTGTGGAGTTAAAGCCGTTGAACTTCTTTTAGAAGGTAAATCAGGCGTATGCGTTGGGATGAGAAAAAATGAAATTGTTTATTATGACATTATGGATGCTTTAAAAATGAAAAGAGACATCCATCATGAATTAATTAAAATGTTAGGATTGGTGAATAGATAATGAAATATGTATTAGCGTTCGATATCGGTGGAACAAACACCAGATTATCATTAGTCAATGAAAAATATGAAATTGAAAAGCAATTAATTTTGCCAACTGTTTCAGGATCAGTTGAAGATTTTATTCAAAGTGTCTTTGATATTACGGATAAATTAAATATTAATATGGACGATGTTATTTCTTGTGGAGCGGGTGTTCCAGGAGTTGTCGATCGTCAAAATAATTATATTATTGATCTTCCAAATGTTTATATTAAAGACATTCCATTAGGAAAGCGTTTCGATGAAAAATTTGGAAAGAAAATGTATATTAGAAATGACGCTGAAGTGGCGTGTTTAGCTGAAGCTAAACTTGGAGCGGGTAAAAAATATTCTCGTACCTTTTTTATTACTGTTTCCACTGGTCTTGGAGGGGCATTATGCATTGATTCAATTAATCAAGATTATGTTACCGAAGTTGGCCACACTGCTTTAGTTTATAAAGGAATTTTAACTGAATACGAATCATTATTATCTGGATCAGGAATTCCTCATTTATGCCAAATCAATGGATTAGAAATTAATTCCGCTAAACAATTTTTTGATTTAGTCCGTCAAAAAGATGAAAAAATTATGCCAGTATTTGAAGATTGGTTAACTTTATTTTCTCAATTTTTACAGTTAATGCAAAATTCATACGAACCAGAAATCTATTGCTTTACAGGTGGGGTATTTAAAAACAAAGATCTTTTCTTTGAGGAATTACAAAGAAGAAATCCAAATTGTCATTTAGTTGAATGTGTCTTTAAAGAAGATGCTGGCACTATTGGTGCAGCAGTATATGCCTTCCAATGTGCATCAAAATAATTGACAAATTTAATTTTTTTACTATTATATTTATAGCGATGACGAAGACATGTTATCAAATGTCTACTAAAAGAGATTAGAATTCCTGGGCTGAAAGATTCTATTAGCAAAATTTGATAAAACCACTTCTGAGCGTATTAGCGAAATAAGTTAATCGAAATGATTCTCGTTAAAGAATTAAATAAGAGCATATCTATTGATATGAATTAAGGTGGTACCGCGTTTAATATAAACGTCCTTATTATTAAGGGCGTTTTTTAATTTTTATTGGAGGATAAAAAGATGTTTATTCAATTAATCGATGGAAAACAATTAGAAATTTCTGAAGGACAATCAGGTTTAGATGTTGCAAATCAAATATCAACATCACTTGCTAAAGCAAGTGTTGCTTATAAACTTGATGACAAGATTTATGATTTAAATTACCCTATTCCACATGAAGGATTATTTACATTAATCAAAAAAGGTGATTTAGATTCATATGAAGTTTTAAATCACTCTACTAGTCATTTGATGGCAGAAGCGATTCATAATTTATATCCAAACGCCAAATTTGGATTTGGACCTTCTATCGAAGAAGGATTTTATTATGACGTTGATTTTGGAGATATTAAAATCACTGATGCTGATTTTGCTTCAATTGAAAAAGAAATGAAAAAATTATCTTCATCAGGTAATAAATTTGTTCGTAAAGTTGTATCAAAAGATGAAGCTAAAAAATTATTTGCTGATAATAATTACAAATTAGAATTAATCGATGGAATCGATGGCGAAATCACTATCTATGAACAAGGTAAATTTTATGATTTATGCGCTGGTCCACACGTTGAAAAAGTATCGCAAATTCAACATTTCAAATTATTAAGTGTTGCTGGAGCGTACTGGAGAGGCGATGTTAAAAATAAAATGTTAACTCGTATTTATGGTACTTCTTGGTGGAGTAAAGAAGAATTAGACAAGCATTTAAAAGACCTCGAAGAAAGAAAATTAAGAGACCATCGTAAATTAGGTAAAGATTTAGGATTATTTATGTTATCTGATTACGGACCTGGTTTACCATTTTGGCTACCAAATGGATATACATTAAGAAGAACATTAGAAGATTTCTGGTTAGATTACCATCGTAAAAATGGTTATAAAGTTATTAATACCCCTATTATGCTCAACAGACAATTATGGGAAACATCTGGTCACTGGGATCATTATAAAGAAGATATGTTCACAATTGAATGTGATGATGGAACATATGCGATTAAGCCAATGAACTGTCCTGGCGCAATATTAGTTTATAACAATGAATTACATTCATATCGTGAATTACCACTTCGTTATGCCGAACTTGGAAATGTTCACCGCTATGAAGCTTCTGGTGCTTTAAATGGTTTATTTAGAGTTCGTGGTTTCACTCAAGATGACGCTCATACATTATTAATGGAAGAACAAATCGGTGATGAAGTCGGACGTATCATTAAGATTTATGACTACATTTATTCAATTTTTGGATTAAATTATTCAATTGAATTATCAACTCGCCCTGAAGGATTTATCGGCGATATTGAAACATGGAATAAAGCTGAAGAAGATTTAAAGAAAGCTTGTTTAGCAACTGGTCATGAATTCAAAATTAATCCAGGTGATGGAGCGTTCTATGGTCCAAAACTTGACTTTAAATTAAGAGATTCAATGAACCGTATTTGGCAATGTGGAACAGTTCAACTCGATATGCAACTTCCTGGAAGATTTAATTGTGAATATGTCGCTGCTGATGGAAGTAAAAAGACACCAGTTATGATTCATCGTGCTTGCTTTGGATCATTAGAAAGATTTATCGCAATTATATTAGAATCATTTGGTGGTTTATTACCTCTTTGGTTAGCGCCAGTCCAAATTAAAATATTACCAGTTAATAATAATTTCCATTTAGATTATGCAAAGCAATTAAATGAAAAATTAATTGAATTAGGATACAGAAGTGAATTAGATGATTCTAATGAGAAATTAGGCTTCAGAATGAGAAATGCTTTAATTAAGAAAATTAATTACACATTAGTTATTGGTGATAATGAAGTTAATAATAATCTTGTTACATATCGCCGTCATGGAAATAAAGATCAAATCACTGTTTCAGTTGATGAATTTATTTCATTAATCAAAGAAGAAGTCGAAACAAAAGCTTTACCAAAAAAATAATCATCAAATATTAAAAATTTGTTGACAAATATCTTACTTATAGTAAAATTACTTTCGCAAAGCAAAACGTAGAAAGAAGAGCGCCCAAAGTTCTCACCAGATTGATTAATCGATTGGTAAGTTGCTACATTAATTTATTAATGAAGGTATTACGGGCGCGGATTCGCGTCCGTTTTTCTTAAGCTAAGGAGGAATTATTTATTAATAAATATTCAAATTTCAGTCAAGGACAACCTCAACAAGGTAATCAACAAAGACGCCCAATCAAAGATAATGGAGATTTAGTAAACGAAAGAGTTCGTTTCCCTAGTGTCTTACTTATCGGTCCTAATGGGGAACAATTAGGAACAATGTCATCTCGCGATGCTTATCGTAAAGCTTGTGAATACGAACTAGATTTGTATTGTGTCGCACCTAATGCGAATCCACCTGTTTGTAAATTACTTAATTATGGTAAATTCAAATTCGAGCAACAAAAGAAAGCCAAAGAAAGCAAAAAGAGACAACATATTGTCGAAATCAAAGAAGTCCAATTAACTCCAGTTATCGGTCAACATGATATCGATACCAAAGTTAAAATGGCTACAAAATTCTTAGAAGACGGCAATAAAGTTAAAGTCGGCGTTAAATATCGAGGTCGTCAAATGAGTCACCTTGAAGTTGGGGAAGAAGTTATGAATAAATTCATTTCCGCCCTTAGTGAAATAGCCACCATTGAAAAAGCCCCTACCATGGATGGAAAATGGTTGACTGCCGTTTTGACTGCTAAAGGCAAAAAATAGGAGGAAAAGAACATGCCAAAAATGAAAACAAAAAAAGCGTTAGCTAAACGTGTTAGAGTTACTGGTGCTGGAAATCTTAAAAGACATTCAGCTTATACATCTCATTTAGCGCCACGCAAAACAACAAAACAAAAAAGACATTTAAGAAAGGCATCACTTGTTTCTAAGAGTGATATGAAGAGAGTAGAAACTCTTTTAGTTAAATAGGAGGAAGAACCATGAGAGTAAAAAATAGTGTTGCAACTCGTGCAAGACGTAAAAGAATCTTAAAAAGAGCAAAAGGTTATTTTGGTTCAAAGCACCTCTTATTCAAGACTGCTAAAGAACAAGTATTACGTTCATTAAGATATTCATATATCGATCGCCGCAAACTCAAAGGCGATATGAGAAAATTATGGATCAAACGTATTAACGCTGCATGCCGTCAATATGATATTAGCTATTCATGCTTTATCAATGGCTTAAATAAAGCCAATATCAAAGTTAACAGAAAAATGCTTTCTGAATTAGCTATTAATGATCCAAAAGCCTTTGCAGATTTAGTTGAAGTTGCTAAAAAAGCAATTGCTTAATTAAATTATTATTAACTTGAAAAGGATGTTCAATAACTGAGCATCCTTTTTATATTCAAAAATAAATTTATTATCTGTTAGATAATGTCATCAACTTTATCTTTAGAAATAATAAGTGTTTCACTATTTGATAAAGCTTCAGAAATCATTGATTTATAATCAAATGTTTCTTCTAATTGTTTACATTTATTTAAATCAGGTCTTGTTTTTGGATTCTTTGGATCAAAAATTGTACAGCAGTCTTCGAAAGGTCGGATAGAAATTTCATATGTATCAATTTTTTTCGAAATTTGAATAATATCAATTTTATCCATTGCCACTAAAGGACGAAGAACTGGGAAATTTGTTACTTCATTAATGACTTGCATTGATTCAAGTGTTTGTGATGCGACTTGCCCTGCTGATTCTCCATTTGATATTGCTTTGCAATTTCTTTGTCTTGCTAAAGCTTCAGAGAAACGATACATCATTCTCCTCATAATTGTAATTGCGTAACTTTCAGGACAATTTTTGTATATTTCTTCTTGGATTTTTGTAAATGGAATTATCGTTAAACGGATTGAATCTTGAAAACGATTTAATTTAGTTAATAAATCTTTTAATTTTTCAATAACTCCAATATTAGTGTAAGGAGGAGCGGCAAAATGAATCATTTCAAGCTTAATTCCTCTTTTCATTAATAAATACGCGGCAACTGGAGAATCAATGCCACCAGAAAGCATATGCATGACTTTTCCGCTTGTTCCTAAAGGATATCCTCCTGCTCCTTTAACAGAACGTGTGAAGATATACGCTCCTTCATCACGGATTTCGATATTTAAGCGAATATCAGGGTGATGAACATCAACTTTTAATGAAGTATTTCTTAAAATGTTTGGAGCGATAATTCGAGTAATTTCTTCAGAGTGAAGAGGATATTTTTTATTTGATCTTTTTGTATCAACTTTAAATGTTTTTCCTTCTTCATTTTTAATTGCATCTAATGTTACATTTTTTAGATTTTCAATATCATCGTTAGTTTTAATAACTAATGATAAAGCATAAATTCCAGAAACATCTTTTAAAATATCTAATATTTGATTTTCATCTTCACCATTTAAATTGACATAAATATGATCATAACGAATATCTAAAGTAATATTTGGATAATTAGATAAAGCATTTTTAATATTTTTTCCTAATGTCCAAATAAAGTCTTTTCGATTTTTTCCTTTTGTATAAAGTTCACCAAAACGAACCATAATTGTGTCATATTTCATGATTTTACCCTCTCTAACGCATCTTTTAATTCATTAATAAATTGATCAATCTCCAAAGTAGTATTTTCCTCACTAAAAGAAATACGAATAGAATTTTTCGCTAATAAATCATCATTTGTTAATGCTTTGATAACATACGAAGATTTTTCTTTTCTGGAATGGCACGCTGAAACGGAAGATATATAAATATCTTTTCTTGATAATGCTTCAACTATGACAGCGGCTTTTTTATTTATTAATGAAAAATTAACAATATATGGAGAACAATATTGATTTGAATTAATAACAATTCCATCAATATTTTTTAATTGATTAATTAAATATGTTTTAAGTGTTGATACATAATTATTTTTTTGTTCTATATCTTTATTAGCTAATTGAATTGCTTTGGCGAGAGAAACTGCTAAAGAGACGCTGACAGTTCCGCTTCTTAAATTGTTTTCTTGTCCACCACCACTAATTAAAGGTAATAAAGAAATTCCTTTTTTCAAAATTAAACATCCGCTTCCTTTTAAGCCATGGATTTTATGGCCTGAAATAACAAAAGCATCAATATCATTATAATTTAAATTAATTTTTCCAATTGCTTGGGTCGTATCAACCATAAAAATGCATTTCGGATATTGTTTAACTACTTTTGATAATTGTTCAATAGGATTAATTGATCCAACTTCATTATTAATCGCCATAATTGACACTAATATCGTTTTATCATTCATCGCGAGTTCAAGCTGTTCTTTTTCAATAATTCCATCTTTATTAACATCTAAAATAATGACTTCAAAACCAAATTGTTCTTTTAATTGGTTAAAGCATTCTAAAACTGAAGCGTGTTCAATATTAGAAGTAATGATCCTTTTTCCACGGTTTTGATGTGATAAACAATATCCTTTAATTAATAAATTACATGCTTCAGTCGAAGATGATGTAAAAATAACTTGATGATTATTCAAACGAAAACTATTCAATATTACGTTTCTTGCTTTTTCCAAATATGAATTTGTTTTCATTCCAAAAGAATGAATTGATGATGGATTCGCATAATATTGATTTTCAATTGCTAAAAAAGCATCGATAATTTCTTTTTTAGGCTTTGTTGTCGCCGCATTATCTAAATAAATCATAATTAATTTTCATCAGACATTGTTTGTATTCTTTTTAAGACAGAAGTCGCAACTTGATAAGAATCTTCGAATTTACCTTTAATAAATAATTGTTCGCTTTGTTTAATTAAATCATCGACATCAGATAATTTATTACGACTTCTATTCGCGTACACAATCGCATTTTCAGCTAAAATTCGCATTTTTGCTTCTTGAGAAATTTCACCATTTGCGCCTAATAATGAATCACCTTCATTATGAATTTGTTCGATGTTGGCATTAACTTTTTCAACATCAATTGGAGTAACTTTTAATAAATCATTAACTTGTGAAATTAAATCGAATAAATGGTCAATGGTTGGTTTATATTTACTATAAATAAATTCATTATTGATTTGTCTTAAATCGTTTTCCGCATTTTTTAATAAAGCAAAATATTCATAAATTTTTTGATAAGCAATTTCTGAATCTCTTTTTAATGATTCAAGATACGCCATAAACGATTCAATTTCAGATATAACTAAATCAGTTTCTTTGTGTAAATCATTCATCTTTGAATAAAGAACACTGAAAGGTTGTTTAACTGATGAATGAACAAGAGTGTCCAAAGATCTTTTAAACGCTCCAACTTTATTAATTTCTGTTTGAATTTCAGTTATTTTAGCGTTGTATTCGTTATTAATAATAAATATTTTTGATACTTCAGGAATTTTATTTTTTAATTTAATAAATCTTCTTTCAATATCATTAACTGATTGATAAATACCACTATTATCATTTTCAAATTGCTCACGTGCTTTCTTTTCTTCATCAAACAAAACAAAGAAGTCATCAATTGAAGCAGATATTTTATCTAATTGGTCTTGAACACCATTAATATCGAAAATACGTATTTTATTTTTTAATAATTCCAATCGGTCATTCATCTCTCGAATATTAACATTAACAGTTAAATGATGAAGAGGATAATTGTCTTGAATCATTACTTCATAAGCATTTTGTAATGAAGCAATTTTATCTGGAATAATTGTATTAACTAAAGCGACTAATTTTGGTAATTCTCTTCCAATTGAACTTAATTGATGAAGAATTTTATCGATTTTTGGAAGTATTTCATTAGCTTCGTCATATTGAGCTGATTCAATACAATTATTAAATTCAGAAAATTTGTCATCGACTAATTTGAATATTTTTTCATAACTTTCAGATACGAGCGTTAATTCATTATTGTGTAAATCATATTCATTTTTAATTCGACGATAATTTTCTTGAAGTAATAATGCTTTTTGACGAGCATCGTCTTCAGGCTTAATTTCTTTTAATAAATTAGAATTTAATTCATTAACTTCAGTTTCAAATTCAGTAATAATATTTCTTGCTTGCGGGAGATCAATTTTTAATTTTTTATAATTATTTTCAGTAGCGAGATCTTTAATATTGTTAATAGCGTTTTGAGCTTTTGTGTCGTATTTATCACGAATATCTTTAAATTTCATTAAATATTTACGGTGTTTATCACCATATAATAAATTCGAATGTGAAATAACTTCTAAACGACGAACATAATTAGAACATTGAGTTAATAATAAAATATGAGCTTTTTGGAATTTACCTTCTAATTTACGAACTTCTTTACGATAATTTCTTTTTCTAACAAAAATGAAAATAAAAATTGATAAAATCGCTAAAACGAATACAACAATTAAGATTATGATGATGATAAGTGTTTGATCTGATAAAGCTGCGTAAATATTCATATTATTCCTACTTAGTTAATATAATATATCATTTCTTGTTTTATTAAAACAAATACTAAATAAAAAAAGTGGAGTTATTAAGATTAACTCCTCAAATAATAATAAATTTTAAATTACCAAGTTCTCTTGCCGAGTTCTCTAAATTGTGCGACAGTTGGAACGTGTGAATTTAATCCACCGTCAACATTGATAATTTGTCCAGTAACATAGCTAGATTCATCACTAGCAAAATATACTGCAAGCGCACCGATGTCTTCTGGGCAACCATAACGATTGACTTCGATATTTGATAAGAAGATATCTTTTAAGACTTGTGGTACGTGAGCGTCATTTTCTGGAGTAACAATTAATCCTGGTCTAATGCAGTTGCAACGAATATTTTTCTTACCATATTGAAGTGCAACTGATTTAGTTAACATATCAACGCCAGCTTTTGCACATGCATATGCAGTTGAAGATAAGTCACCATTTGTTGAAGCCATTGAACCAATATTAATAATTGATCCACCATTTTCTAACATATATGTTAACGCAACTTTTGTTGTGTAGAATGTACCTCTCATATCAGATTCAAAAATTGCATCCCACATTTCAACAGTTAATTCATCAACGCGTCCATCTTTTAATGCAACATTAGCAGCGTTATTAACTAAGACATCGATTTTTCCATATAACTCTTTTGTGTCTTTAAATAATGCTTCGATACTATTTGTATCAGTAATATCCATATAATGGAATGAAGCAATTCCGCCTTCTTCTTTGATTTTGTTAACGACCGCTAAACCTTTTTCTTCACGACGTCCACAAACAACTACTTTTGCGCCTTCTTTCGCGCATAATCTTGCGATACCAATACCAATTCCACTTGTAGAACCAGTTACGATAACGACTTTGTCTAATAATCTATTCATTTAAAAAACCTCCGTTAAATATTCTATATGAATTATTCATCTAAATTAAGAAAAAAATTAAAAAAATACGACAAAATTTATAATTGTGTTGTTTATTATCGTTTTTATCTTTGAAAATAAAAAAGACATTCACCTAAGAATGTCGAATGCAGAAACATTAAAGAATTCTGCAAAAGTGTTCACAACCTCAATATTGGTCGTGCCATGGTTTTCAATGCGTCGAATATTTCGAGCACTGTATCCAATAAGTTCAGCCAAAACATCTTGTGTAAGATTATTTTTTAGCCTTAATGTTCTTATAGTTTGTCCTATAAGACGCGAATTAATCGTTTTTTTCATCCCACTTTCCTCCTTGGGATTTATAACAGAGGAAATATGTGTCTATATCTAATCCGATTCGCAATTCGTGGGAGATTAGATATAAATATTTAACATAATATTTAATCAAAGAACAAGTGATTTTGTAAAAATATAAAAATAAATTTACTATTTTTTATTAATTCAATAACGATATTTAAATACAAATTTTATTTAAAATATTATGTAATTTTAAATCATCAATAATTATCGAAGCTAGATACATTGGTTTTAGTTCTAACATACCATCATTCGATATATCGCGCTGAGAAAAAATTCTTATAGAAATGCAATTTTCGCAACACTTAAAAATTGAAATATTACACTTTTCGCAACACTTTTGAAGAATCCGACAACAAAAAAGCCATAATTTTCCTTGATAAGATTATGCGTTTTACCCACCCTATAAACAATGAAGTAAATGGTTACGAAATATATTTGAAATGCAAAATTTAAGCCAAAAATGATATCAATGTTATAAATTTATGATGTCGTTAAACACTCACTTTTAATATATGAATAATTTTGCTTCTATATATGAAATATATTTTATAAAAATAATGTAAAAAATGATTGACATAGTTAACTAGTTTCTATAATATTAATTTGCATTTACGAAGCGTGTAAATACTATCCGTCAATGTGTCTTGAACTTTTAAAGTAATAAAGTAACCTACGCTCAAAGGTGAAATCCCCATCAAGACACCCGGGATATGGAATTTACATCCTCAGCTTAATGCAATTAAGTGAAAGGAGAATGTTATGAGATATACTGGTCCAGATTATAAACGTTCACGTCGTCTTGGTTTCTCTACATTAGAATCAGGTGTTGAATTAAAAAAGAGATCATATGGTCCTGGTCAACACGGAAATAATCGTAAGAAAAAACCTACTGAATACGGAAAACAATTAATCGAAAAACAAAAATTAAGACAAATGTATGGCGTTAATGAAAGACAATTCCGTCGTTTATTCGCTATCGCATTAAAGAGTGATGAAGTTACAGGTATTGCTTTCTTCAGAATTCTTGAATCAAGACTTGATAATTTAGTTTTCCGCCTTGGCTTTGCAAGAACAAGAAGAGCTGCTCGTCAATTAGTTAACCACGGACATATTACTGTCAATGGTAAAAAAGTTGATATCCCTTCATACCTTTGCTCAGTCGGTGACAAAATCGCCATTAAAGAAGGTCACAATTTAGCTGTTGTTAAAGATAGCCTTTCTGTTAATGCAAATAGATGTGCGTTTGCGACAGTTGATGTTGATAAATTAGTTGGTACATTTGTCCGCGTTCCAGAACGTAATGAATTACCACAAGACATCAATGAAGCACAAATCATTGAATACTACAACCGCTTACTCTAATTTAAATTCTTTGAGCGAAATAGAGGCTATTGGAAATTCCATATGCCTCTTTTTTTATAAAAAAATACTCGCATTTAAGCGAGTATTTATCGTTTTTTTGAATAAATTAATAAATTGGGTAATTTACTTTTTGTAAACGTGATGAAGGAATATCTCTTCTTCCTTCTTTAGCTTGTGGATGGCCATCTAATGTAACTAAATCGCCGGTAAATCCAACAGTGGTGTTATTTACTAATGAAGTACCAACTCCATATGTATCAACTGGAACTTTTAATTTAACCCATTCTTCAATCTTCTTCGCATCAAATCCACTACTGACGATAATTTTGACATAATCAAAACCATTATCATCGAGGATTTTTCTTAAAGAAAAGATTAATTCTTTACAAACACCATGTGGATCAAAACCACTGGTGTCTTTATCATCAAAATAATGATCAATTAAAGATTTAGATGTATCAACACGAATGGCTCTTAATTTTCTTCCTAAGTGTTTCGCTAATTTAATAGCGTCGACAGTAACATTATTATTATAGTCAATTAAAGCAGTAATTAATGTATCTGGATAAGACGCTAAATACATATCGGAAGCACGGCAAACATCACCATCGGCAATTTCAATTAAGGCATGAGGCATTGTTCCCATTCCTTTTCCACCCCACCAATATCCTTGCGCGTCAGTAGAAACTTTTTTAATTCCAGCTACATATGTCGCGTATCCATCTCCAATTTGAGTTAAATAATCATCTTGACGATCCGCCATTGAAAAACAGTCATTTCCATCAAGAGCTTTTAAAACACGATAACAATTTGTGCATACAGAACTTCTTCTTGCTAATATTCCATCGATCATTGATTCTAAGAAACCAAAATTTTCATATTTTCCAGTAATTTTCAAAACTGGTTCATTCGCGGAAACGATATCACCATCATTTAATGCAACAATTTCGAGTTCTTCAGGATGAACTGCAAATGTATGGATTAAAGCAATTGCTTCGTCTAATCCACAAACTTTACAATCGTCTGTTCTTTGGAAAAATTGCATTGTTGCAATGTGATTTGGACATTGTTCAGATACAATTTTACGTGATTTTAAGAAATAATTAGCGGCAAAAAATCCTTCTCCTAATCTTTTATCAAATTGGAAAGTTTTATTTGTTAATCTCGATATTTTGCCTTCTTCTTTTAATTTTATTTCTAATGTATCCATTTTTATTCTCCAATCTCTTCTTTAAAGAAGTCATCTCCGACATTATATGTATCATCTAAAATTAGTAATCCTCTTACCTGAGGAGCGTTAGGTAAATGTAATTCTCTTGCGCTGCACATCATCCCATTCGATTTAACGCCTCTTAATGAAGAAGGAACAATGACTGAGCCATCAAACATAATTGTTCCTGGCATCGCTACAACAACTTTTTCCCCTTCTTTACAATTAGGCGCACCACAAACTATATCTAATATTTGGTCTTTAACATCAACAGTCGTGACGTGAAGGTGATCTGAATCAGGGTGTTCTTCGCAAGTTAATATTTTTCCAACACGGAATCCTGACTCAATTATTTCTAATTTTGGAAGATGATGATTTTCTAAAATATAATTAATTATTTTAATAAATTCCTTATTAGGAGCGACAAGCATTCCATTAAAATGAATTTTCATGATTTTTGAAATTTCAAAAACGTTAATGCCAATTAATTCATCATCTTTATACAAAGATGTGACATTGTCATCTTTAACAACTTTGTTTGGTGTAACAAGATTATTGAAGACTATCATTAAGACATCTCCAACTGATTCATGATTATAAAATATACGATACATATTTATTATTCCTTTCGAAGGATGAAACGATGAATTTTATTACCTAATGAACGGAATTTGTGTTCATATTCTGTTTCAACATCATCACTTAATAATTGATAATCATCATCTTTTGAAATTAATTTAAATGGCGATAATGTTATTTCTTCCAATGAATATTGATATAAATCATCGTTATCTGATTTAAAAATTAAATATCCATTTGGTTTTAAAATTCGATAATATTCATTTAAAAATTTGATATAAGTTAATCTTCTTTTTTCATGTCTTTTTTTCGGCCATGGATCAGAAAAATTCAAATAAATATTATTAATTGAATTATCTGGTAATAAAGAAAATAAATTAACGACATCAGATGGATAAAGTAAAGCGTTTGGAAGATGTAATTCATTCATCTTTTTAGCAGCGATACCACCAACAGAAGATATTTTTTCAACAGCGATGAAAAATTCATCTTTATGAGATAACGCCATTCCAATAACAAAATCACCCTTACCTGATCCAATTTCAATATTTAATTTTTTATCGAGATAAGAAGAAATATTTTCGTCATGTAAAATAATTTCTGGATGATCTTTAATATAATCAACCGCCCACTTTTTATATTTAGTTCTCATTATTATTTTAATTTCCCTAAAGTATCAATCGCGCGGCAATAAATAACCGAAGCTTTGAATAAATCATCTAAGTTCATATATTCATCAGGTTGATGCATTGTATCAACTGAATATGGGAACATCGCTCCAAAAGCAACCGTATTTTTCGCATGTTTTGCATAAGTTCCACCACCAATAGTGAATATAGGTGTTTTATCTCCAGTTTCACGATAATATGCTTTCATTAATGTTTGAATTAATTTTGATTGAGGATTAAGTAACAAATATGGAGATATTTCATCATGAGTAATTTTAGCGTTAAATACTTCATTAATTCTTGAAATAGTATTTTCGACTGAAACATCTTCAGGGAAACGATAATTAACTCCTAATTTTAAAACATTATCTTCAATTGAAATTGTTCCAACATTAAAAGTAGATTCACCTAAATATTTGCCTTTTGAATATCCATTGATGGCTTTTCCGTTATATACGGAAAAATTATCAGCAATATCAACTAATTTGGCATATTCATAAAATTGACCTAAAGCTTTTAACGCCATTAAAGCAGCGTTAATTCCTTTTTCAGGAGTAGAACCATGTGCAGTTTTACCTTTAAATGTTAATTTCATAATTTTGCCATTATCAACAATATCACAGTTGATATATTTACGAGATGTTGCAAAATCAATGAAGTCCTTATTTGATTCAATTTCAACTTCACATTTATCGCAAACAGCATTTAAGACAATTCCACCTTTTAAAGATTTAATTTGTGGAAGAGTTACTGGGAATTCAAAAAATAAATTTGTTATTCCTTTTTCTCCATAAATTACAGGGAATTCAGCATCGGGAGTAAATCCATATGTTGGAGCTTCTTTTTTTAAATGATTGAAATAATAATCTAAACAAGATGAACCTCTTTCTTCATCTCCTCCGACAACTAATTTAACGCGATAATTTTTAATTTTATTAGCGTCTTTTAATGCTTTAATGGCATAAAATGCCGCCATTAAAGGTCCTTTATCGTCACTAGTTCCACGACCATAAATGCGATTTTTATCAATTGTTCCGCCGAATTTTTCATATTTCCATTCTCCAGTAGCTGGAACAACATCAGCGTGAGCGAAAATAGCAATCATTCGATCACCAGTTCCATATGAAATTTCAGTGCAATAACCATTGCAATAATCAACATCAAATCCAAATCTTTCGCCTAAACGACCGATATATTTTAGTGCTTGATCAACTCCTTCACCGAATGGTTTGTCTTCAGTAACAGTTGATGCATCATATGTTGAATCAATTTTAATAAAATCTTGTAAAGCAACGCGCGTTTCTAATTTGTATTTGCGCATTAAATGTGAATAAGACATATAATTACTCCCTATTTATGTCGTAAATATAATTAATCCCTTTTAACGTAAAATTAGGATCATAGAAAAATGATGATAATTCATTTTTAAAATAAATTGCGTTACCACCAGTAAGTATTTTCTTTAAGTGGTATCCTAATTCATTTTCAATGCGACGGCATATACCTAATATACCTTCAACAGTCATATAATAAACACCATTAGTCATCGCTTGAATTGTGTTTTTACCAATTAATATTGCGTTATTTAAATCAAAATTTTCTAGTTCTGGTAAAAGAGCGGTTTTGTTATGAAATCCATTGATAGTTGATTGAAGTCCAGGAGCGAATCCACAGCCAATAAAAACACCATTTTTGTCCAAAACAATATATTTAGAAACTGTTCCTAAATCAAAAATAATAGTCGCATCACCAAATATTTCTTTCGCGTACGCTAAATTGGCAATTAAATCACTGCCGACTTCTTTTGGATCATCAACATCATATTCAAAATTTATTTTGTATGAATTATCAAATACTGGTAATTCAATTCCAAATACATTATTAATAGCAATTTGAATTGCTCTTGTTAAAATTGGTACAACTGAAGAAATTAAACCACCGGTAATATCTTCATTTTTGATATTATATTTTTCTTTAAAATTACGAAATTCTTTAATATATAAACCAAAATCAGGGTCTTTACTATTAATAATAGTTTCAGAAGCAACTAAATGTGAAAATTTAAAAATTCCAATGTTAGTTGAAGTATTACCAATATCAACAATTATTGAATATGACATATTATCCCACCACGATATTAACTATCTTTCCTTTCACGACAATGATTTTTCTAATTGTTTTACCTTCGATAAATCTTTGAACATTTTCGATAGATAAAGCAGTTTTTTGTAATTCTTCTTCTGAAGTATCTTTATTAGCTAAAAATGTTGCTCTTAATTTACCGTTTACTGAAACAGCAATATTAACTTCACTTTTAACTAATTTAGTTACATCATATGTTGGCCATTTAGCGTAATCAATTAATTCATCAAAACCTAATTTTTGATAAATTTCTTCGCCGACGAATGGGCAAACACAAGAGAACATTTTAATAAATCCAATTAAATATGGACGATATAATGATTTTGCTTTATAGAAAGCATTAACACAAATCATCATTTGTGATATCGCTGTATTAATTTGAAGATTTTCAAAATCTTCAGTAACTTTTTTCACAGTTGAATGATAGACAAAATCTAATTCGCCATCATTTTCATCGCTATAACGATTAATAAATTCAGGTTCATCAAATAAACGATAAACTCTTTCAATAAATCTTCTAGCGCCAATTAAACCATTTTCACTCCATGGGAATGATTCTTCAAGTGGTCCAGCAAACATTTCGAATAAACGTAATGTATCTGCGCCATAATTTTTAACGACATCATCAGGATTAACAACATTTCCACGAGATTTTGACATCTTTTCGTTATTTTCACCTAAAATCATTCCTTGGTGGAATAATTTTTGGTATGGTTCTTTGCAGAAAACAATACCTTCATCATATAAAAATTTATGCCAGAAACGAGAATATAATAAATGTAATACTGCATGTTCTGCACCACCAATATATAAATCAACTGGTAACCAATGTTTAATTAATTTTGGATCGGCAATCGCTTTATCATTATGTGGATCTAAATAACGGATATAATACCATGATGAACCAGCCCATTGAGGCATAGTGTTAGTTTCACGACGGCCATGAACACCATTAATTGTGACATTGCACCACGAAGTCGCACGAGCAAGAGGAGATTCTCCTGTTCCACTTGGAGCATATTTATCTAATTCTGGTAAGACAAGTGGTAATTCATCTTCACTTAAAGCATAAGTAGAACCATCATCTAAATGAACAATTGGAATTGGTTCTCCCCAATATCTTTGACGTGAGAATAACCAGTCTCTTAATTTAAAATTAATTTTCCAATCACCACAGTGATTTTCTTTTAATTTATTAACAATTGCTTCTTTTGCATCATTAATATTTAATCCATTAGCAAATTCACTATTGATATGTTTTCCATCGCCTTCATAAGCTTGATTAGATATATCGCCCTCAATTACTTGAATCATATCAAGACCATGCTTTTTAGCAAATTCATAATCGCGGCTATCATGTGCAGGGACAGCCATAACTGCTCCATCACCATATCCATATAAAACATAATCAGCAGCAAATATTGGAACTTCTTTACCGTTGATTGGATTAATCGCATAAGCACCTAAAAAGACACCAGTTTTGTCTTTATTAAGTTCAGTACGTTCCATGTCGGATTTGTTTTTGATTTTTTCGATATATTCATTAACGAATGGTAATTGTTCTTTCGAAGCAATTTTTTTAACAAGTGGATGTTCTGGCGCTAAACAACAATATGTACATCCAAATAATGTATCAGCGCGTGTAGTAAATACTTTAAATGAATCTTCACTATTTTTAATTTTAAAAATAATTTGAGCGCCTTTTGATTTACCAATCCAGTTTGTTTGCATTTCAAGAGTGGATTTTGGCCAATCAAGTTCATCTAATCCATCTAATAATTTTTCAGCATAAGAAGTAATCTTAAGCATCCATTGTTTCATTGGCAATTTAATAACTGGATATCCACCACGTTCAGATTTTCCATCAATGACTTCTTCATTTGCTAAAACAGTGCCAAGTTCAGGACAGAAATTGACTGGAATTTCATTCATGTACGCTAAATCGGCATTATATAATTTAGTAAAAATCCATTGTGTCCATTTATAATATTCTGGTTCACATGTTGATATTTCTTTACTCCAGTCATATGAAAAACCTAAGCGTTTAATTTGACGTCGGAAATTATTAATATTTGCAACAGTAAATTCATATGGATGACGATTGTTTTTAATAGCAAATTGTTCAGCAGGAAGACCAAAAGAATCAAATCCCATTGGATGGAGAACATTATATCCTTGCATTCTTTTCATTCTTGAGACGATATCACTGGCAGTATATCCTTCTGGATGTCCAACGTGTAATCCTTGTCCTGATGGATAAGGGAACATATCTAAAGAATAAAATTTTGGTTTGCTAAAATCATATGCATCACAATAAAAAGGATGCTTTTCTTCATAAATCTTCAACCATTTTTCTTCTATTTCGATGTGGTTATAACTCATTTTAAAAGAGCCTTTCTATATATTTCTTGATATTTTTTAGCGCTATTCTCCCAGCCGCGATCAAGATTAATCGC
>JAQYER010000079.1 GCA_028723545.1 Caryophanales bacterium
CGTGAATTAATATTAAATATTAATGTATCCAGTGTGGGAATTAATTCTTGTAATAATATTCACTCATTTGATTCATATATAACATCAAATAAAAAAGATTTCTCATCAAGAGATGAAATTAGAAATAAACGATTTTATATAAACGAATACGAATTTAATATTAATTTCAATAATATCAATGTTACTGAACAAGATTTTATAAGCGCGATTAGTAATGATTCAACATATGGGGTAAAAGTTGGTAGTTCAACCAAATATTGTGATTCAGTGGACTTTATTTCCAAAGATATTATTAACAATATTGATCTTATTTATTTTGTCGGTGCGACTGCGTCAAACACTGATGAAACAATAAAATTATCAATATTAGATGAAAATGATAATGTTATTTATACTGATCAACAAATCATTAATAGATATAACACGAATATTAAATTTGAATTAGAACAATTAGTGTCAGGAAAAATAAAGATTAATTTTAGTAACGCCAATCATAAAGCAATATATATTTCTTCTATTGCGTTTAATACTATTTAACAATAAATATCAAAGATAAAATATTATTAATTGAAAAAGAAAATAAGATTATATAAAATATAAAAGTCCTTAGAAGACACGTCAATATAACAATAATTTCTTAAAGCGAACTACGTTGGTGGAAGGTAGGAAGATAAAATATATTGATATCACTTCTATTGTATGGAGCTGAACTTAATTTGTAAGCTTCCGTCTTCTAGCGTTAATAGAAAAATGAAGTTGCTACATTTTTGTAGAATTAAGGTGGTACCGCGTTAATTATGGCGTCCTTAAATATAAGGACGTTTTTTATTTAAAAGGGAGTTTATTTATGGAATTAAAGAAAACTTTATTAATGCCAAAAACAAATTTTGAAATGAGAGGTAATTTAGCGAACAAAGAACCTCTTATTGTTAAATCTTGGCAAGAACAACATTTATATGAAAATGTTTTAAAATCACGTGAAGGAAACGAAGAATATGCTTTCCATGATGGCCCTCCATATGCGAATGGAAATATTCACTGTGGCCATTTACTTAACCGTGTTTTAAAAGATTTCATTGTTCGTCAAAAAACAATGCTTGGTTATTATGTTCCATTTACTTTTGGTTTTGACACTCATGGATTACCAATTGAAAATATGGTTATTAAGCAAGGTGTTAATCGTAAAACAACTCCTATTGTTGATTTTAGAGATAAATGTAAACAATATGCGTTAAAACAAGTCGATCACCAAAAAGAACAAATTCGTCGTATTGGAATTATGGGTGATTACGATAAACCATATTTAACACTAAATAAAGAATTTGAATCACATCAAATTGAAGTTTTTTCGATGATGGCGTTAAACGGATTAATTTATAAAGGATTAAAACCAGTTTATTGGTCACCATCATCTGAATCCGCTCTCGCGGAAGCCGAAATTGAATATCAAGATATTACTTCTTCTTCAATTTATGTTGCATTTGATGTTCTTGACGGAAAAGGAGTAGTGCCAACTGGTTCAAAAGCAGTCATTTGGACAACGACACCTTGGACAATTCCAGCCAACTTAGCTATTTCAGTTCATCCACGTTTTGAATATGGACTTTTTGATACAAATAAAGGTCAATTAATTTTACTTTTAGAATTTATTGAACAATTGACTAAAGAATTAAATTTAGAAAATGTTAAATTAATTAAAACATTTAAAGGTAAAGATATTGAATATGTCACAACTAAACATCCTTTATATGACCGCGAATCTTTAATTATTTGTGGAGAACATGTCACCAATGATTCTGGTACTGGATTAGTTCATACTGCTCCTGGACATGGTGCGGATGACTATATTGTTTGTCAAAAATACGGTATTAAACCATATTGCCCAGTCGATGATAAAGGTTATATGATGGCTGAATGTGGAGAAGGCATTGCTGGATTATTTTATGAAGACGCGAATAAAGTGGTCTTAGAAAAATTAGACGCAGTTCACGCTTTATTAAAAGAAACTCCAATTACCCATAGCTATCCTCATGACTGGAGAACAAAGAAACCATTAATCTTTAGAGCAACTCCTCAATGGTTCTGTTCGATTTCAAAAATTAAAGATAATTTATTACAAGCGATTAATGAAGTTAATTTTGTTCCTTCTTGGGGTAAAACAAGAATGGAAAATATGATTAAAGACCGTTCTGACTGGTGTATTTCTCGTCAAAGAGCGTGGGGTGTACCAATTCCAATTATTTATTGTGAAGATAACACTCCAATTATTGAAAAAGAAGTATTTGATCATATCGCAAAATTATTTAAAGAATATGGTTCAAATATTTGGTATTTAAAAGACGCGAAAGATTTATTACCTGAAGGATATAAAAACGAACATTCTCCAAATGGATTATTCACCAAAGAAAAAGATATTATGGATGTTTGGTTCGATTCAGGATCATCATTTAACACTGTTTTAAAAAGTGGAGAATATGATAATAAGAAATTCCCATGTGATTTATATTTAGAAGGATCTGACCAATATCGTGGTTGGTTTAACTCATCATTAACTATTTCTGTTGCTTGCTATGGAAAAGCACCTTATAAAAATGTTGTTTCTCATGGTTGGGTATTAGATGAAAAATGGGAAAAGATGTCAAAAAGTAGTGGAAACGGAATTGACCCATCTAAAGTCGCGAATACTTATGGAGCGGATATTCTTCGCTTATGGGTTTCTACTGTTGATTATCAACAAGATGTCAGATTATCCGATTCAATTATTCAACAAATATCTGAACAATATCGTAAAATCCGTAATACATTTAAATTCTTATTAGGCAATTTATCAAATGGTGACGAATCTAAATTTGATCCAAATAAAGATATGGTCGATGAATTCGAAGTAATTGATACTTTCGTTTTAGCGAGATTAGAAGAAGTTATTAACAAAGTTAATAATTATTTTAATCATTACGATTTTGCTTCTTCAATTTCTACAATTATGACATTTATGTCAACTGATTTATCATCATTATATTTAGATATTGGAAAAGATATTTTATATTGTAATGACAAAGAATCATTAAGAAGAAAACAAATGCAAACAGTTATTTTCAAAGTATGTGATGCTTTGTGTCGTTTATTAACTCCAATCATTCCATTTACAATGGAAGAAGTTTGGAAAAATATGCCTAATTATGATGGAAAATCTCCAGCGTATTTATCATATCCAACACCAAGTAATGTCTATGGAGAAGAAGTATTAAAACAATATAAAGAATTTTTACAAATGAGAGATGAAGTCTTAAAGGCTCTTGAAATCGCTAGAAGAAATAATTTAATCGGTTCAAGTCAAGAAGCTAAAGTTATAATTCCTCATTATGAAATTTTAAAGCAAACTGGATTAGATAATAATTTATCTGAATTAGCGAAATTATTTATCGTGTCTGAAGTTGAAATTAATGATGACGTGACTTCACCTAATGCTTATAAAGTTGAAGGTGAAAAGTGTCCTAGATGTTGGAACTTTGTTAATAAATTAATTAGAATAGATGATGAGACATGTGTATGTCCTCGTTGTCAAAAAGTATTGGTTAAATAATTATGAAAGACAAAATTATTAATTTCTTAAAATGGTTTTATCGAAGTTATATATGGATCGCTATTTTAGTATTTGTATTTGATATTTCTACAAAATGGA
>JAQYER010000080.1 GCA_028723545.1 Caryophanales bacterium
GATGGAGAAAAATATGATGAATATCGAAGAATCGCGAAAGGGGAAGTTAAAATTGTTGTTGGAACAAGAAGTGCGATCTTTGCCCCTTTAAAAAATATTGGTTTGATTATTCTTGATGAAGAACATGTTGAATCATATAAACAAGAAAATGTTCCTTGTTATCACGCGAGGGAAATCGCGATTATGAGAGCGAATTATAATCACGCGAAAGTGGTATTAGGAAGCGCGACACCATCATTAGAAAGCAAAGCAAGAGCGATTAAAAATATATATAATCATGTCATTATTAACAAAAGATTCAATGAAAAAGAATTACCAAATACCGAAATAATTGATATGTCAAATTATGCGAATATGTCGCGTGAATCATCGATTTTTTCCGTTCAATTAATTAATAAATTAAAAAAAGTAATTGAAAATAAAGAACAAGCAATTTTATTAATTAATAAAAGAGGGTATTCCAATTCAATCTTTTGTCGAAGTTGTGGGAAAGTAATTCGCTGTCCTGATTGTGGAATTCCATTAACATATCATAAAAATAATAACATTTTAAAATGCCATCATTGCGATTACACAATGTATAAACCTCCAGTTTGTCCATCTTGTAAATCAAAATATTTATCCACAAATGGTTTTGGAACTGAAAAAATTGTCGATGAATTGTATAAATTATTCCCAAATATCAAAGTGTTAAGACTTGATTCAGATGTTGGACAAATTAAAAATAATATCGCAAAAACATTGAAATCTTTTGCCAATTTAGAAGCTGATGTATTAGTGGGAACACAAATGATTGCGAAAGGGCATGATTTTCCTAATGTCACATTAGTGGGTGTCGTTTCAGCGGATATTGGTTTATCTTTACCAACATATCGTTCTTCAGAAAGAGTGTTTCAATTAATTACTCAAGCGGTCGGACGCGCTGGAAGAAAAGATAAATTAGGTTCCGCTATTATTCAAACATTTAATCCAAATCATTATGCGATAACTTGTTCATCTAAGCAGGATTATGAACAATTCTTTTTGCAAGAAATGCAAATTCGTAAACAAACTCAATATCCTCCTTATGTCAATCTTATCTCCCTTGATGTAAGTGCATTAACTGAACGATATGTTGAAGAAATTGCTAGTTCAATAAAAGAAAGAATTTTGAAACAAAATATTGAGAATGTCACTATCTTAGGACCAGTTCAACCTTACATTGCAAAAGAAAATGGAAAATACCATCGTATAATTATTCTCAAAACAAAAAATAATGATATAATTAAAGCATTCATTAAGGACTTACTTAATTCCTTAAAAGGATTAAGTCAAGTCAATATAAAGGTCGATATCGACCCATATTCAATATAGGAGCGACACAACAATGATTACAATCTCAATCTTAGGTTTAGACCAATTCGTCACTGGACAATATTCAAAAGATCACACTAGAAATATTGCTGATATATTTGAAATTTCTCCAGATGATTTGTTGTTTTACGCTCCAAATTCATATGTATTCCATAATGGGGTTGAACAAACAAGTTGGAATGGAATCGTTCGAGTTAACGCTCCAAAAGAATACAAAAGATTTCAAGATCGAATTGCAAAATATTTATTAACAACTCTTTGCGATTATTGTATCAATATCTATGTCGAATTTTATTATTTTGATTCTGACGATTCATATCTTCACATTTCATCAGATTATCCACGTTTTATAACTGAAGAAAATATGGTTTCTATGGAAGAAGAAATTGATGTCGAAGATAGTGTTGATGATTTTATTTCAAAAATAGAAAAAAATAATTAATGAAGTTTGATGGGAGGCAATTTATGAAAGAACTTCAATTAGCAACAACAATGCTTGAAAAAATTATTGACGAAAACAAAAACTTCCAAGAAGTAATTAAAGAAGTATTTCCACCTAATTCTACTGACAAGCAATATTTAGGCTCGGTATGTGCCTTTGTTGGTTGTGAATTGCGTCACCATGCCCTCATCAAAGAAGCGTGTAAAAATATTCAAGGTTTGAATAATAATCAATCATATGTTCTTTATCTTGCTTTAGCGAACAATGCTTTTTTAAAGAAATTTGATCCAGAAACAATGATTAATGAAACAAAAAATGCTTTATTAGACAAATATGTTTCTGAAATCGATGATTTATTTGCTAATTGCCAAGACTTAATTGCAACTTGCAAAGATTTACATGTTGATTCAATTGATTATATTGCAACAAGATTTAATACGCCTCGCTGGCTAGTCAATATGTGGAAGAAACATTTTGGAAGAGCCGTAATGTTTAAAATTTTACGTAAAAACAACCGTCAACAAATTCAAACTGTTCGTGTTAATACTAAAAAAACAACGACTGAAAAATTCTTAAATGCTCACCCTGATGAATTCAAAAAAACAGACATTGAAGATGTCATTATCTATAATGGCAAAGGCCAAGTTAGAAAAACTCCATATTTCCGCAATTTCGAAATATTTAATGAAAGATTACCAATCAAAATCATTACTGATAAAGTATTTGATTTAGATATGGGTGAATGTTTATTGATCAGCGCGGAAAACGATTCAATCGTTAAAGAATTATATTTGAAAGCTAAACCTTCAGTTGGTATTCATGTTGCTGTTCCAACTTTAGATAAACGCCCTGAATTAATTAAATTAATGCGTAATAGTAAACAAAAAAATATTTCAATATTTAACGCTCCAACATATTTAGATATTCAAGCGGCAGTAAATCATCGTCAAGATTTAGCAATTGTTTATCCAGAATCATCTTCTTTTGATTTAATTAGACAATATCCAGATTATTTACTTCATTTTGATTATGATCGTCTTGATTATTGCTTATCAAAACAAAAAGAAGCTCTTGAAGGAGCAAATATGTTCTTAAATGAAGGTTCAAAATTAGTTTATATCGTAAATACACTAAACAAGAAAGAAAGTAGAGGAACAATATCTAATTTCTTAAAAGAACATCCAAATTATGAAATTATTGAAGAAAAACAATATTTCCCATTTGACGAATACGATACTGCGCTTTATTATTGCATTTTATTAAAGAAAGATATATTTAACCCATCTAATGATTAATTTATACGGACTAGAAATAACTAAATTAGAACAAGAAATGTTATCTCGAAATCAAAAGAAATTTCGAGCTACACAATTATATTCTTGGATATATGGAAAAAACGCTCAAAACTTTGATGATATGAGCGATATTTCAAAATCCTTTATTGAAGAATTAAAAAGAGATTTTTGTTTATCTATTCCAAAAATTTATCGCAAACAAGAAAGTAAAGATGGCACGATTAAATTGCTTCTTGAATTAGAAGACGGAAATAAAATTGAAACAGCATTAATGCCATATAATTATGGAAATGCGATATGTGTTACATCTCAAGTTGGATGTAATATGGGTTGTTCATTTTGTGCTTCTGGATTATTAAAAAAGAAAAGAAATTTAGAAGTTCATGAACTTGTTGGTCAAGTTCTTGTGATGAACAATTTATTAAAAGAAAAAAATCAAAGAGTGTCTCATATTGTCGTTATGGGAACAGGTGAACCATTTGATAATTATGATAATGTTTTAGATTTTATCCGCATTATGAACCATCCAAAAGCATTAGCGATCGGCGCTAGACATATTACAGTATCAACATGTGGACTAATCGAAGGTATTAAAAAATACGCTCACGAAGGATTACAAACTAATTTAGCTATTTCATTACACGCTCCAAATGATGAATTAAGAAATAAAATTATGAGAATTAATAAATTTTATCCTTTGGATAAAGTAATGGAAGCAGTAAGATATTATGAAAAAGAAGCTAATCGAAGAGTAACTTTTGAATATATTATGCTTAAAGGAGTCAATGATTCGATTGAACACGCCAAACAATTAGTTGAACTTATTAGAGGCACTTTAGCCTATGTCAATCTAATTCCATATAATGAAGTTGATGAAATGGAATATAAAAGAAGTAGTGATGAATCAACTCACAATTTCATGTCTTATTTATTGAAACATGGAGTTAACACAACTGTAAGAAAAGAATTTGGCAAAGATATTGATGCTGCTTGTGGACAATTAAGAGCAAAGGAGCAAAAACATGAATAAAATTAAAGGAATGTATCTATCAAAAACTGATATTGGAAAAGTAAGAAAATCAAATGAAGATAAATCGATTGCTTTAGTTAATTCTTCAGGTGATGTTCTTCTTTTAGTTGCGGATGGAATGGGAGGGCATAACAAAGGTTCTTTTGCATCGACAAAAGTTGTTCAAGTAGTGAGTAATGAATTTGCTCATAAACCATTTTTCTTTTCAGTCAGATCAGCGTATTTTTGGCTTCAAAAAACATTAAAAGAAGCTAATAAACAAATCAACGATTATGCGACAAATAATGAAGATTATAAAGGATCTGGCACAACGGTAGTTGCTGCGCTTTTAACTAAAAATAAAATTGTTCTTGCTTCAGCGGGTGATTCTCGAATTTATTTACTTAAAAAAGGAAGACTTAATTTATTAAGTGACGACCAAACATATGTTAATTATTTAGTTAAAACTGGTAAATTAACAATAGAACAAGCTAAAACTCATAAAGACCGTCATGTTTTAATAAACGCTCTTGGAATATATCCTTCATTATCAATTGATATGAAAATTATAAATAATGAAGGCTATCCATTAATTTTATGTTCGGATGGACTTTATAACAATATTACTGAAGAAGAGATGTGTCGTATTCTATCAGTGAATGAAACCCCAACTCAAAAAATTGAAACATTAATTAATGTCGCCAATAATAATGGGGGAACTGACAATATCTCTATCGCTTATTGGGAGGCATTTAAAGATGCTCAAAATTGACGATCGTATTGATAATCGATATCGCATTACTGGTCGTCTTGGACAAGGTGGGATGGCGGAAGTATATGAAGCTTCTGATTTCATTTCCAAAAAACCAGTTGCGATCAAAATAATTAAAGAACAATTATGCCAAGATAAAAATCAATTGGATCGTTTTAATAATGAATCTAAATTATGTGCGATAATGTCACACCCAAATATAATTAGAGTTTATTCTTGTGGTGAATATGAAGGACGTCCTTATTTAGCATATGAATATATGAAAGGACAAACATTAAATGAATGTTTACGAAATTCATTAATGTTTTCATTAAAAGAAGCTTGCTATATTATGCTTCAATTATGCGATGCATTATATTATATTCATAATCACAATGTCATTCATCGCGATATTAAACCAGATAATATTTTTTATAATACGAATGGAACAATAAAAATTGCTGATTTTGGTATTGCTTACGATTTACAAAATCCATCCAAAAAATCAGAAGTAGTCGGTTCGGTTTATTATATGGCGCCTGAATTATGTAAAGGTGAAGCGCCGACTATTCAAAGTGATATTTATTCATTAGGAATTACTTTTTTCGAATTAGTTACTGGACAATTACCATTTGTGGAAAAAGACGCGAATGAAATCGCAAAAGCGCATTTAAAAAAGCCTTTGCCATCGGTTCATACATTTAATCCAGAATTAAATAAAAATGTCGATTATGTCATTGAAAAAGCATGCGCTAAAAATAAAGAAAATCGTTATGTTGATTGCATGGAATTTAAAAAAGATATCCAAGCATTACTTGATAATAAAGATAATTTTGTTCAAAAAAGAAATATATTTAAACGAGTATTTGGTCTTAAATAATGAAAAAAGGAAAAGTTGTATCTTGCGTTGGTGGAACATATTCAATTTATTGTGATGGGATTATTTATAATGTCATTGCAAAAGGAATTTTTCGTTTCAAAAATAAACAAATAATTGTCGGTGATAATGTTTTGTTTGATGATGAATTGTGTGTCATTAATGAAATTGAAGAACGAACAAATCAAATTATTAGACCAAAAGTTTGTAATATTGACCAAATGATCATTGTTATGTCTTTAAAGCAACCAGACTTTTCAAAAGAATTGTTATTTAAGTTCTTAACATATGCATCATTTAATGATGTTAAATCTTCAGTCGTTTTAACTAAATATGATTTAGTTGATGATCAATCGTTTATTAATGATATTGTTAATGAATTAAAATATTTAAATATTAATTGTTATTTAATTTCTAAAAAAGTTGAAGGACATGGTGAACTTAATAGATTAATTAAAGATATCGACAATAAAATAACAATTTTCATGGGACAAACTGGTGTTGGTAAATCATCATTAATTAATTTATTAGATGAATCATTTAATCGCTCAATCGGTGAATATTCTTTAGCGTTAGGACGTGGGAAACACCAAACTAAAGAAGTAATATTACTTCCTTATCGAAATGGTTTTATTGGTGACACTCCTGGATTTTCATCATTAGATTTAAATATGAACAAGATTCAATTAGCCCATTATTTCCCAGGATTTAAACAATTAAATTATGAACAATGTTATTTTTCTAATTGCCTTCATCATTTAGAAAAACAATGCAATATCAAAAAAGCTGTTGAAGAAAATAAATATCCTCAACAATTATATGAAATATATTTAAAATTATTAGATAATATAGATGATAACAAAAGGAATTAATTATGATTATATCTCCAAGTATATTAGCCGCCAATAAACAACATTTAATTGAAGACATTCAACTTGTCGAATCTTTAGGAGTTGAATTTATTCATTTTGATGTCATGGATGGTAAATTCGTTCCTAATACTTCTTACACAATTGAGGATTTAGATTATATTGTCCCGCATCATCATTTAATTAATGATGTTCACATCATGGTTGAAAATCCATATGAAGTTGGAATTGAATTCGCTAATCATGGGGCGGATTATGTTACATTTCATATTGAAGCAACAAAAGATGAAGCTGAAGTATTAAAAATTATTAATAAATTACATCAATTAAAAGTTAAAGTAGGGATTTCAATTAAACCAAATACTTCGGTTGAAACAATATTAAAATATTTACCTTTAATTGATTTAATTTTAGTTATGTCTGTTGAACCTGGTTTTGGTGGTCAAAAATTCATTGAATCCGCAATCGATAAAATTAAAACATTAAGACAATATATTGATCAAAATAATTTGTCATGTTTAATTGAAGTCGATGGTGGAATTAATAATATTACTGGACAAAAATGTAAAGACGCTGGTGTTGATATTTTAGTAGCGGGTTCTTATCTTTTTGGCCATGACGATATAAAAGAAAGGATTGATTCATTAAGATGATTGAATTTAATATAGTTTGGTTAATATCTTTAATTGTCATTATTTCTTTTTCAATTATTTATGTTTTAAATGGAATAATTTCATATAAAAAAGAAAACAAACAATCATATTCATTTTTGTCTAATTTTCCGAATGAATTATCATTTCCAAACTCAATATATCGTAAAAGATATTTATTATTCACATTAATTTATGCTTCTTTATTTAGTTTTGTTTTATGGGATACTTTTCCATTTATATCAACTTTTGGATCTTTTAAAATATTAGTTATTTTTGAAGCAATATTTGCAATAATTAATGGAATTTCATTTGTTTTAATTAATTTAATCGAACCAAAATTTATTCGTCAACATACATTAATTTCAACTATTTATCTTGCTTCTTGTTTTGGAATTCTTGCAATGATTTCGATATTTGGAATATTGTTATTTACAACTACTGGTCGAATTTTGCCATTAATTATCGGAATAATTACAACTTTACTATCGATTTTGCAAATTTTGATTATCTTAAATCCAAAATTGAAAGACTGGGCAAAATTAGAAGCTTTTGTCGATGAAAACAAAAATATTAACTATCGTCGACCAAAAATATTTATTTTAGCGTTATCTGAATGGCTAACATTCTTGTTATCCACAATCGGACTAATATTATTCTTAATCGTTATCATTTAGCAAAAATAAAAGGAACTCGAGCGAGTTCCTTATTATTTATAAAATTAATAAATTACTTAGCGTTTTTCATTAATGTACGGTGAGCACGTGCTGACATTCTAACACGAACTTTCTTTCCATTAATAACTACTTCGTAAGTTTGAAGGTTAGCGTTCCAAACACGGCGTGTAGCGCGTAATGAGTGAGAACGTTTATTACCAGCGTGTGGTCCTTTTCCAGTTATTGGGCATACTCTTGACATAATTCATTACCTCTCTATTCATTAAAAAAGCACAAAAATAATACCATGTAAGAAAAATATTGTAAACAATAATTTAAAGCTTCGCATTTGGGTAGCGGAGATGGAAATCTTGTTTTGACAAAGTTTTTGTCTTTTTTATCACTTCATCATAGATGATATTATTTTTATCAAACACTAAATAATGCTCTTTTCCGTTATTATCGAAAAATCTTAATTGTTTATGTTTTAATGAATATTCTTCATCAATGTAAACAATATTTTTATATGAATAAACAATTTCAGTATTCATCTTATGATGAATTATCGCATTATTTGTTAATTCATAATATGTTTTGGTAACGCTTATATATGAAAAGATAATTGTCAACAATATTAAAATAGGGGTGTAAATATAAAAACTAATTCCAAATGGGAAAAACGCGCCTACTTCTTGAAATTGAATTACGAAATAAAACAATAATTCTAAAATGAAAAATAATACGATAAATGTTCCAATAATCTTTCCTTTAGATAAATATAGTTTTTTGTAATGATTTTTATTGCTCATAGATAAAAATATATCATAATAAATCATTAAATAAAATAATTAACATATATTTATATATGTGTTAAGATAATAACGACTTAAATAATATTTTTAGAAAGGAGAAGATCAACAATGAAAGAAAAACTCGTTGCTATGGTCTTAGCTGGTGGAAAAGGCACACGTCTTGAAGCTTTAACAA
>JAQYER010000081.1 GCA_028723545.1 Caryophanales bacterium
AGAGTCTCCTTGAAACAGTCAAAGCTGTACTTTCATAGGAACAAATCCACAGCAGATTCATTATAGAGCAGGAGACTCTAAAAACAAAACACATTCTCAAGAAAGGGAGTATTCAAATTCCAATTCCTAAGACAGAATTTAGAATACAAGATTAATTCATGAGAGCGTCTTATCAATTAGGAATGAGAATCGTCTATTTACGTAAGCAACGTGGATGGACTCAAGAAGAATTATCTTTCCAATCAGGCATTAATAAAAATTATATTTGCGATATGGAAAACGGTAGAAGAAATCCTTCTTTAGAAATAATTGAAAGATTAGCGATTGCCTTTGGCATATCAATTAGTGATTTATTTTTAGGAGTAGTAGTGAGCAAATAAGTTCACTACTTTTTTGTTAATTTGGTTAATTATTGTGTTTTTTTATTAAACATAAATATAATTTATGTCAATTTTCAATCATTTCACTTGCAAGACAAAATGAATATAGTATAAACTATATGCGCAAACAAAAGGAGGACATAATACATGTCAGTTAAAGTTGCAATTAACGGATTCGGTCGTATCGGCCGTTTAGCATTTAGACAAATGTTTGGTGCAGAAGGATATGAAATCGTCGCTATTAATGATTTAACTTCTCCAAAGATGTTGGCTAACTTATTAAAATACGATACAGCTCAAGGTGGTTACGCAGGACACATCGGTGAAGGCTTACACACTGTTTCTTCAAAAGAACCAGTATTTGCTGAAGATGGAAAAACTGTCAAAGTTCCAGGAAGCATTACAGTAGATGGCAAAGAAATTACAATTTATGCTATGCCAAAAGCTGCTGATCTCCCATGGGGACAATTAGGTGTAGATGTTGTTTTAGAATGTACAGGTTTCTACACATCTAAAGAAAAAGCATTAGCCCACGTTCAAGCCGGTGCAAAGAAAGTAGTTATTTCTGCTCCAGCAGGTAAAGATTTACCAACAATCGTCTTCGGTGTTAACGAAAAAACATTAACAAAAGAAGATACAGTTATCTCAGCTGCTTCATGTACAACAAACTGCTTAGCTCCAATGGCAAAAGCTCTCAATGATTTAGCTGAAATTCAATCAGGTATCATGAGCACAATTCACGCTTATACTGGTGACCAAATGATTCTTGATGGACCACACAGAAAAGGTGATTTACGTAGAGCACGTGCTGGTGCAGCAAACATCGTTCCTAACTCAACAGGCGCTGCAAAAGCAATCGGATTAGTTATTCCAGAATTAAATGGTAAATTAATCGGTTCTGCCCAACGTGTTCCAGTCACTACTGGTTCAACAACTATCCTTACAGCTGTTGTTAAATATGATGGTGAATTAACACCAGAAGTTATCAATGCTGCTATGAAAGCTGCTTCAAGTGCTTCATATGGATATAATGAAGATCAAATCGTTTCTTCAGACGTTATCGGTATGAGATACGGTTCATTATTCGATGCTACTCAAACAATGGTTAGCAAAGTTGGTGAAGGTTTATACCAAGTTCAAGTTGTTTCTTGGTACGACAACGAAAATTCATACACAAGTCAAATGGTCCGCACAATTAAATATTTCGCTGAATTAGCTTAATTGGTGGGTTGCTATTTAACTATTAAAAACTAATTTATGGCACCCGTAGATAATTTATGGGTGCCATTTTATAAAAAAGAAAGGAAATTTAACATTTATGTTAACAGTTAAAGATTTAAATGTTGCTGGCAAACATGTTGTTGTTCGTGTTGACTTCAATGTCCCTTTAAAAGGCGGAGTTATTCGTGATGACAATCGTATTGTTGCCGCTCTTCCAACAATTAAAGAATTAATTTCTAAAGGTGCACGTGTTGTATTAATGTCACACCTTGGAAAAGTAAAACACAAATTAGCAAACGGAACAGAAGAAGAACAAGCTAAATTTGCTAAACAAATCAAAGACGGTAATTTACAACCAGTCGCTGTTCGTTTAGGCGAACTTCTTGAAGGCGTTAAAGTCACATTTGTTCCTTCAACAAAAATTGCTGATTTAAAACCAGTTGTTGATGAAATGAAAGATGGCGAAGTTGTTTTAATGCAAAACACTCGTTATGAAAAAGGCGAAGAAAAATGCGATGAAAAATTAAGTGCAGAATGGGCAAGCCTCGCAGATGCATATGTTATGGACGCATTTGGTTCTGCTCACCGTGCTCACGCATCAACATATGGAATTCCAAGTGAATTAAAGAAATTAGGAAAACCAGTCGCTTGTGGATATCTTGTTGAAAAAGAAATTCAAAATTTAACACGCTGTGTTGAAGTTAAAGATGAAGATCGCCCATATGTTGCTATTTTAGGCGGATTTAAAGTATCTGATAAAATCAAAGTTATCAAATCTTTACTTGCTAAATGCGACAAAATTTTAATTGGTGGTGCGATGGCTTACACATTCAAAAAAGCTCTCGGACAAGCAATTGGTACATCACCATTTGAAGCTGATCAATTAGAATACGCAAAAGAAATGTATGCTTCTGGTAAGATTGTTCTTCCAGTCGATTCTGTCTATGCTGATAATTTTGATCCTGAAGCACGCAAAGTAGTTGCTGTTGCTGAATCAATTCCTGAAGGATTTGAAGGACTTGATATTGGTCCTAAGACAAGAGAATTATTTGCTAATGAAATCGCTAAAGCAAAAATGATTTTCTGGAATGGTCCAATGGGTGTCTTTGAACAAAAAGATTTCCAAGCAGGAACAATCGCTGTTTGTGAAGCTATTGCTCAAAATAAACAATGCTTCTCAGTTTGTGGTGGTGGCGATTCAGCTGCTGCTGTTGCTGAATTCGGTTATAAGAAAGATTTCAGCCACGTTTCAACCGGTGGCGGTGCTTCTCTTGAAATGATCGAAAACGATGGTCATTTACCAGGTGTCGACATTTTAATAAAATAAGGAATCGTGTAAAATGAGAACAAAATTAATATTTGGTAACTGGAAGATGAATAAAACAATTGCAGAAGCTAAAGCTTTTGCAACTGAAGCAGTTGCCTTTGATAAATTCGCTAAAGAACACGGTGTTGATATTGGTGTTGCTCCAACATTTATGTCATTAGCCGCAGTTAAAGAAATTGCTCCAGAACTCACTGTTGCAGCTCAAAACTGTCACTTTGCTGATCATGGTGCATTTACTGGTGAAGTTGCCATTCCTATGTTAAAAGAAGTCGGAATTGATTGGTGTATTATTGGCCATTCAGAAAGACGTACATATAATGGTGAAACAAACGAAACATGCAATAAGAAAATTCACGCTCTTATCGATAATGATATGACTGTAATTTATTGCTGTGGAGAAACTCTAGAACAATTTGAAAAAGGATTAACTAAAGAAGTAATTAATACTCAAATCCGTGAAGGCCTTGCTGGATGCTGCAAATGTTGTTTAAAACACGTTGTTGTCGCATATGAACCAATTTGGTCTATCGGAACAGGTAAAAACGCTTCGACAGAAATCGCTGAAGATATTTGCTCATATATTCGTTCTATTATCAAAGATATGGCCGGAGAAGAAGCAAGCGAAAACATCCGTATCCTTTATGGTGGATCTGTAAAACCAGAAAACATCCGCGCATATTTAGGACAACCTGATGTCGATGGCGCACTTGTTGGTGGTGCTTCTTTAAAGGTCGAATCATTCAAACAATTAATTGAAAATATTCTTTAATGCCTGAAACAGTTGAAATTATTGATAATAATAACGATCAATTTTCCGAAGCTAATTCTTCAAAATTTGTCGGACGCGTTTATGGCTATACTGCAATTGGAATTTTAATTACTACATTTGTATGCGCCATATTGACTTTCCTTTTTACAAATGTTTTCTCGGTTCTAGAAAATGATTTATATATCAATATTTATCTCGGAATATTAATTGGTAGTGCTGTTTGTTTATTTGGCGTTTCAATTTGGGCTAATATGACAGCAGTATTTAAAAAAGGTAAAAGCGTTGTTATTCCTTTTATAATTTATGCAATATTAATGGGAATATTAATGTCTTCATTAACGATGTTTGTTCCTGGATATATCATTGCAATTACCTTAGGTATAACAACGTTAACATTTGGGTCAATGTTCATGATTGGACATTTTACGAAAAGAAATTTATCTACTTTAGCAATTGTTGCTTCTGGACTCGCTTGTGGAGCGCTTATGATAATATTATTCAATTTAATATTATTTTGGTGGTTTCCAGAATTCTTCAATTTAACTACATGGTTAGCTAGTGGAATTATATTTATATCAATGATGTTATTCACTATTGTTGATGTAAATAGAGTAAAACAAATTGCTATGTCTGGAGTTAATAATCCAAATGTGGCCTTATTGTGTGCGTTTAATTTATATATAGATTTTATATATATGTTTATTCGCATATTAAGAATTGTTATTGTCTTATTTACCAATTCAAAAAAATAACATTTACAGAGAGCATGCCTACGTTGGTGTGCTCTTTTTTTATACTAAACAATTCCAAATATTATCTATATATAATATGCGTGTATGTGCGTGCACATACGTAATAAAATGCGCGCACACGCAAAAAATTAAAAATTTTTAAAAAAACTCTTTACAGCATAAAAAATAAAGAGTAATATTTATCACGTTCACATAAAAAGTGAATAGCATAAAAGTCAACATTACAAATTAAAAAAATAATAAAAATATGTTGACAAATAATTGATGGTAGTGATACACTTACCAAGCACGCGTTCAAACAAGAACCAATGCCTAAGGAATTAGGGCGCGCAACTGATCTTTGAAAACTAAACAAAATACAAGAAACAACGTCAATTCTTTTAACTAAGAATAATAACAAAACCAGATAATTCGTAATTTAAATTTTTAAATTATACTGAACTAAGATATAAAACTTTTTGAGAGTTTGATCCTGGCTCAGGATGAACGCTGGCGGCGTGCCTAATACATGCAAGTCGAACGAGAGGTGCTTGCACCTCGAGTGGCGAACGGGTGAGTAACACGTAGGCAACCTGCCCTTCAGCGGGGGATACCCAGGGGAAACCTTGGCTAATACCGCATAATTCTTTCGAAGGCATCTTCGAGAGCTAAAAGGAGCTTCACAGCTTCACTGAGGGATGGGCCTGCGGCGCATTAGCTAGTTGGTGAGATAATAGCCCACCAAGGCGAGGATGCGTAGCCGACCTGAGAGGGTGATCGGCCACACTGGAACTGAGACACGGTCCAGACTCCTACGGGAGGCAGCAGTAAGGAGTTTTCGGCAATGGGGGAAACCCTGACCGAGCAACGCCGCGTGAGTGCTAAGGTCTTCGGATTGTAAAGCTCTGTTGTAAGGGACGAATGGCAGGGAGAGGAAATGCTCTCTGTTTGACGGTACCTTATTAGAAAGCCACGGCTAACTACGTGCCAGCAGCCGCGGTAATACGTAGGTGGCAAGCGTTATCCGGAATTATTGGGCGTAAAGAGTGAGCAGGCGGTACGGTAAGTTTGAAGTAAAATCGTGGGGCTCAACCCCATCCAGCTTCAAAAACTGCCGAACTAGAGTGCGAGAGAGGTAAGCGGAACTCCATGTGTAGCGGTGAAATGCGTAGATATATGGAAGAACACCAGTGGCGAAGGCGGCTTACTAGCTCGATACTGACGCTCAGTCACGAAAGCGTGGGGAGCAAATAGGATTAGATACCCTAGTAGTCCACGCCGTAAACGATGAGGACTAATTATTGCTGTGAGGCAGTGATGAAGCTAACGCATTAAGTCCTCCGCCTGGGGAGTACGGTCGCAAGACTGAAACTTAAAGGAATTGACGGGGACCCGCACAAGCAGTGGAGCATGTGGATTAATTCGATGCTACGCGAAGAACCTTACCAGGGCTTGACATGTTGACTATGAGCGACTAGAGATAGTCGTGGGCAGCAATGCAAGTCATCACAGGTGGTGCATGGTTGTCGTCAGCTCGTGTCGTGAGATGTTGGGTTAAGTCCCGCAACGAGCGCAACCCTTGTCCTTATTTGCCATCATTCAGTTGGGAACTATAAGGAGACTGCCGATGTAAGTCGGAGGAAGGTGGGGATGACGTCAAATCATCATGCCCTTTATGTCCTGGGCGTCACACGTGCTACAATGGCCGGTACAAAGAGAAAATGCAATATCGCGAGGTGGAGCAAATCTCATAAAGCCGGTCTCAGTTCAGATTGGAGTCTGCAACTCGACTCCATGAAGTTGGAATTGCTAGTAATCGCGAATCAGCCATGTCGCGGTGAATACGTTCCCGGGTCTTGTACACACCGCCCGTCAAACCATGAGAGCTGGTAATACTCGAAGTCGTTATCCTAACCGCAAGGAGGGAGACGCCTAAGGTAGGACTGGTGATTGGGGTTAAGTCGTAACAAGGTAT
>JAQYER010000082.1 GCA_028723545.1 Caryophanales bacterium
TTGTTTCTATTCTTTTGTTCGTTTCGAAATTGTTTTATTTGCTCATTAGTAGCAACATATTTTTGCAAAATTTGTGATATTTGTTTTATTTCAAAATCGGTAATACCTAATTCATCTAATGATCTATACCATGTTTTAAAATCGCTGATTGTATAAACAAAATTAGAATTTATCCCGGAGCCATCTTCTAAACTGCAAAAAATGACTGCGTTCTCAATTTCATATTTATAATTGAGTATTCGATCTAAAACATCACAGTGAAATTTATTTTGTGATACTGGATTATTATGTGTTATATCACCCTTATATGGATCGTCATATCGTTGAATCCAACGCTCATCTTCGTCGTTTCCAATTATGTGACCAACCCACCTTTTTGTTTCAATACAAAATATTCCTTTTCTTGATACCAAAACACAGTCAATTTCAGTTTTTCTGCCATTTTTAAGAGGCAAAAGTAAATTCACTAATAAATATTCATCATTTCTTAAAAGTAACCTAAGTTCTTCATTAACAATCTTTTCACCATGAATTCCAGCTTTATCATTAGCGGGCGCAAAAATATTTATTTTTTCATCTCCACCAATTTGAATGCCACCACCATCTTTATAATCGCTTTGGTCATGATGGATAAGTAAATATATGAAAAAAGCAATTAGAAAAATAACAATAATTGCAGCAAACACAATAACGAAAAACCAAATAGGATTCATAACAATTATTCTCTAAATAAATTATGACTGTTTTCTTCTTTGTTTTCTACATTGAAAATCCATATCATTCACTAATGAACACGATGTGATACTTACAGTTCCACCTCGTATGTGATAAACTTAAATACACCTCCTGTTATATCAAACGGTTGTCAGCCTTTTTGATTATAACATGAGGTTTTTTACGTCGCAGGAAGCTATTTCGATTCTCACATGCATAACACTCGGTTTTTAGCTTCACTACGTTTCGATAATAAAAAAGGTCACTAATTTTATTTAGCAACCTAATTTATATTATCGATTCATTTTATTTAATGTTGTAATTAATTCACTTGGTTCAATTGGACTGCAGAACAATTCACCTTGAGCTAAGAAATCACCACACGTGTCTTTAACAAGATCATATTGAAGCGGAGTTTCAATACCAATTAATACTGGCTTAATTCCAACATCGGAAGCTGCACGAGATAAATATTGAACTCTTTCAAGATCAGATTTGTATAAAGTGATGTTTTTAATTAATTGATAATCAAATTTAATTTTAGTAACACCGTATTGTTTTAATTGTTCAATACTTAATTTATTACCAGTGTAATGGTCGACAATAATTGTAACATCACAATTTCGAATCTTTTTAGCGATAAACATGAAGTCTTCTTTATGCTTATATACATCTTCTTCAGAGAATTCAAGTCCCATAAAGTCTTTTGGAACCATGTATGATTTCGCTAAAGAGCCGAGTTTATCTAATAATTGATCATTATCAATAAAATCAATATTAGTGTTAATAGAAATCGTTTCTAGACCTCTAGTTTTAAATACTTGATATCCGTTATCGCGATATAAATTGCCGATTGTATTAACTAATGCATCAGTAATAAGAGTAATCTTTCCGTGTTTTTCACCAACAGCAATAATTTCACCAGTTGGAAGAGTCATATTACGATAATTATCAGTTAAACGGATAAATGTTTCTGCTCCAACGATGCGGTGATATGTATTGATTTCTGGTTGTAAACGAACACCGAATGTATCTTTAACAAATGATGCATCAATAACATCGAGGAAGAATGCTTCTCTTGATGCTTGACGAGAATATCCAGTTTCAGTGAAATATAAATAATCTGATTTATTTAATTTATTCTTAGATAATAATTTCTTGTCACTAGCTTTAATGAAATCAACTGATGATTTATATTGTTCTGGATATTTATTAGTAATATATGAAATATTTAACATTTCAGATATTTCATCAAAATATACTTCTTTAGAAATTAAATAAATCTTTTCAACGTCATCAATAATTGTGTTTCGATTGGCTTCAGGGATAATTAACGCTAAAACGTCTTCACGATATAAATAAATATTACCGATATGAGGGAGATTATTAATTATTTTGGTTGTGAAATCTTTAATAATTGATGAATATCCTTCATTTCCATATTTCTCAACGATGTCTTTAACATTATCAAGTCTTAAATATAATACATATCCATTTGTGTGATCGATAAAAACATTGTCAATACGATTGATAAATGAAGAATATGAATTAATTAATAATTCAGGATCAAAACGGTCTTTTGATACTGATTTTTCATTATGATCATCAACAATCATAATTACAGTGTCATCTTCACTATGTTTAATTCCAACTCGAATTTCTTGTTTAACATTATTAATCAAACTGACTTTGCGGTTTCTTGATAATAATGGACAATCTTTACATGGAGCGTCTAATCCAAATAAAGCTTTGTGGCAAGGAAGTTTTAAATCAATTGAAGGCGCTAAATCTTTTAAAGCATCAGAAACATACACTAAACGATTTGTTGTTTTATCAATTGAATATAATTTGGTATTAGTAATACGAACAATGTCGTTAAAACGAACATCCGCGTGTCTCGCCGCCATTCTTGTTAAAATTTCACGAGAATATGAAGAAATAAAATATGAGAATGTTAATAATCCTTCTCTTAAATAAGCGTCGAGATTAATGCTCTTATTGCGGTTAAGGAAATAAACAAGACCATAAATTTTATTAGTGTCTCTAATGACATAAAATTGACCACTAGAAATCATATAATAATCTAAAAATGAAGCAAGAAGTGAATTGACATGTTCTCTTGATGAGAAATAATAAGATAAATCTTCATCTTTAACACGGTCAATCGCGTTAATAAAATCTTTATTAATGCTTTCACCTTTTGCGAATAATGTTGTGCCTGGAACAGAATATTCATGGACAACTTCATATTTTTCTTGAGTGTCAGAATAATAAATTAATCCAGATGTATCAAATCCATAATAATCAGCGACTTGATTTAATACTTTATTAATTTTCTTTGAGTTGTTAGAAATATCTTTTTCATCAAATGATAATGAAGCGAATTTTTGTAAGAAGCGAGTAACGTTCGCTAAATTCATTGTGGATTGCAATAAATTATCATTTTGTTTAGCTTGATATGGAGGAAGGAAAATAGATAAGATTTTATTTTGCTTAATCGCATATCTTAAATCAGACATAATATCAGTAATTTCTGAATATGGATAAGCAACCATCGCGGCTTTACACATTACTACTTCTTGTCCGATTTCAGTAGCTTGAATAATTGATAAATTTCTTAATAATAAATCAATTTCTTCTTCGATTTGAGAAATAGATTCAAAATAAGGAATATAAACTAAAAATCCTGGATTTGGGGAATTGTGTTTAGCAATAAGAATGTTTTTATATTTAAGTTCGCGAATAATTGTGTTTATTAATTGTTTGTCAGTATCTTCACCCATCTTCGCGTTTTTACCAACTTCATAATATAAATCAACAAAAGCGCATCTAAACATTTCATTACCTAAAATTAAATCAGGAATGTGTTTGGTTAATGATTGATAACTACATACATGTTCAGAACCATCAATAAATTCAATACCAATTTCGTTATAGTCTTTAATTTTGTTATAAACAATTGTTTGGTTACAAATATTAATTGTTGTTTCTAATAATTCATTTAAATCTTTAAAATCAGTAATTAATCTTTCATCATTATGAATAATTGATGGCTTTTTCATATTCTTTAATGATGTGAGATTGTTTTTAATTGTTGCAAATAAGTTGTCATTATAAATTCTTTTTTGGCAAAAGAGGATAAATCCAACATCGGCACCTAAAAGAACAATAAAGATAATTGTTAATATTAAAAATGATGTTGTTACTTCTTGTGGGAAAGAAGCACTGAAGGAAACAATTGATAAAATAATGAATAATAAAGCAGTCGCTCCAATCGCGATTGAAGCATATAAAGAAAACTTAAATAAATTTTCTAATGAGGTTTTATATTTATTTTTCATCGACCAAATCCTCCATTCTTTCAACGTCATTTCTTGATAATTCACCAATAAATGAAAGAATTGCTTTACCAACATATGAATATTGTTTTAAGACACGTAAATAAGTATCTAAATTAACTTCATCACCAGCTTTACCTTCCACTACTTTGACAGTGATATAAGAAATACCAAATAAAGAAGACGCTAAAGCGACACCACCTGATTCAGAATCAGTAACGACATAATTTGATAAACGAGTTAATTCTTTCTTTTCGATTTCATCATATCGTTTTGCGGTTTCTTTTTCATTAGCTAAATTTAAAATAAATTGTTGTTTATTTCTTAAAATTGATCCAGAAATAAATGTCGCGTCTTTCGCAGTGTCTAATCCAACTCTTTCAAAGACATTGTGCATTGTTTGTAATAAAAGAATATCGGATTGAATAAAGCGATCAAATCCAGGAATTTGTCCTAAATGATTTCCTTTAACCGCTCCGACTTGGTCAACATCACCAAATATGGTATTTTTTGAAATGACAACTTGACCGACTTTTAAATTATCAGTAAACGCTTGGCATCTTCCAACGCATATAACTAATAAAATGAAATATTTATCAATAATATAAGATAAGATTGATGAAGCAATATAAGATGTATAAATATCATGAATTAACATTACTTCTTGATTATTAATCGTTCCAATTAATGCTGTATAACGATTAAGAATGATTTCTTCACGTTTATTTTTTAAAGAGGATTCATAGAATAAAATATCGTCATGACTAGTACCGACAATCAAAAACATAATTATTTACCCTCCTTATCAATCTTTTGGAATGTTTTAGAAATTAATTTCTCATATTCATTTTTAGGAAGAGGTTTTGAGAAATAATTTCCTTGAATAGTGTCACATTTAATTTTTTGTAAAGTTTCAACTTGTTCTTTTGTTTCAACTCCTTCAGCGACTACTTCAATACCCGCTGCTTTGCAGAATTTAATTAATAAACTAACAATTTCTCTTGTTTTAATACTTGGAACAATATCATCAATAAATGATTTATCGATTTTAATCGTATCGAATGGTAAACGATTGAGGTTAGCTAAATTAGAATAACCAACACCAAAATCATCCATGGCAATTTTAATTCCACGCGCTTTTAATTTATTAAGAATCGCTAAAGTCATAAATTCATTTTTACGAGCAGTAGGTTCAGTAATTTCGATTTGAATATTGTATGGATCAATTTTATATTCTTTCATAATTGAATCGATATCTTCTAAAAATGATGGAGAATAAAATTCATATTGAGAGAAATTAATTGATACAGGAATAACTGCTCTTCCACGACGTTTTTGATCCGCTAAATCCATACAAACACGACGAAAAACATATAAATCTAATTCATGAATTAATCCGCCTAATTCAGCTTTATTAATAAATTTACCAGGAGAAACAACACCATGAACTTTGCTGTTCCACCTTACTAAAGCTTCAGAAGAAGTATATGTTTTAGCAGATAATAAATATTTTGGTTGATAATAAACAGTGAATTCACCATTTTTAATTGCTTGTTCAATTTCTTCAATTTCTTCTTTAGTAGTGCTTTTTCTAAATGAAGGAGAATAAATAGTAGATTCTTCATAATTCTTTTCAGAAATATTTCTCGCTACTGAAGCATCATCCATATTAGTGAATAAATCTTTATCTGGTTCCACTAATTTAATACCAAAGATTGGACGAGCATATACTTTTAAATTTTGATTAATTGCAATATTAGTTGTCGCATCTGATAATTTAACGCGGAATTTAACTGCATCTTCTTCAGTGCCAAATAAATAAATAACAAAGCAACCATGATAATAACAATAAGCAATTTTATCTTTTTCTTTTTTTGGTAATGACATGAAATAATCAACTAAGAAATGAGCGATTTCATTTATTAATTTAGTCGCATCATCATTTCTTTCAGTATTCATCGTTACTTCGATATTTGAAGGTGAGAAATAAATAATATATGCATCATCGTTTTTGTGCTTTTTGCTAATTTGTTTAATACGTTTTGTTAATAAAACATAGTTATAGAAACCAGATTCACGTCCAAAATTAAATTTATTTTCAATTCGGACATTATCCATTTCCCTATTCATGTTAAAGAAAGTAGCAAAACAAATCGCACATATCATTAATAAAACTGGGCTAGTAAAAGCATAAGATAGATAAAATATTGGCTTAACATAAAGCTCAGGATTGGTATTAGCAATAATAATCGCGACAATTGAACAGGCAATAAATAATACAAAAAAGATAATTGAGGCAATAAGATATGCTTTATTATAAATAATGTTATTTCGTTTTTTCATCATTTTTTTCCTTTCAATATTTCATCAAGCATTTGTTTTTTTAACGCTTCTTTTTCGTCTTTGCTTAATCCTTTTAAAGGATCATTTTTATCATCCACTGGAACAGCATCGACTGTTGGAACTTCCCCATTAATAACGGCTTCTTCACTTTCTTTTAAAGTTTTGACAATATCTAATACCGAAGTAATTACTAGATATAGACACGGGATAAGAATGAAGATTAATAATCCCGCGACTGAACCCATCAATTTATAAAAGGCACTTAGAAAGGCACTTTTTCCTTCAACCCGACCAATAATTTTTGTTTCATTAAATGTTTGGGTTTGATAAGTACAGTCTCCACCACCACATTGTTCAGATTGTTTATTAATCCCGTGGGCGGTAAATGTGTAATGTCCTCGTCCTACTTCGACGTCTTCATGAATTTCAATTTTAGAAATTCGATGGGTGACTGACATTTCTTCTCCAATGCCAAATATGTCATAATAGAAAGAAATATCATCACCTACTTGAATGTCTTCTGGATTAACTTTTTTAACAATGAGAACATCTTTAACTTTATATTCTGGTTCCATTGAGTCAGTTAATACAACAGGACATTGAGTGCCAAATAACATTCCATCTTCGCCAGCGATTCTATTAGCGATATTAAACACTAATACGCCCGCTAAGATAGTGCCAAAAACACCAAAGATTATTCCATCAAGTATTTTACGAAATTTTGATTTAGGTTTTTTGGCTTTTTCCATATTTTTAATTATTCTTTATCCTTATCATCGTCATCGTCATCATTAACGAAATTTTGTGCTTCATTCATAATCGCTGCTCTAATCGCGTCAATACGAGCTTGTTCAGCGGCTTTCGCATCAGCTTCAGCTTGCTCTTTCGCAGCAATACGAGCTTCTTTTAAATTACGATTAACTTCCATTGTATCTTTAAGATATTGTTTAGATTCTTTCGCACGACGTTTAATTAAATCATCAACAGCTTTAGTTTCTTCTTTCTTCTTCTTATTTTCAGCATATTCATCTTTATTATATTCAGCTTGTTGCTTAGTTGGATATGGATTAAGAGGTTTAGGTGTTTCTTTCGCTTTGCGATATTCATCATCGATACGAATGAATTTAACTGGTCCATTAATATAATGCCAGAAAGTATACATATCTTCATCGAGTGTTTTCATAATACGTGAAGAATATGATTTTTCGTTTTTCTTGACTGGTTCTTCTTGAGGATCTCTTCCTTTAAGCGCTAAAAAGGAAGCAACCATTGCTTTATTGACATCGATTTGTTCTTCTTCATTAAAATCTTGGAATTCTTCATTAACTTTTACATCAATACCCGTTTTTGTGTATCTTTCAATAAAACACCATAATCCATAACATGCACGATATAATGGGTTTTTACGAATAATATTTGTTTGTAAAATTGGGTTACGAACATTCTTTTCCCCTTTAAACATTGCCATAAATCGTGATCCAGTAAAGAATTTTAACGCGTCGCGGATACGGTCAATACGAGAAATGAATTCATCATGTTTGTTATTAAAGTCATCATTAGTTGGATGAGAAACAGTAACTTTAGTTTCTATTTCAACATTTTCCCCGTTGATAACTGCGTTTGTTTTGTAATATAAAATTTGAGAATCCGCCATCGGATTGAATTGAGTTAAATATTGATAACGTTGGTTAACAAATATTACTAATCTTCTAATTAAAGAAGCGACAAATCTATTTTCATATGTTTGATAGAAGTCTTCAGAATAAATATTTAAGATTTTAGAAGGAATAACATCTCCATTATCTTTAACTTCTTTCACGTATTCAGTGTGCATTGATAAATGGATAACTGATTCTTTAGTGGTCTTTTTCGCTTTTTCAACTGGAACAACTTCGCTTTCAGTTGATAAAGTACGACGTGGATTCATGACGATTTCTTCTAACGATGGAAGAGTGTCTTCAATGGCTTGAATCCAAGAATTATCCATTTGAGCAGTTTCTAAACGGTCATAACGTAAATACGCGTTACGCCCGCGCGAAAAAGAATCAAGGATGTTTTTACCATCTGATTCGTTAAAAATAGGATCAATTTTTGATACGTATTTCTTTTGTAATCTTTTATATTTTGAATCTGCTTTAACCATAAAAATTAATTCATCTTAAGTAAGTTATCAATAAATTTATTGGCCATTGGGAATGTTCCTTTGCCAAATAATTTTTCAAGCATTCTTTGTAATTCGGTTAATTCGTTCTTTAAGAAAGCAATATTTAATGATTCAAATTTCTTTAAAATCTTATTAGTAAAGATAAAATCAAAACCATCTAATTCATCTCCACCACACGCGACATAGATTGGCACGAATTGACGGAGTTGTTTCATAATACGGTTACCGAAGGCAAGACGGAATTTCTTAATAACAAATGTATCTAATTCTTCGAACTTCTTTAAATTGACATTATCATCTTCAATTTTATGTTCTTCAAGAGCTTCTTGATAAAGTCTTGAAAGTTGTGAATATGGTACTTCAACTGCTTCTTGGTATTCTGATTCAAATGGAATACCTTTGTTATCAAAGAATAATGAAATAGCACGGTCATAAACTTTATCAGAAATAGTGAATGTAGAGTCATCGTTGTTCGCTGTTCCAAAGAACACAACATTTTGAGGAACTTTAATTTTTCCATTGTTGAATAATTTTGGATCGTAAGCATCGATATTACCGATTAATTCAATATTCCAGTTATCTGGATCTGGGTTTTCCATAACAGATAAGAATTCAGCGAAATAATATTCAACTCTCGCTAAGTTCATTTCATCGAGAACGATAAGATTGGTATCTTTGCGATATAAAGAAGTATATAAAGCTTCTAAGAATTCAGTTGCATTAAACTTTTTGGTAAATTCGTTATAATAACCTAATAATTCAGAACGGTCTTTCCAGTTAGGTTGAACAGGACAAATCTTTGCATCATGTTTAAAGAATCTTCCAAGTTCAAGAGGCATAGAAGTTTTACCAGTACCAGAAATACCTTCAAGAATAATTAATTTTGCTGCACCCATGCCAGCGAACATTTGGCGAATGGTTGTAATAGTATAATAAATACCATGTTGACTAGCAGCGTAATTTCTAAATTGTTCGCATAATAATTCAAGAGTTAAACCTTCTACTTCAGGGACATTTACATCTTTTGTCGCATATATATTATCAACGTGGACTAAACGTGGGAAACGTGAAGCGCTTTCAGAAATGATTTCATTAGTAGATTCTCCTTCAGGAGCGTTTTCATCAACGGTCGGTAATTTTTTACCCGCTAAAGATTGAAGTTGTAATCCTAAAATCTTTTCTTTTTCTCTAGATAAATCGTAAAGTTCAATATTTAATCTAGCAACTTGACGTTTTAATTCGTCTTTGTCGACTTCTGTTTTTGCGAATTTAACATAACGTTTAATAAGAATGAATAAGCCAAAACCTGCCGCTCCTAAAGCAGCGATAATTAAAAGGAGGAATAAAATATACATTAACCAACCACCGAAGCCAAAATCCGCTCGATAAGTATCAAATACTTGTTGGTAATTATCAAAATTGGTTTTTAAATCAGTCCATGGTGAAACAATACCTTTATAAAAGAATTGTCCTAAATCCGAAAAGAACTGTTTTAACATTTCCCATAAATATGCAAAATATGCTTTCATAATGCGCCTCCTTTTTTAGGCTCTTGAGTTTGCGATCATAAATGAAATATTAATGGTAAAGTACGCAAACATCGTAATATTAGTGTTATCAAGATCCCATCCTTCTAAATAAAATGAAATATATAATTTTCTTGGTTCATTTTCGTAAAGCGGGATATAAACACTATTCTCTGCTTCTTCGACAGCAATTGAATTTTCTTTAGCAACTTCCATTCCGTTTTCAATTGATTTATCTAAATTAAATCGATATACATTAGAATGTGATTTGGCATTAAAGATTGAATATTCTCCTTCAACTGGTGTTTCATATTGAGTCGGATCATCATATATCACTTTATCTTCATTTTTGATATCGCCATATACGGCTTCATAATCACCATATGTATCATAATAATGGCTTTCATCATTATCTAATCTTCCACCAAATAAAGTATTACGATCTTTATATGGTTCAATTATATAATAAGCATAATCTTTTAATAATGATGAATTACCGCTATTAAGAACAAGGATTGACATACGAAGAGACTTTTCAATTGAATTCAAGTTATCTAGAATTTGTCTTTCCGTCAAATCAGGGTATTTATATAATAAATCATTATCTTTAATTGATTGACGGTTTTTTTCTTCATTGGCTGCGAAATAAGTATGTTCTTTATCAATCGTTAAATAAATATCACTATCAGCTCTTAAATAGATTGGCTTAGAGAAAAATCCATTGGTCGCTATTGTCGCATCACTTTCTTTGTTAACAAATTGAGTATTCGCGGTTTTATATCCACTTCTAAATTCTGGTTTTTCTTTTTTAGAATTTAACCAAGTATATGAATACATTGATGAGACAGGACGAAGATTTTCAATATTTTCTAAATCCCCTTCACCAATTGAAGTACCCCAGTTAACATTATCAGTCGATATTTCAATATTCTTATCGGATAATCCGATTTGAATGTTGTTATATTCAAGATAAGTCGCTCCGGAAAAGAAGGCGACTGTCATCCCAATATTAGCAACTAACAAAGCAACACATAAAATTAAAATTGAAGCGATGAATTTTTTCATAATCATTAATCCATTTCAAAAGATAAATCCATGGAAAATTCATGTCCTAATTCAGTATTAATGACTGAAGTATCCCATCCCTCTAAAAATATTATCATATTTAAATAGGCATAATTATGAACTCCTCCAGTTGTCGCTAAAGCGTAACGGTGGTTCATAAAATTAGACATTCCTTCAAATTCCGCTTTTTCAGGTTCAGTTTTTTCCCAATCTATTTGGTAAGTGCCTTTTTTGTAATTAGATGTAAAAGTGTCGATATTTTCTCTTATTACTCCACCATAGTCTTCTTCTAAAGGAGTGGTTACATATTCATAAGTACCACCAACAAATTCACCATAAGGGAATTCATATTCTTTATCAGTATCTGGATCGGTCCAATAGTCATAATAACCATTAATATCTAAATCAAGAACACCACCGACATAATCAAATCCATCATAACGTTCATTAGGATTAATTAAATGTCCATTGGATTTTGTTTCAGAATAAGCAAATATACGAACAGCGTCAGAAATCTTTTCTCTTGATGTAATATCACATTGAGTGAAATAAATATTTCTTCCTTCTTCGTATGTTCCTGGTCGATCTTCTTTTTCTAAGCGGAAAGCAAGTGGAAGAGTAACATATTCATCTTTTTTAGCATAGCTAGTTTTTGAATTAACATTTGGGTCATAAATATAATTACTGCCATGTAATGGAGTGGAATATAAAGTGAAATTAGTTCCATCTCCATGGAATTTACCACTAGTCATCGCCGCAACACGATTAGTTGCGGAGCCATTAGCTTCGATAACATGATTAATTCTATCTGCGGTTAATCCAGACATTGACCAATAAATATATTTTCCCTTAACTGATGTATCTTCAATAAAATGGTAATCTTCGTAATCTTCAATACGAACATCAGAAACAACACCAATTTGTAAAGAACCAGCATCAGCAACCGAAGCACCTTCAAAAGTTAATCCAGTACGAGTTGAATAAGTATACCACGCGAAAGTGCCGCTTATTGATGCGGCTAAACAAAGCGAGGTCATACCATATAACCCAAAAATAATGTAATGAGTCTTATTCTTCTTTTGCTTCATAAGAGGAAATACTAACTCCTAAATTGAGTTTACTTTCAAGTGGAGCTTCACCGATACATTCCGGATCATTTCCTTCGATCCACACGATGAATGTATAGCGATACATTTCTTCTGGAGCAAGATTAGTGATTTTAGAATTTAAAACAACATATTGAGAAGCGAAAGGTTCAGCCCATCCAGAGCCTTCTTTTGAAATTTGTTCATTAAATGATTTATTACCTTCTTCATCAATGTGCCAGTTTCTACCGCTCACTTTCGCATATGTTTTGTAATTGTGAGTTTGTTCTCCGTCACTAACAACTTTATTTTCATAAAAACGCACGCGCAAAACAGAGTCGAGTTCATAACCATCAGTTACCGACCTTGTTACATTTGTAAAATTTAAAGAAAGATTATAGCCAGCATTAATATTTCCAACATTCTTAACATAGAAACAACATTGGAAAAATTTAGTAGAACCATGAGCGGTTGAGGCATTGGCTTTATAATCAAAAGTTTCAGCATCCAATATATCTGAAGTGTATTGATCAATTAAGTCGTTTTCGTATTCAACGAATGGACTTACTTCACCAGCGTTCATATATGTTATTTGTTTATCTGAATTAACAGATTCACATAAAGACAATTTAGCGCCTTTATTATCTAAAGACACAACGAACGCGCCTGGGCGTTGCGCTAAAATAGAAACGATTGCAATAACCGTCGCTAAACAAGCTGTAACAGTACCTACCGCGGCAATGATTCTCTTGGCTGTTCTTTGGCGTACATATTTAATTTCCATAGAAAAACATCCAAATAAAAGTATTTAAATAAAAAAGTGTCCCGTAGAATTATCATCCAACGCCTGATTACCTATCGTCCATGTGGACATCAGATTGATAATTCTTTTGGCAGCTGGCTATCTTATAGATAATTCATAAGACCCTATAGTTTTGCGTCACCATATCTCTATGATTTTGCTTTTGTCGTTGTAATAATATCAATCGCTTTGTTTCTTGTCAACATTTCTTTATTTTAAGGTTTAATAAATTAAAAGCTCCAATCACGGAGCTTTAATTAATTATTGTTTATTTTGTTCTTGCATGTCCTTGAGAAGTTCTTTTCTAATCGCTTCTTTTTGGGCTTCACTTAGATCTTCAAGAACAACTGCTTTCTTACTTGCTTTCTTAACATATAAAGCAAGTAAACAGATGTTTAATATTAATAATGCAAATAAAGGAATTACACATGCGACTAAATAAACAGTTGGATTGCCTTGTAAATATCCAATAAATTTAGTAGTATCTATTTCATTTTTTGATTCAGGCATTGTCGCTAACATGATAATACTTACAACAAACAAAAAGATTGTGACAGCTACATCAACAGTAATTCCAGCGATAATTAAACCTTTTTTAAGATTTTTATTCATTAAAATATCCTCCATAGGGATTACATATAATTATGATATAGCAATAAAGTCAATAAAACAAACGATATTTTTTATTTTATAAAAGAGTGAGAATAGATATTTAATTATTGGATGTAACACAAAAGAAATTTAAAAAAAGACCCATCCTTTGATGGATGGATCTTGAGTGATTAATAATGATTAGTGATTATTGACCAGCTCCACCTTGGCCTGGGCTAGGAGTTTGAGTTGTAGCATCTGCTGTGAAAGAAAGTTCAATTGAAATATTTTCAACAGACATTGCATAGTTTGAGGTACAGTGTTTATCTTGTCCTTCATACCATGTATAAACAGTGAGCTTTGACCAATTGTAATCTTTTGCTGAAGCAACAGCATTTTTTGTCGCAAGAATTTGACCCATAGCATATGCACTTTCATTGCTAAATAATTGTGTTGTTACTTCTTCAGAAATAGTTTCAGCTGT
>JAQYER010000083.1 GCA_028723545.1 Caryophanales bacterium
ATTAATGCGCTTTGTAAAAGGTGAGTTACAGAGTGATTTCTTTTGATGAATTCTCTTTTTTGATGATCTAATTCAAGATTAAATTCATCATTTAATTTAATGCTACCTTTTTCAACATGAACATAATGCATATGTTGTTTATTAGGAGCTTTTTGAACTTCTTTAACAATCGCTTTGCAATTATCGTTATAAATGATTCCAGTATCAGAAACTTCACCACCGCTTTCAGCGTAGAAATTAGTAGTTTCAAAAATAACTTCCCCTTCATCAACGATTTCATCAACTTTTACACCGTCTTTAAATAAGCCTATTACTTTTGAAATAATATTTTTTCCATCGTAATTAAATACTGAAGGCTCAACAAAATTTAACAAATCTTCAGATTGTTTATGCATTGATTGCTCGTCACTACGGGCATTTCTTGCTCTTTCTTTTTGTTGTTCCATTTCTTTATTAAATCCACATTCATCAACAATGACATTATGTTCTTTGCAAATGTCTTTAGTTAAATCTAATGGAAAACCATATGTATCATATAATTTGAATGCATCTTTTCCCGATAAAGTATTGTTGTCTTTAATTAAATTTAATAATAATTGTTCACCGGTAGACAATGTTTTAATAAATTTTTCTTCTTCAATTTTGACATTCTTTTCAATCATTTTTTGATTGTTAACTAATTCAGGATAGAAGTCTTTATTGATATTTATAACAACGTCGACTAAACGATAAATAAATGGTTCATTAATACCGATTTGTTTACCAAATCTCATTGCTCTTCTAATTAAGCGACGGAGAACATATCCACGTCCTTCATTAGAAAACATTGCTCCATCAGATAAAGCGAAAGTAACCGCACGAGCGTGGTCAGCAATAACTCTAAAAGGAATTTTGTTTTCTAATGTATATTTTGTATGAGAAATTTCTTCAACTTTGTTAATTATTGGCATAAATAAATCAGTTTCAAAATTAGAAGGAGTTTGTTGTAAAACTGATGTTATTCTTTCAAGTCCCGCCCCAGTATCAATATTTTTTGAAGGTAATTCTTTGTATTGTTCTCTTGGTGTGCCTGGAACAGCGTTATATTGAGAGAAAACGATTCCCCAAATTTCAATATAACGATCATTTTCTATTTCATCTTGAAGTAATTTAACTCCTAAATGTTCTGGATCATATTTTTCGCCACGATCGAAGAATACTTCCGTATTTGGTCCAGCAGGTCCTTCACCAATTTCCCAATAATTTGATTCTAATGGGATTAAATGTGATTCTTCTACACCTTGCTTTTTCCATAATTTATATGATTCTTGATCAATTGGGTTATATGTAAAATATAATTTATCTTTAGGCATATCGAAATAGTCTTTGCTTGTTAAAATTTCAAATGCCCAAGGAATAACTTCATTACGGAAATAATCTCCAATAGAGAAATTACCTAACATTTCAAAAAATGTATGGTGACGGTCAGTAAGACCAACATTTTCAATATCGTTTGTTCTAATTGATTTTTGAACATTAGTAATTCTTCTTGATGGAGGTACTTCTCTTCCATCCATAAATTTTTTAATAGCCGCAACACCGGAATTAATCCATAAAAGTGTTGGATCATTATAAGGAATTAATGAAGCGCCTTTTTCCACATGGTGGCCTTTACTTTGAAAGAATTTTAACCAAGTTTCACGAACTTGTTGTCCAGTCATTTTTTTCATATAGATCTCCTTTTTAACAATAAAAAAATCGTTCGTAAGGAACGATTGTTATCGCGGTACCATCCTTATTCAATAAATAATAATATTGCACTTAATTTGTAATCTTTAACGCAGATAAACGTCAATTCATCATTGACTCCAAAGGAGTGGCCCGTTAAATTAATAACTTCTTTCCTTTATCGGAGCGATTTTATCGTATCAAAACGACAATTAAATTTCAATTTATTTTAATAAAATCAATAATATTTATTATAAAATTCTTTTGTTATCTTTATAAACTTCGTCAATCGTGCCACTACCAATTAATAAATCATCATAATAAAATACTGCTTCTTGACCAGGTGTTACCGACTTATAATAATCATAAGTTACTTCAATTTTATCGTTATCTATTTTATTAATAATGCCAATATGATCTTTTTGACGATATCTAAATTTTATACCAACTTGAACAGGAAATTTTTGTTCTGGATTAATAAAATTTAATTTTGAAACAATACATTTATTTGATAATAAATAATCATCTGAATTGCCTTTAGATACATATAAAATATTATTTTTTACGTCTTTTTTGCAAACAAACCAACCATATGATTGCTCGCCAGATATTCCTCCAATTCCGAGACCTCGATGCTGACCAATCGTGTAATAAAACACTCCATGATGTTCACCGATTTTTCGATTTGTGTCAATATCAATAATATCTCCTTTTGTGGCAGGTAAATAATTATTTAAAAATTGTTTAAAATTACGTTCGCCAATGAAGCACACTCCAGT
>JAQYER010000084.1 GCA_028723545.1 Caryophanales bacterium
AAATTGATATGCAAAATATAGATTTTATCTATTTTTTGTATATGTTATAATTTTTCTAATTCAAAGAGGTAATTTTTATGAGAATGGTTGATATTATAACAAAAAAACGAGATGGAGGAATCTTAACAAGAGAAGAAATATCGTTTTTTGTTAATGGTTATGTTGAAAATAAAATTCCTGATTATCAAATAAGCGCTTTAATGATGGCTATTTTATTTAAAGGAATGAATAAAGAAGAAATTGTTAATCTCACTGACATTATGGAACATAGTGGAGATACAATGGATTTATCTAAAATCAAAGGTATTAAAGTCGATAAACATTCAACAGGTGGTGTTGGAGATAAAACTTCTATTGCATTAGGACCAATGGTTGCGGCATGTGGAGCAAAATTAGCTAAAATGTCTGGCCGAGGTTTGGGCCACACGGGTGGAACATTAGATAAATTAGAATCAATTCCAGGAATGAAAGTTTTTATTGATGAAGAACAATTTTTTAAACAAGTTAATGATATCGGTATCGCTATTGTAGGTCAAACTTCTAAATTAGTTCCGGCTGATAAAAAAATGTATGCTTTAAGAGATGTTACTGGTACAGTCGAATCACTTCCTTTAATTGCTTCGTCAATTATGTCTAAAAAATTAGCGTCTGGATCGGATTGTATTCTTTTAGATGTTAAATTTGGTAACGGAGCTTTTATGAAAACATTTGAAGACGCTAAAAAACTAGCGTTAACAATGTGTGAAATCGGTAATGCATTAAATAGAGATACCCGAGCGGTTTTAACTGATATGTCTCAGCCATTAGGATTAGCAATTGGAAATGCTTTAGAAGTAAAAGAGGCAATTGATACATTAAATGGTCATGGACCAAAAGATTTCGAAGAATTATGTCTTCAATCAGGCGCAATTATGTTAGAACAAGCCAAAATTGTTAAAAATGAAGAAGAAGGAAGACAAAAATTAATCGAAGTTATCCATAATGGTAAAGCTTTAGAAAAATTATGCGAAATGGTCAAATATCAAGGCGGAGATGAATCATATATTCTTCACCCAGAAAAATTTGAATTAGCTAAACATATTATTCCGATTATTTCTAATAAAGATGGATATATTAAACAAATTGTGGCATTAAAAATCGGTGAATCAAGCATGAAATTAGGTGGCGGAAGAGAAACATTTGAAGATGTAATTGATATGGCTGCTGGTATTGTTTTAAATAAAAAAGTTGGCGATAAAGTTAATGTTGGCGATATTTTATGTTATGCCCACACAAATAAAGAAAATATCGATGATATCTTAAATGAAATTCATGAAGCATTTGAAATCGTTGACGAAGTCGTTTCTAAGCCTAATTCAATTCATTTATATGTTAAATAATTATGAGAGTTGTATTACAAAATGTTTTATCTTCATCAGTTTCAATTGATGGAAAAATTATTTCTTCGATTAATAAAGGTTTTCTTTTATTAGTCGGTTTTACTCATACTGACAATGAATTAATTGTTGACAAAATGGTTAATAAAATTGTTGGTTTAAGAGTGTTTATGGATGAATTTGGAAAAACTAATTTATCTTTAAAAGATGTTGGTGGAGAAATATTATCTGTTTCTCAATTTACTTTATATGGAAACGTTAAAGAAGGCAAAAGACCATCATTTGTCAACGCGATGAGACCTGAAAATGCGACAAAATTATATGACTATTTTAATTTAAAATTAAAAGAAACTGGTCTAAATATCCAAACTGGGATTTTTGGTGCAGATATGAAAGTTAATTTAATTAATGACGGACCATTTACTCTAATTATCGATTCAAGGGAGCTATGGGATTTATGAAAATAATGCTTGGATTGAGTGGCGGGGTTGATTCTGCCGTCGCTGCTTATTTATTAAAAAAAGAAGGATATGAAGTTATTGGTTGTTTTATGCGTAATTGGGATGCTTTTGCGAACAATGATTTTTTAGGCAATCCAACCGTAAATGATAATCAATGCCCTCAAGAAAAAGATTATGATGATGCAAAAGAAGTAGCGAGACAATTAGATATTCCTCTTTTAAGAATTGATTTTATTAAGGAATATTGGGACCATGTTTTTTCTTTCTTTTTATCCGAATACGAATTAGGAAGAACTCCTAATCCTGATATTTTATGTAATAAATATATCAAATTTGATGCATTTTTAAATTTTGCTAAACAAAATGGCTGCGAAATGATCGCGATGGGACATTACGCTAAAAAAGAATTTAAAGATGGACATTGGTATTTAAAAAAATGTTTTGACGTTAATAAAGACCAAACTTATTTCTTATCTCAAATTAATGAAGAACAAATTAAGTCATGTATTTTTCCTTTAGGCGATATCGATAAAACCGAAGTAAGAAAAATTGCCTCTGAATTAAATTTAGTAATTAAAGATAAAAAAGATTCCACTGGAGTGTGCTTCATTGGCGAACGTAATTTTAAACAATTTTTAAATAATTATTTACCTGCCACAAAAGGAGATATTATTGATATTGACACAAATCGAAAAATCGGTGAACATCATGGAGTGTTTTATTACAC
>JAQYER010000085.1 GCA_028723545.1 Caryophanales bacterium
CTACTTCCTGGTTCACGTTTATCGATATGTCTTGAATAATTTTCAATTCCAGGACACATTCCAAATTCAAGCATGCTTTCGACATCTTGTCTTGTTCTTTGATCAATTCTTTCCGCTTCAAGATATTTGCCATTTTCTTTAAAATAGGCGACTCTTTGCTCTAATTCTTCTAAAATTGTTTTAGTAGCTTGAGCAATTCTTTCTCTTGTTGAAGCATGATCATAAGCTGGAAAAATTGGATAGGTTTTATAAGATTTTCTAATTTCTCCAGTTAATGCATTGCATTCAATAATTCGTTCAACTTCATCGCCGAATGTATCGATTTTAATTATATATTCATTTGTATGCGGAGGAGCGATTTCAATAATATCTCCTTTAACTCGAAATGAACCAGGCTTTAATTCCATATTATTACGAGTGTATTGAGCGTCTATTAATTTATTGAAAAAAACACTTCGATCAATTTCTTCTCCAACGCGAATATCAAATACTAGATTTCGATATTCATCTGGATCAGTTAATCCATATATTGATGCGACAGAGCCAACGATAATTGTATCATTTCTTTCTAAAACGGAATTAATTGCGCTTGTTCGCATCATTTCAATTTCTTCATTTAATACTGCGTTTTTATCAATATATAAATCTTTAGAAGGAAGATATGCTTCAGGTTGATAAAAGTCGAAATTAGAAACAAAATATTCCACGCGATTATTTGGGAACAATTGTTTCATTTCTTCATATAATTGACCAGCAAGAGTTTTGTTGTGCACTAAAATTAATGTCGGTTTTTGAATGACATTTATAACATTTGCAATAGTAAAAGTCTTTCCTGTTCCGGTTGCCCCTAAAAGAACTTGAACATGTTTGTTTTTATAATAATTATCCACTAAAGCATTGATGGCTTGTGGTTGATCACCAGTTGGTTTAAATTTTGAAATTAATTCAAATTTATGTTGTTCCATAATTATTTTAAAGGATTATTTCTCGCTAATAAATCAAGATAAGAATAAACAAATCCATCTAAATCCCCATCAAGAGTGGCTTCAACATCACTGGTTGAATAATTAGTTCTATTGTCTTTGACCATTGTGTATGGGCAAAATACATAAGAACGAATTTGACTTCCCCATTCATTATCTTTTAAATCACCGACGATTGATTGGAGTTCTTTTTCTTTTTTTGCTACTTCTCTTTCATATAATTTTGAGCGAAGCATATTCATTGCTGTTTCTTTATTTAATAATTGAGAACGCTCAATTTGACAAGAAACAACTATTCCAGTTGGAAGATGGGTAATACGAACAGCAGTTTCAACTTTATTAACGTTTTGTCCACCCGCTCCACCACTTCGATATGTATCAATTTTTAAATCTTTATCATTAATAACAATTTCGTCATTGCTTTCAAAGATTGGAACAACGTTTACAGACGCGAAAGAAGTATGTCTTCTTTTATTCGCATCAAAAGGAGAAATTCTTACTAAACGATGGACTCCTTTTTCGCTTTTTAATAATCCATAAGCGTGTTTACCAGTTATTGAAAAAGTAATTGATTTAATGCCGGCTTCATCCCCAATTTGTTTATCAGCGATTTTATATTTCAATTTTTTATTTTCAAAATATCTCGAATACATTCTTGAAAGCATATCTGCCCAGTCTTGAGCTTCTGTTCCACCCGCTCCAGAATGAATTTCTAAAAGGCAATTTAAATTATCATATGGCCCTTTAAACAATAATTGTTGTCTAAATTTATTGGCGTTCATCATTAAATCAGTAATTAATTCATCGAGAAGATTTTTCATATCTTCATCGTCATCAGTACATGAATTTAATAAATCAGTAATATCGTTAAAAGATTTATTTATTAATAAATATGTATCTCTTTCTTCTTTTGCGTTATTTAATTCATCAATAATTAACAAAGCAGACTTTTGGTCATTCCAAAAGCCTTCTTCGTTTTGTTTATTATCTAATTTAGTGATTTTGTCATTTAAGAAAGGAATATCAATCGAATCACTAAGGGAATAAACCAAATTAGATAATTCGTTATAAGAAAGTTTTAATTCTTGTAATTCCTTCATAAATTATTTGTTTTCTTCGTTTTGTTTATTTTCTATTGCTTCATCTTTATTAATTTGTGGTGCTGGAGTAGGAACTCTCACTTGAACATTAAGATAATTTAATACTGCATCAACAGAAATGTTTTCTAAACATTCTCTAAATAAAGATTGCCCTTCATTAACATAATCTTGTAATGGGTTTGTGTTTGCGTAGCTTCTTAAATGAATACCTTCACGAAGTCTCGCCATAGTGTCAATTTGTTTCATCCAGTTTTGGTCAATAACATGGAGAGCAATTTCTCTATCAACTTGGTCACCAATTTCTGCTGGCCATTTAGCTTTTCTTAATTTATAAACATCTAATAAGCTATCGCCTAAATCGTTTCCAGCATCTTCAGGAACAGATTCATCATATAATGATGGATTAAATGTTCCTACAGGAAGGAATCTAGGTTCGAGTATTTTACGCATTGTTTCGCCATCAACAAGTCCAGTTTTTGAATCACTTGGGATAGATTTATGCGCTAAAACAAGACCAGCAATATTGAAGAATTCATTAATCATGTCATCAATGTTTTCAGCGTACATAATCGCGTCACGTTTTTCGTAAATGGCTTTTCTTTGACGGGCAATAACATCGTCATAATCAAGTAAATTTTTACGAATATCGTAGTTTTGTCCTTCAATTTGTTTTTGGGCGTTACTAATAACATTAGAGAACATTTTGCTTTCTAATGGTCCTTCACCAAATTGATCAAGACGTTTTTGAATTGATTCAGCTGCAAATCTTTTTAAAAGATCGTCGTCAAAAGAAATATAGAAACGAGTAAATCCTGGATCACCTTGACGACCAGAACGTCCACGTAATTGGTTATCAATACGTCTTGATTCGTGTCTTTCAGTTCCAAAAACACATAATCCACCTAACTCTTTAACTTCATCAGTTAATTTAATATCGGTACCACGACCCGCCATATTAGTAGCGATTGTAATATGTCCACGTAAACCAGCGTTTTTAACAATTTCCGCTTCTCTAGCGTGGTTTTTCGCGTTCAATACATCGTGAACCAATCCTTCTTGAGTTAATAATTTTGATAATTCTTCAGAGGATTCAACTGAAACTGTACCAATAAGAATTGGTTGTCCTTTTTCGTGTCTTTCTTTAACTTCTTTGACTAATGCTTCTAATTTTTGTTGCTTATGAGCAAAAATGTAGTCAACTGCGTCAATACGCGCGACTGGTCTATTAGTAGGAATTTGAAGAACTCTCATATTATAAATTGTTTGGAATTCTTCTTCTTCAGTTTTGGCTGTACCAGTCATACCTGATAATTTCTTAAATAAACGGAAGAAGTTTTGATATGTAATTGTTGCAAGAGTAACGGTTTCTTGCTTAATTTCAACACCTTCTTTAGCTTGAACAGCTTGATGAAGACCATCAGACCATTCACGTCCTTTTAAAACACGGCCGGTAAATGGGTCAATGATTTGAACTTGTCTTTCAGCATCAATCATATAATCAACATCACGCATCATAATATAGTTAGCTTTGAGAGCTTGAACGATACGGTGAACTAAATCTTGGTGTTCAGGATCATATAAATTGCGAATACCAAACATTCTTTCAGCGCGTGAGTTACCTTCATCAGTTAAAGAACATGTTTTATCTTTAATATCGATTTCATAATCGCGTCCTTTTTTAAGTGTTTTAACGAAACGGTCAGCGACAGTATATTGAGATGCAGTTGCACGAGCACCACCAGAAATAATTAAAGGTGTACGAGATTCATCAATTAAAATTGAGTCAGCTTCATCGATAACAGCGTAATTTAAACCACGTAATACACGATGTTTAACATCTTTCGCCATATTATCACGAAGATAATCGAAGCCGAGTTCAGCATTGGTTGTATATGTAATATCACATAAGTGAGCTTGTTGTTTTTCACTAGTTGTTAAATCGCGAAGGTTAACACCAACAGTTAATCCTAAGAAACGATAAATTTGTCCCATCCATTCCGCGTCACGAGAAGCAAGATATTCGTTAACAGTAACAACATAAACACCTTCGCCTTTTAAAGCATTTAAATAAACAGTCATTGTCGCAGTTAATGTTTTACCTTCACCAGTTTTCATTTCAGCGACATCACCAGCGTGTAACACTAACGCACCAATAATTTGGACCTTGAAAGGAAATTGACCAATTGTTCTTTTAGCGGCTTCTCTTGCAACCGCAAAAGCTTCAATTTTAATATCTTCAAGTGTTGCTCCATTACTTAATGCTTCACGGAATTCAACAGTTTTATGACGAAGTTCTTCATCGCTTAAACTAGCAATTGAATCTTCTAATGCAATAACACGATCAGCTTGAGCGGCATATTTTTTAAGTGCTCGAGCGTCAAATTTAAATATTTTTTCTATAAAGTTGCCCATTGTAAACTCCTTAGTCGGATAATCTTTGATATTTTAACATTAAATAAATGTTATTAACAATAACTATTTCTTTATATGATTTCTTGAACTATTCAGAACAATCGACATTGTTAAAAACTGAATTTTCTTTGGATGATGCTCTTTAATTAATTTTATCATCGCACTCATTGTTGAACCGGTAGTAAATACATCATCCACAATTAATATTTTTTTATTTCTAATATCAAATGTTTCATCAAACATTAAAGCTTCTATAATGTGTTTTCTTTGTTCAAAATTAAGATCGGATTGTTTAACGTTTTTGATTTTATTAACACAATGATATTGAATATTTTTCATTGATTTAAATATTTCTTGAACGTGATTAAACCCTCTTTTCTCATCGGCGTCTTTATATGATGGAGCGGGCACAATAATATAACCATCATATTTAAGATTTAAATATGTTTTATATCTATCAATGAATACTTTAGCCATTTCAATATCAAAACATCCTTTTAATTTATATAAAGAAGATTGGACTAAATCAGCATAAGGGTAGATCGCAAATCCTTTTACTCCATCGATGGAAATGGTGAGAAATACAGGGGTAAAGTTTGACATGCACTTTGAACAAATTGTAGGGATGGGATTAATTATAGAATGGATAGAATCGGGTTTAATTTGCTGAAAGCACACTTTACAAAAACAGGTTTTTGTCAATGATTCGTTGTTTGGCTTCGGCCATCTCGTCTGAAATGTGCGAAGAAAGGAAGATAACCTCCCCTTTTGGAGCATCATATTTGCGACCTACCCTTCCGCTGATTTGAATTAATGATGATGTGTTATAAATTGGGCTATCAGAATCATAAATAATAACTTGAAGATTCTTGATTGTTACCCCTCTTTCCAACACGGCAGTTGTAACTAAAAATTGATATTTATTAAATTTAAAATCTTTAATAATTTGTTCTCTATTTCTTCTTTTTGAATGAACATAATTTCCTTTTTCAAATCCATCTCTTTTTAATTTCTTATAAAGTGTTTCACAATCAGAAATAGTAGGAACAAATATTAATACTGGTTTATGTTCTAATTTAAAAATAGTTAATTTCTTACGTAAATATTCATATTTGAGAAATCCTAATTTCACTACTATTTCAGGAACTGGTAAAGCGTGACCATGATATCTAGTGTTAAGTTCTAATATTTCGTGATTTGGTTGATTAAATAATTTTAATAATGATGGTTCTGGTGTTGCTGACATCATCACCAACGTCCCTTTTACCGAATTAGAAGATAACCTTAATAACATGTTATTGTTAGAAAAAGGGAACGCATCTACTTCATCCATAATTAATAAATCAAAATATTGTTCGTATCGATATATTTGATGAGTTGTAAGAATGACAATATCCGCGGTTAATATTTCGTGATGGCCACCATAAATTGATACGACATGATTTTTTGGAAAAGCTTTTCTAATTCGATCTTCTAATTCAATAACAACATCTTTTCTTGGAATGGCAAACCCAATTCGATGACCTCTTGATAAAGCATAACTAATAACTCCGTACACTAGTTCAGTTTTACCCGCTCCACAAACAGCTTTGATAAGAGTTGATGTTCCTTCAATATAGTTTTTTGTAATTCTTGTTGATATCCTCCTTTGTTCTTTAGTTAATGAATAATTTAATTCCAAGGCATTTTCAGTTACATTATTTTGAACGTATGTAGCGTTCTCTCCAATAAAAGAAATACATCTTCGACAATATGGAACGTTATTTTTATATCCAATATATCTTTCGTCGCTTTCTCCGCACCTTGGGCATATAAAGTTCATACACTAATTAATAGTGATCTTTTTTCTTTTTTTGCTAAAAATATTTTTCTATGCTATGCATAGTTTTTTATTAGTAGATGATTATTGAATGATGAAAAGATGATGAAAATTACCATTCACAAATTTGGATTCCAATTCAAAAAAATTAATCGATAAAAAATTAAGCTACCTAGTTGAGGCAGCTTATTCTATTCAATTTCGTTTACTCTTCTTTGGTGTCTTCCACCTTCAAATGGAGTATTTAAGAAAATATCAACGCGACGTATAACGTCTTCTAATTTCATATAGTTCGCTCCAAAGGAAATCATGTTAGCATCATTATGTCTTCTTGTATATTCAGTGACAACATCATCATATCCGATACCACATCTAATTCCTTTAACTTTATTGGCGGCAATCATAATACCTTCACCTGAAGAGCACACCAAAACACCAAAAGTAGCTTCTTTATTTGCAACTTTATTAGCGGCTTCTTTAGCGAATATTGGATAATCACATGAATCTAATGAATGTGTTCCACAATCAATTATTTCATATCCTAAATTAGTTAAATGTTTAATAATCTCACTTTTATAATTATATCCAGCGTGATCTGACGCAACAGCGATTTTCATAATTCCTCCGTTAGACATCTATTGATGTCATCTAATTTTATATTACCTTCTCTTAATACACAAATTTTATCAATTAATGAAACAACTGTAGAAGGAACATTTGTTGTTGTTTTTCCTTCAATAATTCCATCTAATTCATTCTCAAATTGATTTTTGACATCTTGATAATTAACTAAAGGTGGTTCTCCGCTTCTATTAGCGGATGGCACTAATAAAGGCTTACCTACTTGATGAATTAAAGATTGAACGATTGGATGAGAAGATATTCTTATTCCAACCGTATTATCTTTACTAACAACAAAAGGAGGTAATCCTGGTTTGGCTTTTAAAATGATTGTTAATTGACCAGGCATAAATTTATTAATTATTTTTTTAATATCATCATTAACATATCCATATTTTTCAATATCAGATGTTTTTTCACACATTAATGTAAATGGTTTTTCTGGTGGTCTTCTTTTGATATTAATTAATTTTTCATAAGCTTTTTCATCATCAAAAATAACTCCGAATCCATAGACAGTCTCGGTAGGAAAAGCAATAATCCCTCCATTAATTAATATTGATGCACATTTAGATATATCCATAATTTTATACCTTCTTTAATTATTATAATTCAATACACATAATTCGGTATTTTTTATTAATATCTTTATAAAATGAATATTTTGAATTAGGTAAATATTTATTAACAATCAATGTTAATTTATCCACTAAATCATAGCCTATTTCAAAAATAATTATTCCATGTTCATATAATACTTCTTGGCAACGGGAAATAATATTTTCATATACCGGTAATGATGAAGTAGTAAATAACGCTAAAGAAGGTTCATTATTAAGTGTTGACTTATCAACTTCATCACGATTAAGAATATATGGTGGATTAGCGACAATCATATGATATTTTTTATTTTGTTCAATTGATGGAAATAAGCCATTTCCTAATAGAAAATCACCATTAACATGATGGTATTTCGCATTCTTTTTGCACACATCTAACGCATCATTTGATATATCGGAAAATGTAATATCTACATGTTCATTTTCTTTAAACAAACTAATTCCAATACATCCTGAACCAGCACAGCAATCAAGAACATGAATTTTATTTATATCTTTTAATGTTTTTAATTTATTTAATGCAAATTCCACTACTTCTTCAGTTTCCATTCTTGGAATTAAAACGCGTTTATCA
>JAQYER010000086.1 GCA_028723545.1 Caryophanales bacterium
CATAAATCATAAAAATATTGATCGTGTTGATAATGAGCTAAACGAATCGTGTTCGCTCCAAGTTCTTTAATTAATGTTATATCTTCTAAATGGTCTTTTTTCGAAATTGCCCAGCCTTTATTTAATCTATCTTGGTGACGAGATACACCATGTAATGGATATGATTTGTTATTTAAGAAAAATCCTAATTCAGGATCGATAGAAAATGTTCTTACACCGAAGCGTACTTCTTTGTTGTCTAAAATAATTCCATCTTTTTGGATTTTAATTTTAGCAGTATATAAATATGGATCAATTACCCCATTCCAAAGATGTGGGTTTTTAATAATTAATTGACATTTTTTGTCTTTTAAAGTTTTAGATGCCACTAATTGGTTATCACGTGTATATATTTCATATGTTATGTCTTGGTTATCATAATTTGAAACATAACATTCAATATCGATTGTCGCGTTTTTATCATTTATTTTTGGAGTAATTGTTACTCCTGGACCACCAAAATATTCTAAATCAAAATGAGTAATGTTAGTTTTAATTAAATTGACATCACGATAAATTCCACCAAAGAAAGTAAAGTCTGCGAATTGTGGATAAATATAATCATTTGCTTCATTGCTTACTTTAACTTTAATGATGTTTTCATCATTTAGATATTCATCGATTCTAATTCTAAAAGTTGAAAAGCCACCTTGATGATGGAATAGTTCATGATCATTAAAATAAATATACGATTCAGCGTTAACACCGTTAAATTCAAGATATATAACTTGATTTTCTTCTTTTTTAATCTTTCCAAGTTTTTTAAGATAATAACAAGTTCCGCGGTAATAATCGTTCCCTCCATCTTGGCCATCTAAATTGTTCCAAGTGTGTGGAATATTAACGTTTATTAATTTGTTTTTCTTATTTGAATTATTACATAATTCGCCTTTCGAAAACTTCCACGACTTATTAATATTAATAATTTGTCTCATCTAGTTCTCCTTATAATATTGTTCTAATGTTCATTATATCGAGCACAATTTTTAAAAAATATAGCAGATTTAGTCAATTTATTGACAAATCCTGCTTAATTAGATATAAAGAGAATATGAACATAAAAGACATCATTAAATATATTCCTGATTACATTGATCAAATCGATATTGATGAAGAAAAACTAAAAGGAATAACTAAATATAATATTCCTCAAAGCTACACAACATTAATGAGTTCAATTATTCCTATTTTTAATGAAATGCATTTTCATGATGATTTTTATGAAATGCTATATGTGGTTGATGGGGAATGTAAATATGTTTTAGAGGATAAAATATATCATCTTAAGAAAGGCGATTTAGCGTTCACTTTTCCAAATAGCATGCATCAAATTGTTTCTAATCAAAATTCCAAAAGATTTGTATGTGCATTTACTAATAAATATTTAAAAAAATATAGTAGCGACACTACTAACTTTTTTCACATTTTTGATTTAATGAAACAAACATCAAATTTTGTAATTTCATTTAGCAATAAAGAAATTAACAAAGTTGAAACATTATTTTATCGAATGAATCAATGCGTGCTTTCTGATAAATTCGGAAGTGATCTTCAATATTCTTTATCATTTTTAAGAATTATGCTTCTTCTATCTGAAAACATTTTAAATAATAAAGATATTAATGATGTTAAATATATTTCTAATCCAATAATTCAAAATGTAATGAATTATGTTAATAATAATTTTACTAAAAAAATCACAATTGATGATATCGCGTCAGAAGTTGCATTATCTCCTTCTTATTTATCTCATTTTTTTAAAAACAACACTGGATTATCTTTACTACAATTTATTATCAAGAAAAGATTAAGCTTCGCTAAAGAATTGTTAAGAGAAGGTACAAGTATTTTAGATACGTCTATTGAATGTGGATTTAAAGATTATTCATCATTTTTTAGAAGTTTTAAGAAAGAATTTGATATTACTCCTCATCAATATATTAAAAATATTCAAATGGAGCATATTGATTAATATTGAATTAATTCGAAATCACTTTCACCATTTTTAAATTTTTCTAAATAATCGTTAATATATTGTTGTTGTCGAATAATTGGATAAATTGATAAGCAAACCATTATTATTAATATTATTAATGTAATCTTTAATAATTTGTTAATAGTTCGGCTATTTGTTTTATTTTTAATTTTATAATAAATATATAAAGCGATTAGTGAACCAATTATATAGCAAACAACATCGAATATATCGAATACTCCATAAAAGGTAAGATATTGAATTGATTCAAAAATAATCATTATTATATTAGACAAAATAATTGGAACTAAATATCGATATTTATCTTTTGAATTATTAAATAATTCTAAAAAAATCAATGTTAATGGAATATTTAACAAAACATTGATAATGGAAAAAGCCATATTTTTATATATGTTAATTCCTGATGATAATGCGAATATATGATAATGGCGATATATTTTAAATGCCGTGTTTAAAGCGTTATCAAATATAAAAACCATACCGAGATGGAAAATTAAAACAAACGTTAACTCAAATAAATAAAATAGAAGATTCAAAATCAAGATCTTTTTGTCAACTTGTTTATCCATAAATTATAAATTATCTAATTGTGCATTTAAGTTTTCGTTTTTCTTAGGTTCTTTTATGTTAATTATTTGATAATTCCCTAAATTATTAATTCTTTTTGCAGCGGTTTTTGTTTCACCACCACCGGAATATAAAATAAATGAATATCTATCGTCTAATTTAACTTGATCCAATAAAGTGTTAATTGGACAAGCAAAATTATCATTCCATATTGGACTGCCAATAACAATTTTTTGATATTGCGAAAAATCAACATTAATATTATTTAATTTTGATTTATGTTTGATACCCGCTAAAAAGCCACCAACCATCATTGACAAAAAGAAATTTTTTGGAAGGCGATGTTTAGGGATTATTTTAATAATGTCATAACCTTTTTGTTTTAATATATCTGCAATTAAATCACCATTTCCTGAATGAGAATAATATATAAATAGTT
>JAQYER010000087.1 GCA_028723545.1 Caryophanales bacterium
TGTATTCAACACCTTCTGTAACTTGATATGTTAATTTTGATAAATCAAATTCGTCAACATAGAAACTTGAAGTTGCATAAGAACCTGTTAACCAGTGGGAATCTTTTGTGTTAACAGCAACGCCATCCCAATAGAAAGTGATTGTTGGAACTGCTTTAACAGGTCTTGCTTTGACTTCGAATAACACCCAGTCAACTGCAGATAAATATGTATCATCTTCAACTGTTGTAATTTTGAATGCATATGTTGCAGGTGTTAAAGGATCTGTTAATTCTACTGGAACTTCATTGATTTCATATTGGGTTGTGTATTCAACACTTTCTGTAACTTGATATGTTAATTTTGATAAATCAAATTCATCAACATAGAAACTTGAAGTTGCATAAGAACCTGTTAACCAGTGTGATTCTTTTGTATTGATTTCTGTTCCATCCCAATAGAATGTGATTGTTGGGTTTTCTTTAACAACTGCTGGGAGTAATTCAAATGAAATTGATGCAGTTGTGGAACCAATTGTATCTGTTCTAGCGACAGATGCATTTAAGAAATAAACACCTTCTTCTGTTGGAGCTGCATCAAGAGTTGCACCAGTTGCATCACTATATGTATAAGTAATTACCGCTGTTTCAACAGATGATTTTGCGTAGATATTTAATTCTTCGCCAACTCTAAATTGATGACCATCTGTAAGTGGAACATCATTGCCATAATAGAATGTTAATGTTGGAATATGGCGTAATAAGAATGATCTTGATAATGAACCAGCGTTATATTCTGCTGTTTCAGTTGTTGTAACAGTGATTGTATAATCGCCTGCTTCTGTTGGAGCTTCGCTACCAACACTTGTACCACCTTTGTAATATGTGACAGTATGAGTTAATGTTTCTGGAGTGATAGTAATTGTAGGAGTTCTGAATCCATCAACTTCATATTGTTCACCTTCCACTAATCCGATGGTGATAGTCGGGTCTTGCTTTGTGATAGGAGTTTCACTTGTTGAGCTTGATGGTCCAACACTAGATGTGTTTGGATTAGCACAAGCTGTGACAACCATTCCTAAGAAACCAGCAAGGACGAATGGAATAATCTTTTTAGTAATTTTCATAAGTTATTATTCCTCCTTTTTGAAAATACTTGTTTCCTTTTCATCACTTGTGAAAAGGTGGATTTTAGATTTATTAATTTCAGCGCAAATTACTTCTCCCATATTATTTAGTAATCTATCTGCTGATTTAATAACGAGTTTAAATGGAACCTTGTTAAGAGATTCTGTATGTGCAAGAGTTTCACTGCCAAGGACTTCGGTTAATACAATTTTCATTGCAAAACCGCCTTCTTTTACGATAGAAACGTCTTCACTTCTAATTCCGAAGATAACTTGATGTTCTTCACCATCAAGATATTGTTCTTGAATTGGTCTTAATTCTTTTAAGTCGACATCAAGGTTATATTCTTCATTAAATTTAATATTAAGAGTTGTGTCGTTTGTCTTTTTGATAATGACTTCAACAAAGTTCATTTGAGGTGTGCCTAAGAAACCTGCAACGAATCTATTGACCGGGAAGTCATATAAATTTGTTGGTGAATCAACTTGTTGAATAACGCCATTTCTCATGATGACAATTCTTGTACCCATCGACATAGCTTCTACTTGGTCGTGGGTAACATAGATGAATGGAATATCTAATTTATTATATAAATTGATAATTTCAACACGCATTTGTTGACGTAATTTTGCGTCTAAGTTAGATAAAGGTTCATCTAATAAGAAGATTTTTGGTGTACGGACAATCGCTCTACCTAAGGCAACACGTTGTCTTTGACCACCTGACATTGCTTTTGGTCTTCTATCTAATAATTCTTCAATATCTAAAATTTTTGCGGCTTCATTTACTCTTGAAACGATTTCTTCATTTGGTAAATGTTTGTCTTTATATAATGGAACTTTATTATTTGAGAAATATTCCAAGTCTTTATGTGCGTTTTTTAATTTTTCTTCTAAAACTTCTAAAGTTCTTGTGTCATATTTATTAACTAATTTATCAAGAACAATCTTTAAAGATTCTAATTTCTTTTTATCTTGTTCTTGTTTGATTTTTTCTTGTGTGATTTGGATTTTTTCTTCTAATTTACGTAAAGCAGCGATTTTGCGATTACATATTTTAATATCTGCTTCAATAGAAGAAATTAAACCTTTATCAATACCATAAACTTGATTACCTTCTTTATCTAAAATTGGTGTAGGTACTTTCATATTCTTTAATCCAAATGACATATTTTCTCTAGCGGTCATATGTGGATAAAGAGCATAGTTTTGGAAAACCATTGCGATATTGCGATATTTAGGTTCTACATCGTTCATTAATTGATCATCGATATAGATGTTACCTTTTGTATTTTCTTCTAAACCTGCGATCATTCTTAAAGTAGTGGACTTACCGCAGCCAGAAGGACCGATAAAGACAATAAATTCTTTTTCTTTAACATCAATAGAAAAATCTGAAACCGCTAAAACGTCAGGGTTTTTTCTACCTTGTCCAGGATAGACTTTATATACATTTTCTAATCTTAACATCGACATAAATGCATTCTCCTTATTCTTGTATTTTTCTTTTAATTTCCTCGAATAAAATTTCAATCGCTAATGAAATAGTGCCGAGTACTTCTGCTTGTTTTCCAATTTTAGAGACAATGATTTCTGGTTGGTTGATTAAACCAGAAGAAGATTTGATAATTTGATCAATATAATCTTTTCCAAAATTCATCGCACGTCCTGAAAGAACAAATTTATTGATATCGTAGACATCACCAATTTGTACAAGTGCGTTTCCGACAACTTTTGCACTTTCTAAGACGAGATTTCTAACTTCTTCATTTGAATTATAAAGCTCAAATAATTCATCTCTACTAACTTTATGACCAACGATTTCTCTAGCTTTTTCTCTTAAAGCTCTTAAAGAAATAAATTCGTCAATATGGTCATAAACTTTGCCATCATAATGTTTAATAAGACCAAATTCCCCAGCAAAACCCATGTCTCCTAGGAAAATTTGTTTGTTTAAAACGATACCTCCACCGACACCGTAATCGATATTGAAATAAACACCATTAGTAACATCTTTTAACGCTCCATTATAAATTTCGCCATAAGTCATAATGTTGTTATCGTTTTCGAGTGTAACGGTCGCATCTTTAAATAATTTTTCAAATGTTTTTTGAATAAAGTGGCTTTCAGAGAACAATTCTTTGTCGAATTGTGAAGAAAGCACTAATTCGCCAGTTTTTTGATTAACTCTACCAGGTAAAGCGATAACAACTGATTTAACTGGCACGTTATTCTTGTTATTTTCAATGAGTAGTTTTGAACTAACCAAAGCTAAATCATAAATAGTGGATTTACTATATTTTTCAATTTGTAAATCTGTTGTTGCAATGATTTTTTGTGAGAAATCCATCAATGAAATTGAAGCGTGTAAGTTAGATATATTAATTCCCAAAATTAAAGAATAGTTGGGATTTAAAACATATAAAACCCTTTTTCTGCCTAAGCCACAGATCGATTTAGTTTCATCAATTTTGATAACATTAATCTCTAAAAGTTGTTTGATGATACTACTAGCTGTCGCGTGACTAAGTAGCAATTCGTGAGCGATTTCAGTACCAGAACAAGGTTTGTTTCTGAGCAAATTCAAAACTAGTTCAGTATTGATTTCTCTTGAAAAAGTTTGAGTTTTTCCTAATTTTACTGCCATTATTCTATCCTACCAATCCTAAAATAGAGCCATTAAATGAGCATGCGAGAATCTTTCCAGAATTCATTGCTGTAAATTTACCTGTTCTTAAGGAATCGATTGAATAATCAACACCATTGGAATTCTTAACTTCTGAATTAATGAATGAAACATTCTCACATATAGCATTAGCAGACATTGTGCCAGCGAAAGCACCAATCCAGCTATTGCCACTTACTTTAATGTTTTCAAACATTATATCATAACATTCACCATTGAAAGCGCCGAAGAAGCCAACGCCATATCTAGATGCTCTATATTGGTCTTGTTTTTCACTTGATTTTAAAGTTAAGTATTTTTCGTTATCTGTGATAACTGCGTTTTTAATTGTGTGTCCTAAACCAAAGATTTTACCAGTGAATTCACGGTATTCATTAGCGTCTTCATTGGTGTAACCAATGCCATAGATTGTATCTCCACCGAAATCAATATCCGCAGTGAGATAGAATGTCTTACTATAGTATTGTTCATATTTTGTAGGACTTGCTGTTTTTGCATTGAAATATTTATAGAAATCTTCTTTTGAAGAAATAGCAATTGCGTCTTCTGGAATATTATTAACTGCATATCTATTATGGGAAATATATGTTGCATACATTCTATATATTTCACCATCTGCTAAAACGAGTCTGAAACCTAAATCTATATCTGGTGAAGACTGAATGATTTCTTTAGAAATTGTAATAGTTTGACCGGAAGTAGTGTATTCAACTTCATTGCCATATAAATATAATTTAGCACCTGTTAAATTGACTCCTTCAGGTAATGTGAATGAAGGATTATTTGTGTCATCAGCGTAAATAACTGAAACAGGAGCGTTCAAATAATTTGGAGTAGTAATGCTTAATTCAAGAGAATCTGTTAAACCACTTGATTCTGCAACTAATATGAAATTCTTTTCAGTATTTCTAGAAGCTTCTTCAGAAATGATTAATTCATCTCCATTAATTGAAACACCTGGATAATCTTCTGGTAAGAAAGACCATCTAACATTTTGATTTGCATCACTTGGAGTGACCAAAGCGCTTAATTTATATCTTTCACCTGGTTCAACTTTATTGTTGTTGAAAGAATTATTGATCTTAATAGATTCGGTCGCGCTATATAAATAGAATGTTTTTGTATCTTCTAATTCTAAACCGTTGTCATCAATTGCGATTGTGACATTGATTTCATTTTTAGTAGCATTTGATGTATTAATTTTATTACCATCGACAATGCAGCCTTCATCATCAGTTGTAATTGTGACTTTAGATAAATATTCGTCTTTTAAATCACTTGGATTAATTGCGATATCTAATTCAATCGTGTCACCTTTAACATATTCCACATCATCGTTTTGTAATGAAATGCTATATGGATAATAGAATTTAAGGTCACTTTTAAGTGTTGGGTATGAATCGCCTGTGATATCCCAATATTGTTCTGGAAGATTCATATCTATCTTATGAGCGATTAAATCTGTTTTAGATTCGAATAATGCGCAATTAATACCATCTAAACCAGTTGTGAATGAGGAATATCCTTCTTTTGTTGCGTAACAATTTCTAATTGTGCCTTCGTTTAAACCGACGAATGCACCAATTTGAGATTCGCCTTGGATTGTACCTAAAGCATAACAATTTTCAATTGTACCCATATTACGTCCGACGAAACCACCGACGATTCTATAAGAATTACCACCGTAATTGTTTGAAACATTAACATTTGTCCAACAGTTGATAATTTTTCCTTCGTTAAAACCAGCAAGTGCACCAGCAAAGGAAGCAGTAGTGTTATCGTTGTTAGAAATTAAACCTAAGTTTTTAATTGTTGCTAAGTTATAAACGTAACCGAATA
>JAQYER010000088.1 GCA_028723545.1 Caryophanales bacterium
ATAGGAGCAAATGATAAAACATTATTTTTATCAAGATAATTTAAAAAGTCTTTTGCTTTTTTAGATAAGTGGGATAGCCTTTCTTGCTCATTATCCTTAGATTCTTCTAGAGCAATCGAAAGCACTTTAGAAGCATAAAGAGAGAATATCTTCAAATAATAATTAATCCGTATCTCACCATGTGGAGGATTGTTTCTTCCATCATAATATAAAATAGGCAAGCCCATTTGAAGAGAGTCGTAATATTCATCGATGTTATAAGACATGTATTCTTCTAAAGAGCCAACGTTTTTAAAACCATATCCATTTAAAGAAAGGTAATAACTAGAGATAATTCTCGCGGTTCTACCATTGCCATCTTCAAAAGGATGAATAGTCACTAGTTGATAATGAATGACCGCTGCTTTAATTAACGGGTGATCATCTGAATCATTAATATATTTAAATAATTCATCTAACAAGGTTTGGACTTCAGAATATTCAGGAGGTATATAGGCTGGGGTGCCATCATCGTTCCAAACCGCAAATAAAACTCCAGGCGGCATCGCTCCTCTTAAACCAATCTTTTCTTTTGGTTTTCCTTCGCATATTTGTTTTTGAACTTCTAATAATAGCTTAAGCGACAAAGGTTCTTTATTTTCTAACTTCTTCTCAAGCAATTCCAACGATAGATAATAATTTCTTATTTCCTGTTCTGGTTTAAGGAAATGTCTATTCTTTGCCTCGATAGCGGCATCGGCCTGTTCATATGTTAAAGGATTGCCTTCGATCTTATTGGAGGCGTATGAGCTTCTTTTTTTCGTGTTTTTTCTAAATTTATTCGATAGATTGATTGGTATTTTAACCAAATCTAACGAATTCTTGTTTTTTTCTATTTCAATAATTGAATTTAATATACCGTTATCAAGTTTAACTTTAATCATAGATTATCCTCGCATAAATAATATATCAAAATTTCATTATTTTTTCACTATTTTTTCACTATTTTTCATCTACTATTTTAAAAATGTCGCTGTAAATAGCATTGATAAAATCCCTAATGTGTTGATGACATTATTTTGAACATGAAAAATTACAAATTTTAAATGTTTTGACAATCCTCATCATAGAAAATAACCTCAAGGATTTTATATAAAAATTGTTTAAACCAAATATTTTCGGGGTTTTGAACCATTTTCATTCGGAGCTTTGAACTTTTTTCATCAAAAATGTGTGCTGGTAACCTAAAAGAAGTCACACATTTCAAATAAATAAGATTTAGTTGAGAAATAATAGATACAGCGAGGATTTATTTAAAGACGATTATCATAATGGGGATGCGGACTTTTGGTTAAAGTTGAAATACCGCTATCACGTAATTGATTATATGGTTTATTGTTTTTTAATTTCCGTTCTGAGGAACACTTTTTCTTCAATAAGTGACACCACCCAGTGAACAATGTTTCCGCATCCAAACATAATGATAATCATATCCATGGACATGGTAACAACATTTGTTTGATAAAGAATGAACCAAATTCCGTAATAAACAATATTACAAATTAATGAATTAATCGCGTTATATTTAGTTTTACCCATACCAACAAATATTGCATCTGGTATTTGAGTAAATGCATATGCAACATAGAAGCCTAAATTTTTTAAAACAATCTCAAATATATATCCAGGATTATCAAGTCCTTCTACTGTTCCAAAAAACCATTGATATGTAGGAATTAAAGCAAACCAAACAATAATAACAAATGTTGTTAATGAATAATAATTAAGTTGTTTTAATTTATAACCATTCTCACCAGCATCTTTTCTAATAATCTCCACCATACAGGTAATTGGAATTAATAACCAGCCCCATATAAAGTTATTAGATACCCAGTAGTTTCCGGATTCACTAACAGCATTAACCATTCTAACAATCATTAAGGCATAGATGATGTTATCTAAAAATTGTTGGCCACCTGCAAATAAGCCAACACGTCCCCAATCTTTTAAGTGTGGAATATCATCTTTATTAAATTTGCCTGGTCTTAATTGTTTAGTTAAGACGAGCATTACAATACCTAGACCACCCATTATTATATTGGCAATAATGTTACTAACTGCAATGCCATCAATTCCCATAGCAGGAATTAAAGCAAAGTCTGATAGTAACGCTAACGCGATCTTAGCTACTAAGAAGGCATACATGTATCTAGATTTATCAATAACCAAGAAGACGACATTCACATAGCTAAAGATAATGCCAATCATGAATGCGATTGTTTCTAATGATAAGTATCGGTAAGCTGCACCAACATCAATTTCATTAGGATTCATATATGAAACCAAATGAATACCGTAAAAGAATGTTCCTAATGAGAACAAAGCATACAAACCTATGACTATTATTCCTAATTTGAATACTACCTTATTAAAGTCTTCTCTTTTATGT
>JAQYER010000089.1 GCA_028723545.1 Caryophanales bacterium
AATTACTCGTCTATATACTGAAACAAATTCTGAAATGATGAGAACAATTTATAACGTTTATATGAGAGATAGCGTTTGTGAAACTTGCCATGGAGCGCGCCTTTCTCCAATTGCATTATCAGTTAAAGTAAATGGTTTAAATATTTATGAAGCTACATGTTTATCCATTGAAGAATTATTAAAATGGGTTAGAACGATTTCTAATACACTAACTCCAAATCAACAAGAAATTGCCAAAATGATTATTAAAGAAATTGATAATCGTGCGACTTTTTTATGTGATGTTGGATTAAATTATTTAACTTTATCAAGAATGTCTATGACTCTTTCTGGTGGGGAAGCACAAAGAATTCGTTTGGCGACTCAAATAGGAAGTAAATTATCAGGTATTTTATATGTCTTAGATGAACCAAGTATTGGTTTACATCAAAAAGACAATGAAAAATTAATCAAAACAATGAAAGAGATGGTTGATTTAGGCAATACGTTAATTGTTGTCGAACATGATGAAGACACAATGCGCGCGGCAGATTATTTAGTTGATATTGGTCCTGGACCTGGTGTTCACGGAGGAGAAATTGTCGCGAAAGGAACTGTTCAAGATTTAATTAATGAGCCAAGATCAATTACTGGTCAATATTTAGCAAATAAGAAGCGAATCGAAATACCTTCTATACGAAGAAAAGGAAACGGTAAACAAATTACTATTTTTGGAGCGCAATGCAATAATTTAAAAAATATTGATGTTTCATTTCCTTTAGGCAAATTTATTTGTGTTACTGGTGTTTCTGGTTCTGGAAAATCATCATTAATTAATCAAACATTATATCCTTTATTGAAAAGATATCTTCAAGACGACCAAGATATTTCAATTGGTAAATATCGAGATGTTAAAGGATTAAATTATATTGATAAAGTCGTCAATGTCACTCAAGAGCCAATTGGTAAAACTCCAAGAAGTAATCCTGCTACATATGTTGGAGTGTTTGATGATATTCGTGATTTGTTTGCTGAAACAATTGATGCGAAGAGTCGAGGATATGATAAAGGAAGATTTTCATTCAATGTTACTGGTGGAAGATGCGAACATTGCCAGGGTGCAGGGGTTATTTCTATTCCGATGAATTTCCTTCCATCAGTTTATGTTAAATGTGAAGAATGCGATGGAAAAAGATATAATGAAGAAACACTTCAAGTCACATATAAAGGTAAAAATATTTATGAAATATTAGAAATGACAGTTGAAGATGCTTGCAAATTTTTCGAAAATCGTCCAAAAATTAAACATAAATTAGATACATTAAATGAAGTTGGTTTAGGTTATATTAAATTAGGACAACAAGCAACAACTTTATCAGGTGGAGAAGCTCAAAGAATCAAATTAGCGTTTGAACTTCAAAAAAGACCAACTGGAAAAGCAGTCTTTATTCTTGATGAACCAACAACTGGATTACATGTTGATGATGTGAATAGACTTGTAAAAGTATTACAAAGAATTGTCGATAATGGTGATACAGTCATTGTTATTGAACATAATCTTGATGTTATTAAAGTTGCTGATTATATTATTGATATCGGCCCTGATGGAGGGGATAAAGGCGGAAATATAATCGCAACTGGAACACCTGAAGAAATATCAAATGTATCAAATTCCTATACAGGTTATTATTTAAAAGATATACTAAAGAAGAGATAAAGTTATGGCGTTACTTATTATTGGATTAATTATTGGATTTGCATGCTTTGGCTTATTAACATATAAGCTCATTTCATTTATTAAAAATAAACAAATCAATGATTTGGAAGATAAGAAATTAAAAATATTTTTCCTTGTGTTAATTGCTTCTCAAGGATTATTTACAATTATGTCTTCTTTTGGATTTGTTTTATTAAATAATTATGTTTTAAGAGTTCCTGACGTCTTTAGATTGATATTTGGTTCTTATATGTTTGGAACTGGATGGAATGCTTTATTTTCATCTTTTGTGCTATATTATTACAAACCTTCAATTAATGAAAAATTAAGAAAGATAATCCGTATCATATTATTTTGTTCAATTCCAGTTTTTGTGTTCGGATTAATATTTATGGCTGATGGATTTGCATATTATATGGAATATCCTCTTCCAGTTGGCATATCTATCGATAAAGGATTAGTAAATTATGCAGAAGCGTATTCTGCTTCATTTGTTGTTCGTTTTTATGGTATTTGTGTTGTTGGTGGAGCGTGTGTTACATATTTTATTTGTGACCATTATTTTTATAAAAAATTTAAAAGACATGGAATTATTGACACTTTGTTCCTCGTTGCTTTTCCAAGTGGCCTTGTTGGAGCACGTTTGTGGTATTGTTTAGTTCTTGAACCTGAAACATATTTATCTAACCCAGTTTCCATTCTTCATATTTGGGATGGTGGTTTAGCTATCCAAGGAGGAGCGTTATTAGGCATTATCGCTGGTATAACATACATGTTAATTTTTAGAAAATATGTCGATATTAGATTTGCAATTGACGTTATTATTCCTTGTATTTTAGTCGCTCAAGCAATTGGAAGATGGGGCAATTTCTTTAATGCTGAAGTTCATGGAAATGAAGTGCTATTATCTAATTGGAATTGGCTTCCTTTGTTTATTACTAAACAAATGCAATATACTTCTATCGCTGGAAGCACGAATGTTTCAACATCGGAAGGAATGATATATTTACCATTGTTCTTAATTGAATCTGCTTCTAATTTATGTGGTTATTTCCTCATTTCTAAAGGGGTTGGTATCGGACTTAAAAAATATGTTAAAGGTGGCGTTCAAGCATCTTTATATTTAGTGTGGTATGGATTAACTAGAGTTATCTTAGAACCACTTCGTTATGGAAATGAATCAAGCGGATCAGCATTTATGTATTCACAAAGTTTTTATACAGCGATCGCAATGGTTATCGCTGGTGTAGTCATTGCTTTGATTTTCCAATTTGTTGTTCCAATTATTGAAAATAAGATAAAGAAACAAAAAAATGTATAAATTAATATTATTTGATTTAGATGGCACGATTGTAGATACCGATCAAATGATCATAGCTACTTACACTGAATTATTTAAAATATTTAAAAATATTTCTAATCCAGATATTAATCATATTTTGACTTTTTCTGGACCTCCAACTTTTGATACGATGGTTAATGAATTTCCAGAATATGATCCACATGTTATGGAAGAAGAATTCAAAAAAAGAAGCAAAAAATATCAAATAAAATATACGAAAGCTTATCCATATACAAAGAAGATGCTTTTAGATTTAAAAGAACTAAATATTCATGTTGGATTAGTTACTAATAAACCAAAGCAAGAAACAATATGGACATTAAATCACACTGGATTAAATGATATATTCGAAATTATCATTTGTCCGGAAGATGTAAAAAATTGTAAGCCTAATCCAGAAGGTATTTTATTAGCGATTAATCATTTTAATGTCAATTTAGAAGATACATTATATGTTGGTGATGGTGAAAGGGATTATTTATCAAGCAAGAACGCGAATATTGATTTTGCTTTTGTTAATTGGTCTCCAAGAAAAATAAGCAATCAACAATATATTAAATATCATATTTCTTCATATAAAAATTTTATAAAGGAGATTGGAATTGAAAACGACTAAAATTGTTATTATTGGTGCAGGTATTGCGGGTATTACATGCGCAATATATTTAAAAAGAGCGAATAAGGATTTCATTTTATTAGATGGCAATATGCCTGGAGGGAAATTAGTCAATTTGCATAAAATTGAAAATTATCCAGGATATTCATCTATCAGTGGTCCTGAACTTGCTTTATCTTTAGCGAAACAATTAAAAGATAACGATATTAATTTAGAATATGGTTTAGTTCAATCTATCCGCAAAGAAAATCAAAAATTCATTATTACAACAGATATTGAAAATATTGAAGCAACATATGTTGTTATTGGAACAGGCACTTCTCCAAAAATCAGCGGTATTCCTGGTGAAAAAGAATTTTTTGGCAAAGGTGTTTCTTATTGCGCGACATGTGATGGAAATTTCTTTAAAGGTGAAGATGTATGTGTTTTTGGTAATTCTAATGTTGCTTTTGAAGAAGCCTTATATTTGTCTTCATTAGTTAATAAACTTTATTTGATTACTGGGCATAAAGATTTTGACGAAGATAATTCATTATTTATTAAATTAAAAAGCCTTGATAATGTCGAAGTTATCAAAGATGACATTATTAAAATTAATGGTGATGAAAACGTTAAATCAATCGTTTTGAGAAACAATCAAGAAATATTCCTTAAAGGTGTTTTTCCATATTTAGGATTTAAATCTGCGACTGATTTTTTATCTACATTAGGAATAAAAATGGATAAAGGATATATTATTACTGATATGAAAATGCACACCAATGTGGATAATATTTTCGCGATTGGCGATGTTAGAAAAAAAGAATTAAGACAATTAGTTACCGCAGCTAGTGATGGGGCAATTGCCTCTTTAGAAATCGTTCGTTTGATGAATAAATAATTATAAAAACAAAAAGCTTTTAGTTCACTGATTGTGTGATATACTTATCTCACTTTATGCAAACGATATCATTTACAAAACAAGTTAAAGAAGAAATTGTGTTAGGGAGATATAAAGACGAATACCTTCGTTCTCTTTTATCTTCTTTTATTAAAATAAATGGATCTATTTCTTTTCAAAATAAAAACACTCGATTAATATTAAAAACCGAGAATGCTTCAATAGCGAAATTTATTTATCAAGTTGTTAACCATTTATATGGTATTACTGCTAGATTTTCATATTCAAAAATGATGAATTTTAAGAAGAAAACAATTTATTCAATTATTTTTGAAGATGAAGTTGATTATCTTTTATCCGATTTGGAAATTTCTTTCTTAGATGGAAAAATTGCCAAATCAATGGTAATTAACGACGAAATGATTTCGGGATATTTTTGTGGAGGTTTTCTCGCGAGTGGATCAGTTAATTCACCAACTTCATCGAATTACCATTTAGAAATATCTTTAAATGATGATAATTATGCGAAATGGTTTTTGAAATTGTTTGCTAAATATAAAGCCACTAGTTTTGACGCTAAAATAACTTATCGAAGAGAAATGCCAGTTATTTATATTAAAAAAGCTGACAAAATTGTTGAATTCTTAGTTATGATTGGAGCGGTCGATTGTGCGCTTGAATTTGAAAATATTCGCCTCGAAAGAGATAATGCTTCTAACTTGAATCGTTTACAAAATTTAGATGAAGCCAATTATTCAAAAACAACCAACGCTTCTAAAGGCCAAATTGATGATATTAAGTTGATAACAAGCGTTTGCAATATCGACTTAATTAAAAACGATAAAATGCGCGAATTAATGAAATTAAGATTAGAAAATGAAGATGCTTCTTTAAATGAATTATCAATTCTTTTGTCTAATAAATTAAACATGCCTATTTCAAGAAGCAATATTAGTCATTTATTTAGAAAAATCCATCAAACAGCAGATGGATATCGAAAAAGAATCAAGGAGATTAATTCATGAGAGCGTCTTATCAATTAGGAATGAGAATTGTCTATTTACGTAAACAACGCGGATGGACTCAAGAAGAATTATCTTTCCAATCAGGTATTAATAAAAATTATATTTGCGATATGGAAAACGGTAGAAGAAATCCTTCTTTAGAAATAATTGAAAGATTAGCGATTGCCTTTGGCATATCAATTAGTGATTTATTCTTAGGAGTAGTAGTGAGCAAATAAGTTCACTACTTTTTGTTATTTTGGTTAAATATTGTGTTTTTTATTAAACATAAATATAATTTATGTCAATTTTCAATCATTTCACTTGCAAGACAAAATGA
>JAQYER010000090.1 GCA_028723545.1 Caryophanales bacterium
TTTTTATTAAAATTTTACATTATGTTACAAATGTTAATCATTATTTCAATAATTCAATAATATCTTTTTCAATATCTCTTGGATTTATTGCGGGTTCATATCTATTAATAACATTACCGTTTTTATCAACTAAGAATTTAGTGAAATTCCATTTAATTCTAGTTGGATTTTCATTAACTGGATCATGTGATTTTAGATATGTATATAATGGATGTTCTTCTTTTCCATTAACTTTGATTTTTTCAAATTGTGGGAATCCAATTTGGAATCTTAAATAACATGCTTCATGAATTTCTTTTGATGTTCCTGGAGCCTGATTTAAAAATTGTGAACATGGGAAATCTAATATTTCTAATCCTTCACTATGATATTTTTCATAGAGGTATACTAGATCATCATATTGTTTGGTAAATCCACATTTTGTTGCGGTGTTAACAATTAATAATACTTTATTTTTATAAATGGAAAAGTCCACTTCATTTCCATCATAATCATTTACCTTTAATTCATATATTGAATTAATCATAATTTTCTCCTTCATAAAATAAAGCAGTCAAATGACTGCTTCATATTAATTAATTAGACTGATCTTTTTTCAAAGAAATCAACACCTACTCCGCATACTGGGCAAGTATAATCGGCAGGTAATTCATCATAGTTATATTCGATATAACCACATATTGTACAAACCCACGCTAATTTGCCATTTTCAGTTTTGACTGGCTTTAATACTTCGTCTTTGTGAGCTTGATAATAATTATATGACATTGGTTCATCATCAGCGTTATTCATATGTGTTTCTAATACTTTACCAATGAAGACTGTGTGAGTGTCATTTTCAATTGAATCAATTTTTTCTAAGACAATATATCCAAGTGTAGTATCCACTACTTTTGTTCCACTAACTTCAATGACATGTGAATTAGCGAATTTATCATAATCTCTAGATGAATTGAATCCATAAGTTTTGATTAATTCTGAATCATCTTTTTTACCAAAAATTGAAATCGCGAATCTATCATTATTATGCATTGAAATATTAGTGTTGTTCTTCTTCATTACGGCGACCGCTAATAAAGGAGAATCACCACCACTTACTTGACTAACTGCGTCAACAAAGCATCCAGCGTCTTTAGTTGTTAATACATACATTCCGTGTGTTAATTTGTATAATACTTTTTTATCAATCATTGTCTTTCCTCCTTGAATGACAATATTATTTTATCTCATTATTTCAAATAATGATAAATAAAATGCTTAAAAAATTGAATTAGATAATTAATAGTGATTATTGTTAATAATTGTCACTAACAATTAATTGGATAATTTTATTAATTGATATAATCAATATTCAATAAATATGATATAATACGCATTAATTCGAAGGAGGAACGATTATGTATAATAAAAATGCTTGGTCTAAATATGATGAAAACCAATTAAAAGAAGTATTTGAATTTGCTGAACAATATAAACAATTCTTAACATTTGGTAAAACCGAAAGAAGAGTCGTTACTGAAACAATTAAAATTGCTGAAGAACATGGATTTAAAGATGCTTCTAAATTAGATAAGATTGCTTATGGAGATAAAGTATATTTTGTTAATAAAAACAAAAACATTGCTTTATATGTCATTGGAAAGCAATCATTAACTAAAGGATTAAATATTTTAGGTGCTCATATTGATTCACCACGCCTAGATTTAAAACAAAGCCCATTATATGAATCAAAAGGTTTTGCTTTATTAGATACTCATTATTATGGTGGTGTTAAAAAATATCAATGGGTCACTATCCCACTTGCCTTATATGGTGTTGTTTGCAAAAAAGATGGAACAGTAATTGATATCGCAATTGGAGATGATGAAAATGATCCAGTTGTTGGCATATCTGATTTATTAATCCATTTATCAGCCGATCAATTAACTAAACCAGCTAGTAAAGTTATCGAAGGAGAAAACCTTGATGTAACATGTGGATCAATTCCATCATTAGAAGATAATAAATCAGTCAAAGCTAATATTTTAAAATTATTAAAAGATAAATATGACTTTGAAGAAGAAGATTTCTTATCAGCGGAAATTGAAGTTGTCCCAGCTGGAAAATCTCGCGATTATGGTTTAGACCGTTCAATGGTCGCTGGATATGGACATGATGACCGTTGCTGTGCATATACATCTTTAAGAGCAATTTTAGATATGGAACCTGGTGAAAGAACTGGTTGTTGCATTTTAGTCGATAAAGAAGAAATTGGCTCTGTTGGTGCGACGGGCGCTCAATCAATGTTCTTTGAAAACACTATCGCTTATTTAATTGATAAATTAGAAGGATATAATGATTTAAAAATCCGTCTTGCATTAGAAAATTCTTATATGTTATCAAGCGATGTTTCAGCCGGATATGATCCTTTATTCCCATGTGTAATGGATACTCGTTCAAATAATAATGCTTATTTAGGAAATGGTATTTGCTTTAATAAATACACTGGTTCAAGAGGTAAATCTGGTTCTAATGACTGCATGCCTGAATATTTCGCTAAAGTTAGAAAATGCATGGATGATAATGATGTTAATTATCAAACATGTGAACTTGGTAAAGTTGATCAAGGCGGAGGCGGCACAATCGCATATATCTTAGGCAATAAGAATATGAATGTTGTTGATGCTGGACTTGCTGTATTAAATATGCACGCTCCAATGGAAATTGTTTCTAAAGCGGATTTATTTGAAGCATATCGCTGTTATCAATCATTCTTATTAATTAAATAATTAATATATAGCAAAAATATCCTATATAACGATAGGATATTTTTTGTTTATTTAAATAATTAATTATCTTGTTTTAGAAGCATTTTAATTTTTTGTTTTTCTTACAATTTTCAATATTTCCACAATGATAACAAATTTCATTTTGTGAAGTTGATACTGATTGATAATTTAAAATGTTTTCAATTGTCGTATTAGCAATATTATTTAATGCTTCTTTAGTTAAATATGCTTGATGGGATGTTAATATGACATTTGGCATCGTGATTAATCTCGCTAAAGTGTCATCATTTAATATATGACCACTTTTATCAGTAAAGAAGATATCTGATTCTTCTTCATATACATCCAAGCATGCTGCGCCAATCTTACGTGATTTAATACCTTCTAATAAGTCATTTGAATTAATTAATCCACCACGAGATGTATTTAAGATAATGACTCCTTTTTTCATCATATCGATTGTGTTTTTATTAATCATATGACGGTTTTCATTAGTTAATGGACAATGAAGGGAAATAATATCGCAAGTCTTATATATTTCTTCTAATGAACAATAATTAACATCTAAATTTGGATCAATAAATTTATCATATGCTTTGATATTCATTCCAAATCCTCTTGCGATATTAATCATACATTTACCGATTTTACCAGTTCCGATAATTCCAATTGTTTTATTAAATAAATCTTCACCAACTAAACCTGATAATGAGAAATTATTATCTTTGGTGCGGATATAAGCTTTATGAATTCTTCGAATGGAAGTTAATAACATTGCGAATGTATGTTCCGCAACTGCGTTAGGTGAATATGATGGAACGCGTAATACGTGGATTTTATTAAAACAATATTCGACATCAACATTGTTGTATCCAGCGCATCTTAAAGCGATTACTTTAATATTATTTTCATATAAAATATCAATGACATCTTTATCAACTGTATCATTAACGAAAACACATACAACATCATATCCTTTTGCTAATATCGCTGTATGTTTATTTAATTTAGTTTCAAGATATGTAAAAGATATTTTATTTTCTTCTTGATTTATTTTTTCTAAGACGATGTTAAAAGATTCGATATCATATGGTTTAGAATCGTACATTATTACTTTTATTAATCCCATAATTTTTTAACTCCTTTATTTTTATAATAATATATTTTTGAGCAAATAAGCTCAAATATATGCTTTTTATATATTATTAATTATTTTTTGATATAATTTCAAATGAGGTAAATATTTATGGACTTTGGTTATTATTTTTTAATTCGCGATTATGAAGATGAGGAAATTAATTTAAAAAAAGGACACGCAGTTTATGTTATTCAAATCGAAGATGGTTTTGCTAAAACATCTTCTGGTGCGATTATTGACATAAAATGGTTAAAACGAGCGGAAGATATTAAAGTTAATAAAAACGAATTATTTAAGAAAATCATTAAAGTTGATGTAATCGCGAATTATTATTGCGAAGAAAAAGTCGATTTTAATATTGAAGATTTATTATATGCAATTGAACAATGCGATGAAGATGATGATTATTTTGAAAGATTATATCCACAAATCGTTTATTATGCGAAAAACTCTTTCGAATTATTTCCTAAAGAAAATCCTAATTTAAGTTTACCTATTCCTAATATTTTATTAACGACTGTTTTATGTGCAAATAATTGTCTTAACCATTTAAGCAAAGAAGAAGCGATTAAATTATGTAATCAAGCATTAATTATTATGAAAGATCCTTTTGATGTTGATTCATATCCTGATTGCATAATTAGAACAATCGCTAAAGCGGCGGATAAAAATTTTTTAAACAATATTGCAAAAAATAATAATTTAGTAAATCTATATAATGATTTGATGGATAAAGGATGCCAAAATGGTATTGAAGAATGCGTTTCAAATATTGCTTATGAAAATTATGAAGGCTCCCCTATTAACGAGCCTAATTATAGAGTCGCTAAAACATATTTATTAAAATTATTGAATGAATATGAAGATCCAGGCGCCGCGAATACATTAGGATATTTACATTATTATTACGATGATAGTGTTGACCATTTTAAAAAAGCTTTTGAATATTTTTCTATCGGTGCATTAGCAAAACATCCAGAATCAATATATAAATGCTCTGATATTTTAAAAGGAGGTTATTTAGGATATAAAAACCTTTCTTTAGCGTTCGATATTGTTGATGATTTATTTATTAACCAATATTTTTCTTTATGTAAAGATAACTTTTATACCTCCAAATTAGCGGATGTTGCGTTAAGATTATCAGCATTTCACGCTGAATGTGAAATTGAAAATGCCGACATAGTTATTGGCTCCATATTAGCTTTAATCGCTAAAAAAGCGATTGAATTAAGAATGGACCATATGGATTATATTGGGGATGAATCTGTTTATAAAAGCATTAACGGATTAATCGCTTGTTATAAATATGAAAACATTATTGAAGATATTCCATATTTAAGCATTAATGAAATGCTTCGTTGGACTATTGCGGTTAATCATGATAATTATGAAATAAGACATAGATTATATAAAAATGTCTTTCATATTATATTAAAATCTAAAATACCTCATATGATCATTCCTTGCTTAGAAGAAAAAAGAGCGATTGATCTCGATACATTGACTTTTATTATAAAGGGAAATGTTAATATATACGCAATCGAATTAGCGATTCATGAAACAATTAAAGATATGTTTATTGATGATAATCAACATTTAATTATTAGGTCCGCTAGAAGTGAATATGATCTAGGTGTTGTCGATTATAAATACAAATATATCGAGAAAGTCGATAAAGATTAATTATTTTTATTATTCTTTTTAAAAAAAGTGTTTCTTCTTTGGTTGATTTTCTTTTTTATCCACTACTTCGATATTTTCTTTATTGATTATTTCGGTTTCTTTCTTTTCTTCTTTGGATTTGATAATTAATTCATTTTTAATTTCATTATTTAAATTTTTAATAATGTTTGGATTGGTTGGAATTTCAAGTTCTTCAATTGAATCAATATATTGTCTAAATAATTCTTGGAAGCGATATTCTTTAATTAATGTTAAGATTGTTTGTCTTCCAACTAAATAAGTCATTACACCATTTCCTAAAAATTGGGCACCCATATCTAAAACAGATCCAAATAATTGAACGATTAAATTCGATGAATCTTTTCTTAATATTTTGGACGCTAAAACGGTGCCTTTAGGAAGTGTATTAAGTCCAATAGACAAACACACTCCTTTAATAATTTTAATCATTAAAGCGTTCATTTCTTTATTTGTCGGTCTAAATCCATATAACCAGACAAGGTCTTTAATTAATTGCATGTCTTTGACCACAACAATACCAATATCAACAATTGCGTCTTGTGATAAAGCTGTTAACGCTCCACAAGATATCGATCTTTTCCAAATAAGAGATTGGGCTTTTTTATAAATAACACCATTTCTACGGAATAAATAATAAACATGTTCCGCTACTTCTTTAGATAATGGTGATTTATAATTTGGAACATTATTTTTCTTGCATAATAATTGTTCTAATGATGTTAATGATTCAATTTCTTCTTTTTTCTTGGTATATAAGCCATTTATCGCTTTAGCTTGATTAACAATATTGTTAGCAATTTCCCACCTAACAATATTGTTTTTGCGTTCAGAATTGATATTTCGACGATCTTTATTGAAATTTAAATCAAATGTTGGTTTGACATATATTTCTGAAATTAATAAAAAGAAACAAATTGAATAAGTTAAAAATAATAATATTCCAACAACAATACCCGGAATTGGCCATTTATCATAAATCGCTAAAGCGATATTGAAAAATAATCCTAATCCAAATATATATAAAATAATTGTTAACAATATTACAATGGCTTTATATTTTTTATATTGTTTATCTTTTTTAACTTCTTCTTGATAATTAGCGAATTCTAATTCTTCATTATCTTGTTTCATTGATTGATAATTTTTATTTATTATTTGATTTTTATTCATATTAATTAATATCTTTTCCTTACATAGACTATATCTTCTTCTTGAACATCATTAATAATTGCTGGACATTCTCCACCGATTTGAATTTGATAAATTACTTTACCCAATTCATCTTGTTTCATCGAATAAACAAATCCAGGACGAATTTCTCCTCGATATTTAAAATTAACTTGTTCTCCTAAGAAATATTTATTATTGGTAACTTTAATTGCTTTTTTCTTTTTAAATCTAAAACACATGTTTAAATTATATCATAATTAACAAACATTATTAGTTAATAAAATATTCGATTTCATTATATACGAAACAAATTTTTAATTTATTAATATCAAAATGTTTCACATAATGATATAATACTTTTATTATGAAAACCAACTCATTACAAATTATTTCTTTAATAAAAGAAAAAGAATTTCTTGAACAAAAAATTAAAAATTTATTATATGGATCAATTGAAATAAGAGAAAGAGCAAATAAAAAATATATATTTGTTCATTTTCGAGATGGGAATAAATTAGTAACTAAATACGCTGGAGAATATTCAGAATATTTATTAAGATTAATCAATCAAAATTCATTACACGCTAAACAAATCAAAACCCAATTAAGAAAGATCAATAAATCTTTAGCGGAATTAGGTTATAATAACACTCCATTATCAAATAATTCACAAAAATATATTAATTATATTAAAGATAATAAGAAATTATTTATTCAATCAATTTTACATGCAGATAAATCACCACTATCTATTGCAGAAATTGATTCAACATTAAACGGACAATCACCAAATTTATCGCCTAAAGATGTAATGAAAATTATGAACTTAAATAATGCGATAGATTTTGTATTATCACCATATATTTTATCCAATAGTCCAGATTACAACATTTTATTAAGTGTTAATAAATTTATTGAAGATGGTTTTATATTTTCCGCTGGTTCATTAAGAACAACACCATATATCACAAATGGAAGATATGTCGCTCCAGAAATACCATCAGAAAATAAAACCCGTAATGATTTAGTGGATATTATTAAAAATAACGATAATCCTGTTGATCAAGCAATTGAAACTTTATTATATATCATCAAACACAAATTATTCTTATTTGGTAATAAAAGAACCGCTTTAGTGTTCGCGAATACATTATTAATCGCTCAAGGAGAAGGAATATTATTAATTCCAACTACTTTATCAGATGAATTCAAGAAATTATATATTGAATATCGCGATAACAATAACGATGAAATTAAATCATTAATAAAAAATAAATGTATCGTTAAATTGTAATTAATTAATTCAAATTAAAAACTCGTAAGGCTTGTATTCTTACGAGTTTTTATGTTAACTAAATCCAATAACTTAATTACGCTTTTGTGAATGTAACAGTTTCATAGACACCATTCTTCACGTCTTGTAAATCAACGCTTAATTCTGTGTCAGAAACTACTGTAATAGTTCCATAGAAATTTTCTTCTGAAACAAATTCGTATGTTCCATCTTCATTAGCGGTAATTGTAATATATTCTGTAGTTGTAGTTCCTAGAGCTGTTGCGGCTAATGAACCGAGATCAACAGAAGTAATGACTAATGAATAATCAGCAGTTGACGCTTCTCCGATATAAGTTCCAGTTTGTAATGTTAATGTAGATTCACTTTCTGAACCACCTGTTCCTTCACTTGTTCCAGGAAGAGTAAATGAATCACAATATAAATTTACGCCTGTTTGAACAGTATAAATACCAGTTAATTCATCAGCAGTACATGTTAATGTTTGATTTGATACAGCGAATGTTGTTGTTTTTCCAGTAAGAACATTTCCATAAATATCACTTGTATAAGTAATTACAAGAACTCCATCATTATATGTTCCAGTAAATGTTGCTGTAAAATCAGTACCACCAAATCGTGCTTTACCAGTAATAGCTGGGCTATCGTCAAATATTAAATAGAATTGTTCTGAATCGCCATAACTATTTTTATGATCACCAACAAATGTTAATCCAGCAAAGATTGATGCGCTAGCAGCTACATAAGTATTAGAAGATTTATCTAGTGTAACGAATGAAACAACATCATTAACAACTACTCTAATTGTTGTTCCAGAAGAAATTGAATATGTTCCAGCAACACCAGCAAGTGTACATTCACCCCAACCAGTAACAACTAATTCACCTTGTTCTCCAGCATATGTTCCTTCAAGACCATCGAGAACTTGTGTATATGTTGTTCCAGATAAAGTAATTACATATGTTTTACTATTAATTGTAAGAGTAGCTTCAGTTCCATTAACGACATATTTACCAGTTAATGAGCCATCTCCAATTGTGACATTTCCAAATCCATCGAAGACAACTGCTTGTTCTACGCCATTAAATGTACCAGTGTATGTTCCAGCATAAGCGTCACCACGGACAACACTAGAACCTGATTTTCCAAAGACTCCAACAACAACGTCTCCTTGTTTAATAGTAATTGTATCAGCAAATTTTGATGATGCATAAACGCTACTAAATGCGTTGCTAGAAACACCTGCAGTTACTGTTTCAAGAGTTACATCTGCATAGACAGCATCGTTTTCACAATCAATATATGAAACAAATGTTTCAGTGCTTGCATCTGCTAATGTAACAGTGACTTGACATAAATATGCTTTATTTGCAATAAGGGTAGTTTGGACAAATGATGCACTTTCATCATTGAATAATTGAACACCGAAGTTCATATCTCCAGGTACTGGATCTGAAGAATATCCGCCATATGCTTGTGTTTGAACAAATCTATTTGTAGAAGTTTTAGCAAAATATCCTAATTTACTTGTTCCAAATGTTGCAACACCATTGACTAATGTTGTATCTGGACTATAAGTTACACCACTTATTTTTGATGTACCTTTAGTGATTGTACCATCATCATTAAATGTGATTTTATATCCTGAAGCAGCTGAATTTGTTTTATTGTAGTTGGTACCATATAAATTGAATCCAGCATAATAAATACCTTTAGCAAATTCTGGTTTTTCTGCCCATTTTGCATAAACAGTAATATCTTCACCGATTGCGCCTGGAACATATGGTGTAGTTAATTCTTCATCAGTGTACCAACCAGCAAACATATAGCCTTCTTTAGTTGGAGTAGTTAATGTAGGTGTAGTTCCTTCATTAACTTTGACGGTGCTGTTTTCATCACCATTATTGTTAACGATTGTAACTAAATATGCTCTTGCCCATTTTGCATAAAGAGTAAAGTCTTCAGTAGCATGTGTATTACCTACAGCATCTGTACAAGCAGCATCAGTATACCATCCTTCAAATGAATATAATCCATCGGTTGAATAACCATCTTGAATTTTGGCGTATTCGTCAGAATATAACCAAGCACCAGAAGATGATGTTAAGGCTTTACAGAATTTTTGAGTATTGCCTTCAATTGCAAATTTAGCTGCAGAAGCAGCAACTAAAGTCGCTTCATGACCATTTAAGTCATAAGTAACAGTGACTGTTGGTACGCTTCTTGTAAATGTATTATTTTCTAAATCAAGAGTGTATGTTTCTGCATCTGCACCGCTTGCATAATATAAAATATTATTTTCTGCATCTTGAATAGAATATGATGATACTGAGGATAATGAATCGTTTTTAAGAGTTTTATATTTTCCAGCACCAGAAACATATAATGTAGTTACTTCGTCATCAGCAACTGTATTGGTGTAAGCTCCAAAATATGAATCAGTTACTGGAACAAATGATGAACCATCATAACCATATTTTAATGTTGTAACTCCATCAGATACACTGAATCCAACATTGTATGAACCGCTAGCAAGATTTTTAATAGCAACATCTGGAACAACTGAAACGATTTGTGGACGGTAGATATAAGATCCTACTCCTTCAACTCCGTTTGCATAGAATGTTCTTAATGTTCCATCTGCTAGAGGGAAATTAAAGACTACATATGTTCCAACACTGTATCCACCGAATCCAGTTCCAAGAACAGTAGATGATGTATAAGTTTGTTCTGAATCTTTAACGAAAATCCAGAAATAGTCAGAAGAAACAAATGATTCTGATGGTTTTGAGATAACGAGAACTCCATCTTCTTCATAATATTTAACGTTTCTTTCTTTTAATGTAGCAACGCCATTTTCATCAAGTTCTGAAATAGTTCCTGATAAATTGTCGGTTGTTCCACTATGAACAACTTGACCTTTATAGTTAATATCAAGTGTGTAATTTTGAAGTAAACTTGGAACAGATCCGCTTGTAGCAGAACCTGATTTAAAGGCAAATCCTTTATAAGAACCTGCTAATGAGTGAACATTATTGTTGTCCCACCATTTTGCATAAATAGTGACGTTATCACCAACATATGTTCCTTCAGTGACTTCTTCACCAGCAACATAAGAAACTGATTTATACCAGCCATCAAATGTATATCCGTCTTTAGTTGGTGTTGGTAAATCTGTTGCAACGCAACCATTAACAGTAATTCCTGGATATACGGAAGATCCACCTTGTGTATCAAGAGTTAATAATCCATATGTATAAGCAGTTTTAAATTTAACTACCGCTTCATCATAATTAGAACCATTTTTTGATCCCCAGCCACTACCGTCAGCGCGTTTTGTAAACATAAGAACGTCACCCTCTACAACATCAAGAGAGACTGTTTCAACATATCCTGTGTTTGCACCTTTTTTATAAGTATTGTAGACATTTCCATTGCTAGTATAAGAAACAGAACTTGTCCATGAAGTAATATTTGAGTTTTTGTATACGCAGAAATAATCGTAACCAATTTCACAAATGATAGAAATATCAAATACGATAGTTCCGGTTTTAGTTACATTAACTTGGAAATAGCTTAATGAATTGCCAACCATTTTGTTTCCAGCAGTATATGTTTTTGTATCTTCGTCATATACCCATGGATATGATGAATCGACAGTTGTGTCTACAGTCCATTCAGCAGTTGAAACAACTGGTTTTTCAACAGATGTGACATCGTTTTCATAAACTTCTGCACCACATTCACTACAAGAAGCATTGACTCCGAGAGTTGTATCTCTTTCATATACAGCCCAAGAACCAGGAGTATGATTTGAATTAGGAGCAACATAAGCAGGATGTGTAGAGTCTAATGATGGACCATTATAAACACCTTGATCAACCCATGTTCCTTTTCCTGGAGTAGTGATAAATTGTTCGTGGCAAAGACAGCATGCCCAGAATTCGACATTGCCTGCTTTAGTACAGCTAGCTTCTTTAGCGAGATAATGGTTACCTTCGTGTTCACAACCTTCTGCAAAAGACATAATGCCGTTTTTTGGCATTAATGCGAGTGCACAAGCAATTGTTGAAGCAGATGCGGCCAAAGCAAATAGAAATTTCTTTTTCATATTTCTTTTCCCCCTATTAAGGCAAAACCATTTAAAAACTAATATGGCCTTGTCTTTATATAAATATGTGCAAATTATATAATAATGATTGTTTAAATTCAAGAAAGTGTTTCACACTATATAGGAAAGTATAGATTTTATCGAATATATTTCTTTGATTGTTGATTAGGTTAACTATTACTTTTTTATAATGAAAAACCACATCGAATTTGATGTGGTCAATCATTAATCTTCAATTGTGTGATACGTTTGATAAATGGCGTCTAAAACTGGAATATTAGCGTCACCAAATCCAAAAAATGGAATTGGATAAACATATTTTGTTGTGCCGTAATAGAAATAATAATAGAAGATAATAGAATCATCATCTGTTCCATTAATATTAATATCAATTCCTAATGAATCTGGTTTTTGGCCTTCAAACGCTGTGTCGAGAGCGAAATTCTTCGAAAAATCAAATAATATTTCTTGATCTTCTGTATATATACCTGTTCCTAATACTTGTTCATCTTCGGTTCCGTTCCATGAAACAAAACGATGGAAATTATCTAATAACAATAAATGATTTGGATAATTCATTACTTCTGTAACATCGTTATTGTCGGATATTGGACGAGAATTAATCGATGGAACAGCGTTGCTAGAATTATAATTTTGAACTGATACAAAATATGTTCCGTTTAATGCTGGATGAGCATTACTTCCTTCGCTCACTTCTTCCGCGTGTAATGAAATATAGCCGGTTAATGTTGTTGAACCATTATATACAGTCGCAAAATAATGAGGATTAAAGACATTATTTCCAACATATCCATTTCCTGTTTCAGAATATTGATATATTCCTTGGAAATAATTATTCGCAGACATCAGTGTTTTAGTTAATTGTTCATCATAAGTAGGAACATATGGTTTGAAAATTCCAGTTGGAAGAAGATTTTCAACATCAAATGTTGTTTTGTTAAAATTATTAACTCGATAAATATATGTTTTTGATTTGATTGTAATTGTAAACACTAATGATTCGGAATCATTATCATATTGGGCTAATAATGAATCAATATCAATAAAGCTATCGCCTTCATAACCCATCATCATAATAAATGTTCTTTTAAAATCAGTGTTTTTAATTCTTAATTCATCTACATCGTCTTCGATTGTTTCGAGATAGTCACTAAATTTTTGATAATAATGAGGAATTAAATTTGTATCCCAAACATTATTATTTGAGCGATATTCACTTGTAATATATCGGCCATATAAATCGCTGAATTCAACTTTGAATGTTCCACCACTATTAGAACAATAGAAATATGTTAATGATTCGGATGAATCAACGTATCTACCAACATAATATTCATTAAAGATATATTGATGATTTCTTAATAAATCACCTTCATAAGAAAATGTGTAATTGCGATTTTCATTTAAGAATTTCAACGCTTCTTTAGTTGTATTAATATCTACTTCTTGATTAATTAAAGTAGTGTCTGATGAACTTGAACAAGAAGTAGAAAAGGCTACCCCTCCTAAAAGGATAGCTAATAAATTAGTTATTTTAATAAGTAGTCTTTTCATATTATTAATTAAGAAGCGCGTGTTAATCCTAAATAACGAGCAGATTCCATTGAATTTCCTTCAAGATAACCATCAGAACCTAAATCACCTAAGATACATGAATACCAGTAATCTTCATAATCAGGATCATATTCATAATATGCAAGGAAGACACCATACATATCAGAAGAAGGTACATAGGTGAAATCTAAGATAAATTCACTTGGTAAATATGAACTATCCATGCTAGTGATTGATAAATCATATAATTTAGCTTTAACAGTTCCATTTGAGAATATGTATTCGAAATAGAATTCATCAATAAAGGACTCAGCCGAATTTCCATTTGAATCTTTTGGTACATAATTATCATGAATGATACCTTTTTTAGTTCCTGTTTCAGCATTGTATACTTCATCAGTGAATAAAACATATGTATCTGGATAACCCTCTCCACTAGCTACCCATTTGCCAACTGGATCAACAGCGGCAGGTAAAACGTGAATTGTAAAGACGGTTGGTGAATATGATTTAATTTGTCCATCATATTCGTAAGTTTCATATTCAGCTTCAATTGTAACTTTGACATCAGTATTAGTCGTAATATTCGCCATGGTGGTATCAAATTTAATAATTGGAGAGTTTTCAGCAGAAACGACTTTTAAAATAGATTCATCACCTGAAACTGCTTTATATTTTAATGGAGCGTCTTTTGGTGATTGATTCATATTAAATTGATAAATACCACCAGCAGTAATTGTTGCTTCAGTAGCTAAACATTCAGTGTCAATGGCTGTTAAATAGAAGCTTCTTAATTGTGATGTTGCAACAACTTCAATTGGAAT
>JAQYER010000091.1 GCA_028723545.1 Caryophanales bacterium
GAATCCAAAATTCACAATGCTTGATGAAATCGATTCTGGATTAGATGTCGATGCCATTCAAGTCGTTGCAAATGTTATTAAAGAAGAACAAGAAAAAGGGAAAGGATTTTTAATTATTTCCCATTACGCCCGTCTATATAACTTAATTAATATTGATCGTGTTGCGATTCTTATGAATGGAAAAATCGTTCTTGAAGGAAATAAAGAATTAATTAAGAAAATTGATGAATCAGGTTATGAATGGTTAAGAACTGAACACGGTATTGAAATTGAAAAAGAAGAACAAAAAATGAATCAAATTTCAATTGGCACATGTGCGACAAAGGAAGCGTTAAAAAAATAATGGAAAAAATAATAATTCAACAAAACGAAACAAAAACTATAGATTTAATGTCTTTTTCTGATTTGGAAATTGTTGTTTTAGATGACGCGAAATTAACTTTAAAAATATTATCTATTGGTAATGAAGATAATAAAAAAATCCATATAGAACTTAATCAAAATTCATCATTAGAAGTTATTTATGCTGATTTTGGAAATGGCAATTACAACATTAATTCAGTTGTTGATTTAAACAAAATAGGCGCTTCTTGTATTTGGAAATTAGCAAGCCTATCAAACAATAAAGATATTAAACAATTTGATATATCATTTAATCATTTCGCTCCTCAAACAAAAGCAATTATGGATAATTATGGGGTAGCAAGAGATGAATCGACATTAATATTTAAAGGTATTAATCATATTCATGAACATTGCCCATTATCAGAAACAAGACAAAACGCAAAAATAATTGTTTTTGATCAATTTGCTAAAGGGAAAGCATCTCCAGCATTAAAAATTGATGAAAACGATGTTGTCGCTAGCCATGGAGCGACAGTTGGCCAATTATCAACTGATCATATGTTTTATTTAATGTCTCGTGGATTATCAAAAAAAGAAGCTAGACAATTAATTACTCTTGGATATTTAAAACCAATTAGTAATTATTTTGATGAAGACAAAAAGCAAATGATTCATCAAGCAATTACGGAGGTATTATAAATGTTAGATGTTAAAAAAATACGTCAAGATTTTCCAATGCTTGATGGAAATAAAATAATGCAAGGACATAAGCTTGTATATTTAGATAATGCTTCAACAACATTTAAACCAAAATGCGTTTTAGACGCTATCGCAAATTATTATCAAAACGAAACATCAAATTCTCATCGTGGAGATTATGATCTTTGCTACAATATGGATGTTAAAATTGAAGAAACTAGACATTCTGTTTCGCGCTTATTAAATTGCGAAAATAAAGAAGTTGTTTTTACTTCAGGAACATCGATGTCAATTAATTTAATAGCCTATGGCTATGGAATGAAATATTTAACTGAAAATGATGAAGTTTTATTAACTGTTGCAGAGCATGCTTCAAATGTTCTTCCATGGTTTAAAGTTAGTGAAATTAAAGGAACAAAAATTGGCTATATTCCTTTAGATGAAAGTGGCCGTTTAACTCCAGAAAATGTCGAAAAATCAATAACAAAAAACACTAAAATAATTGCGATTGCTCAAGTAACAAATGTTTTAGGTTATAAAGTTGATATTAAAGCTATTACAAAGATTGCTCATGAACACAATATTTTAGTTATCGTTGATGGCGCGCAATCGGTGCCACATATGAAAATTGATGTTAAAGATTTAGATATTGATTTCTTATCTTTCTCTGGACATAAAATGTGTGGTCCAACTGGTGTTGGAGTCATCTATGGTAAATATCATTTATTAGAAATGATGGACCCTTTAATGAGCGGTGGTGGAATGAACGCTAAATTTGATATGTGTGGAGATGTTAAATATGTTAATCCACCTGCCAAATTTGAAGCGGGCACATTAAATATTGAAGGTATATTAGGGCTTAAAGCAGCAGTTGATTATTTATTAAATATTGGATTTGAAAATATTGAAGAATATGAACATAATCTCCGTCAATATGCGATTAGTCAATTAGAAACAGTTCCTAATATTGTTATATATAACAAAGAAGCAGAAGCTGGAATTATTACCTTTAATATTAAAGGAATATTTGCTCAAGATTTAGCGACATTTTTAAATTCAAAAGGTATTGCATGTCGAAGTGGCCAACACTGCGCAAAAATATTAATTAATTATTTAAAAGAAGTTGCAACAGTGCGTGCTTCAATTTATTTTTATACAACCAAAGAAGAAATCGATGCTTTAGTCGATGCTTTAAGAAAGAGTGGTGACTTTTTAGATGCCTATTTTGCTTAATCCTCAAATGATGAGACAAATTATTATGGATCATTATGATCATCCTAATAATAAAAGAGAACCAAAACACAACAATTATTTATCAATCAATATGAATAGTGAAAATTGCATTGATGATATAACTGTCTTTTTAGATGTTAAAGATGATATTGTTATTGATTGTTGTTTTACTGGAGTTGCATGTACAATCTCAACTGCTTCAACTGATATTATGTGTGATTTAGTCGTTAATAAATCATTAAAAGACGCTAAATATATAATTGAACAATTTGAAAATATGATTCACGAATTACCATATGATGAATCAGTCTTAGATGAAGCTATTGTCTTTATGAATACTTCAAAGCAAGCAGCAAGAATTAAATGCGCAACAATTGGTTGGACAGCTTTAGATAATATGGTGTGTAATTGCGAAAAATGCCAAAAGAAATAATTATGAATAATAACGAATTTGAAAAAGATTATAAATATGGGTTTAAAGACGAAGATACGTCTATTTTAACAACTGGAGTTGGACTAACTGAAGAAGTTGTTAGAGAAATATCTAAATTAAAAAATGAACCTGAATGGATGCTTGAATTCCGTTTAAAATCTTATGAAGCATTTAAACAATTACCAATGCCTGATTTTGGACCAGATTTAAGTTTTTTAGATTTTGATTCATATACATATTTCACCCGTTCTTCAAAAAAGGTGGAAAAAGATTGGGAAGAAGTTCCAGAAACAATCAAAAATACTTTCCAAAAATTAGGTATTCCAGAAGCTGAACAAAAATATTTATCAGGCGTAACAACTCAATACGAATCAGAAGCGGTATATCACAATATGCTTAAAGAAGTTGAAGATAAAGGTGTTATCTTTTTATCAACCGATCAAGCATTACAAATGTGTCCTGATTTAGTAAAAAAATATTTCAACACAGTTGTGCCATATAAAGATAATAAATTCAGCGCGCTTAATGGGGCTGTTTGGTCTGGTGGATCATTTATTTATGTTCCTAAAGGAGTGCAATTAGACAAACCTCTTCAATCATATTTCCGTATTAACAATGAAAAATCTGGACAATTTGAAAGAACATTAATCATTGTTGATGAAGGCGCAAGTGTCCACTATGTTGAAGGTTGTACCGCTCCAATATATTCAAAAGATTCATTGCACGCAGCCGTAGTTGAAATCGTTGTTTTAAAAGATGCTAAATGTCGATATTCAACTGTTCAAAACTGGTCAAATAATATTGTTAATTTAGTTACCAAAAGAGCGTTAGTTAAAGAAAATGGTCAAATGGATTGGATTGATGGAAATATTGGTTCACAAACAAATATGAAATATCCGGCTTGTATTTTAGCTGGTGAAGGCGCTAGAGGTAATTGTATTTCTATTGCAGTTGCTGGAAATAAACAATATCAAGACGCTGGAGCAAGAATGATCCATTTAGCGAGCAATACTAGTTCAACGATTATTTCCAAATCAATTGCAAAAAATGGTGGAATTGTTAATTATCGCGGAACAGTTAGAATTCATAAAAACGCTAAAAATTGTAAATCACATGTCGAATGTGACACTTTAATATTAGATAATTATTCTAAATCAGATACTATTCCAAAAAATGAAGTATTAAATGGAGAATCATTTATTGAACATGAAGCAACAGTATCAAAAATTAATGAAGAACAATTATTTTATTTAATGAGTAGAGGCATCTCTAAAAAAGACGCTACTCAAATGATAATTATGGGATTTATTGAACCATTTTCTAAAGAATTGCCAATGGAATATGCGGTTGAATTGAATCAATTAATTAAAATGGATATCAATGGAATTGGATAATATGAAAAATTATGATGTCATAGTTGTTGGTGGAGGACATGCTGGTGTAGAAGCCTCGATGGCGGTGGCCCATATGGGACTACATGTTTTGTTATGCACTTTAAACAAAAAAATGATATCAAATATGCCATGCAATCCATCAATCGGAGGATCAGCAAAAGGAATTGTTGTTCGTGAAGTTGATGCTTTAGGTGGAATGATGGGTATTGCCGCGGATCATGAATTTATCCAAATGAAAATGTTAAATACCGGTAAAGGACCAGGTGTTCAATGTTTACGCGCTCAAGAAGATAAATATAATTATCCTCACTATATGCAATCTTTATTAGATAACGAACCTAATTTAGATATTAAAGAATGCATGGTTGTGGATATCCTTCACGAAGGAAAAACGATTAGAGGAGTCAAAACTTCTGATGGTGAAACAATCTTTTCAAATGCGGTAGTGTTATCAACTGGCACATATATGGAATCGCATATTATTCGTGGTACTTCTTCGGTTTCCGGTGGCCCTGATGGTGAAAATCCATCAATTGGATTATCTGATTCGTTAAGAAAAATGGGATTAGAATTATATCGATTAAAAACTGGAACTCCTCCACGAATCAAAAAATCTTCAATTGATTTTTCAAAATCAACGATTCAAGAAGGAATGGAAGGATATTTGAATTTCTCATTCACTAATAATAAATATGTTACTTTGGATGAACAAATTCCTTGTTATTTAACATATACAAATAACAATACTCACGAATTAATTAAAAATAATTTAAATCGTTATGGTTCATATAATGGAACAATTATCGGAGTAGGACCTCGATATTGTCCATCAATCGAATCAAAAGTAATGACTTTTATTGATAAAGATCGTCATCAATTATTTTTAGAACCAGAATTTAAAGACGGAGAATCAATTTATTTACAAGGATTTTCAACTTCTGCTGATGAAAAATTGCAAGAAGAAATGGTTAAAACATTACCTGGTTTTGAAAATGCAATATTTTTAAAATACGCTTATGCGATTGAATATGATGCGATTAAAACGACCGAATATGATGCAACATTGAAAATTAAAAAATATGACGGATTATATATTGCTGGACAAATATGTGGTACTTCTGGATATGAAGAAGCCGCTGGACTTGGTTTAATTGCCGGAATTAACGCGGCTTTATATATTAAAAATCAAGAACCATTTATTTTAAAAAGAAATGAATCATATATTGGAGTAATGATTGATGATTTAGTAACCAAAGGCACAAATGAACCATATCGTTTATTATCTTCTCGTGCAGAATATCGATTACTTCTTAGACACGATAACGCTGACTTAAGATTAACAAAATATGGCTATAATCTCGGCTTAATTAGTGAAGAAAGATATCAAAAGCTTTTGAAGAAAAATGAAAATGTCCAAAAAGTTATTGAAATATTAAGCCATGTTCATTTAGGCAGTGGAAAAAGAACAACTGAATATTTATTATCAAAAGGGCTTCAACCATTATGTTCAGGTGTTTCCGGATTAGAATTTTTAAAAAGACCAGATATTCATTACGTTGATTTATATAATTTAGTTGATGATATTAAAGATATTGAATTGGATAATATTGGAATTTCTCAATTAGAAACAATTGTTAAATATGAAGGATATATTAAAAAACAACAATTAGAAGCTGAATCATATTTAAAATTTGAAAATTATAAATTACCAAATGATTTGGATTATATGAATCTTGATGGATTAAGACTTGAAGCTAGACAAAAATTAGATAAAATCAAACCATTAACAATTGGACAAGCTAGTCGAATAAGTGGAGTTAATCCTAGCGATATTTCCATTCTTATTTTATTATTAAAGAAATTAGAGAAATGAATTATTTAGATTTACAAAAAGCATTATTAAATGAAGGAATAAAAGTTAGTGATAATCAACTAGCGTTATTTCAACAATATTCATCATTATTAATATCTTGGAATGAAAAATTTAATTTAACAGCAATAACAGATGAACAGCAAATTATCGAAAAGCATTTTTTAGATTCGTTATTTCTAGCTAAATATATTAATTTAGACAATAAAAAAGTTTTAGATATCGGAACAGGCGCTGGATTTCCAGGCATTCCTTTAGCAATTATTTTCCCTAATGCTTCATTTTATTTATCTGATTCTAATGGTAAAAAAATTACTTTTCTAAAAGAAGTTGTTAAAGAATTAAATTTAAATAATGTCACGATTATTCAATCTCGCATTGAAGAGATGAACAAATATAGAAATCAATTTGATTATGTTAGTGCGAGAGCGTTAAAACAATTAAATATTTTAATTGAATTAGCAATTCCATTATGTAAAATCAATGGCTCATTAATTGCCTATAAAGGTCCTAACTATGTTGATGAAATCGATTTATCAAAAAATGCTTTAAAACAATTAGACGCTGTTATTGATAATTCATATTTATATTCATTACCAGAATCACAAGATAAAAGATCAATTGTCGTTGTGAAAAAAATTAAAGCCACTAAACATCGCTATCCAAGAAATTATTCTCTTATTGCAACTAAACCACTTTAGATATATAATACAAATCGTTTCAGGGTCGGGTGAAATTCCCAATCGGCGGTATACCCCGCGAGCAATTATGCATGATCTAGTGAAATTCTAGAGGCGACAGTAAAGTCTGGATGAAAGAAACAGATATTTCTTTTAGATGCGCACCCTGAGAAAGGGGCTTTTTTTATGAAAGATATAGCAAAAGCAATCATTCTCGGCGTTGTTTTAGTTCTTTGGCTAGCCTTTGCCATTTTCGTATTCACTAGTCAAAAAATTCAAAAAACAAACAAGAATATTGTTAAATTTATGGTCAGAGTGGCGGTATTTGGTGGTATATCAATTATTTTATACACCGTTCCAATGCTTAAATTTCCAGTTCCATTTTTCCCATCATTTTTAGAATTCCATTTTGATGAAATACCTATTTTTATTGCTGGATTTGCTTATGGTCCTTGGACAGCAGCCGCTATTATATTAATTAAATTCCTCGTTAAAATTCCATTTACTTCAACAATGGTTGTTGGTGAAATATCTGACTTAATTTATTCTACTGCTTTTATTATTCCTGCAGCGATTATTTATCAAAAACACCGCAAATTCTCTGGTGCTTTAATTGGAATATTAATTGGTACAGTTTTCCAAGTTGTTACTGCAGTTGTTACTAATGTATATTTGATGATTCCATTTTATATGTTCGTTATGGATTTCCCAGAACAAGCCATTTTAGCGATGTGCCAAGCCGCAAACGCAAATGTAACAGATGTTAAATGGAGTTATGGGTTATTGTGTGTATTACCATTTAATGTAATTAAAGACGCGATTGTTATTATCGTGACATTATTAGTTTATAAAGCCACTCATAAATTAATCGATAAATTAGCGTAAAAGTTGTATTTCCGACATATTATAAAAACCCATATGCGTCTGGATTTCCATTATTCCATGAAAAAGATGTTAAATTTAAAATAATATAAAATGCCACCCCGAATTGAGGTGGCATTTATATTTGAAGCTTACTTATTATTCTACTTCGATTGCGCCGAATGGGCATTCAAAGTCGAGTTCATCGTCGATATCTTCAACGATAACGCGTGCTTTTCCTTCATCATCGAATTCAAAGACATCTGGTCTTGATCCAACACAAAGGCCGCATGAACCACAAGCATCAGCATTTACTCTTACTTTTGGCATTTTAATTTCCTCCAATTAACAATTAAATTATATCAAGACTTTGTCTATAATCAATAATGCATTTTTTCATTTTTGTTAATAAAAGTAAAAGTTAGACAATTTTTTAATATTTCAATTCAGTTTATTTTCAGTTTATATTAATATATAAGCAAGTTGATGCATTATGAACAAGACAAGAGTAGAACTATATAAACAATATCGTGACGAAATTAATAAAATGGAAGATGAATCAACATTTACAAATAAAGAAAAAGTCACGAGAGAATATGATTCTATTGTTGATAAAAAAACTGAAATTAGTAAAGACACAACAAATTTACAATTCAGTTTTGATGAGTTAATTAATGCTTCAAATGTTTATGGTAACGATGTTAAAACAAGAAAAAATCCACTAAACAAGAAACTTAAAAAAGAAAAAATATTAAAGATTATCTTGTTTATCTTTTTAGGATTATTAGCAACTGGAATTGTTATCTTTGGAATTTTATATTTTGGGGGAGTTTCACAATGAAAAAGAATATTTCTATCGCCATCGACGGACCTGCTGCAGCTGGTAAATCAACCGTATCTAAAGAAGTCGCTAGACGACTTAATTTTACATATATTGACACTGGGGCGATGTATCGCGCGGTAACATATTACGCTATATCGCATGAAGCCAACCCAAGAGATGAAGAAGAAGTTAAAAAATTAATTCCAAATATTTACATTGAACTAAATCCAAACGGAACAGTTATTTGTAGTGGTGAAGATGTTACTAAAGTTATTAGAACACCTCTTGTTTCTTCAAGTGTTTCTTACATTGCTGCGATGGTTTCTGTCCGTTTATTTTTAGTTGAACAACAAAGAAAGATGGCTAAGTCAAAATCAGTTGTTATGGACGGAAGAGATATTGGCACTTATGTTCTTCCTAACGCTGATGTAAAGATTTATCAAATTGCTAGTGTTAAAACTCGTGCGGAACGTAGATTTTTAGAAAATCAGCAAAAAAATATTCCATGCACATATGAAGAAATCGAACAAGATGTTATTAATCGTGACCGAATTGATTCATCAAGATCATTTGCGCCACTTAAAAAAGCAGACGACGCAATTGAATTAGACACTTCAAATTTAACTATTGAAGAATCAGTTCAAGCTGTTTTAGACATCATTAAAGAAAAGGTAAAAGAATAATGAATAATATTGGAACAGTTGCAGTTGTTGGATCTCCTAACGTTGGTAAATCAACAATTTTTAATCGTATTATTGGCCATCGTCACGCGATAATTGATGATCAACCTGGAGTTACTCGTGACCGCATTTATGATAAAGCGAGTTGGTTAGGCGTTGATTTTAACATTATTGATACTGGTGGAATCGAAATTGCTAATCGACCATTTCAAGAACAAATTCGCGCTCAAGCGACCATTGCCATTGAAGAAGCTGACGTTATTGTTTTTGTAACTGATGGAAAAGTTGGCATTTCAAAAGATGACCGTATTGTTGCAAAAATGTTATATAAATCAAATAAGCCAATCATTTTAGCGGTCAATAAAATTGATAATTTAGATATGATTCACTCTTTAGGTGATTTTTATGCATTAGGTCTTGGAGAACCATTACCTGTTTCAGGTGAACATGGAATTGGGATTGGTGATTTATTAGATAAAATTGTTAATAAATTACCTAAAAAAGAAGATAAGACATATGATGATGCGATTACATTTAGTATTATTGGTCGACCAAATGTTGGTAAATCATCTTTAAGTAACGCGATATTAAATAAAGAAAGAGTCATTGTTTCAAATATTGAAGGAACAACTAGAGATTCAATTGATACTCGTTTTACAAGAGATAATCAAGATTATGTTGTCATCGACACTGCAGGATTAAAAAAACGAGGAAAAATATTTGAATCAGTTGATAAATATTCAATGTTACGTGCTTTAGGGTCAATTGATCGTTCAGAAATTGTTTTATTAGTGTTAGATGCCGAAACTGGTATTCAAGAACAAGATAAACATATTGTCGGATACGCAGTTGAAGCTAAAAAAGCCATTATTATTGTTGTTAATAAATGGGATACAGTGGAAAGAAGTCAAAATGCTCAATCCGATTTTGAAAAGAAAGTAAGAAAAGAATTCCAATTTTTAGATTACGCTCCAATCGTGTTTGTCTCAGCTAAAAACAAAACAAAAATAGATAATATTTTTAAAGCGATTAATAAAGTTCATCTCGCTTATGATAGTCATGTCCAAACAAGTATATTAAATGATGTTATTCAAGATGCTCAAACAATGAATCCAGCTCCTGAATTTAATAAAGGAAGATTACGTATATATTTTGCTAATCAAGCAAGTAGTCAACCTCCATCATTTGTCATGTTTGTTAATAAACCTAAATACGCTCATTTCTCATATATAAGATATATTGAAAACCGATTAAGAGAAACATTTGATCTTGATGGAACTCCAATTGAAATTGTCTTAAGAGAAAAGGTTTAATTTAATAATTTTATTATGATAAAATAATTGAAGGAGAATAATACGTTATGAATAAAGCAGAATTAATTTTAGAAGTTGCAGAAAGAGCAAATTTATCTAAAGGTGAAGCAGAAAACGCTGTTGAAGAAATGATTTCCATTATTGAAAAAGAATTAATTAAAGGAAATGATGTTAAATTATCTGGATTTGGAGTGTTTTCAAAAAAGACACGCTTAGCTAGAAAAGGAACTAACCCTTCTAGCGGAGATATTATTGTCATTCCTGAAAATAACACTGTTTCATTTAGACCATCTAAATTATTAAAAGAAAAAGTTAATTAATAATAGAACTCATATGAGTTCTTTTTCTTATGGGATTAGAAATATTCAAAACATTAATCGATATCTTTCATCAAAATAATTTCCGAATATATATGATTGGTGGAACAAGCCGTGATTACTTATTAGGAAAGAGTTTTTTTGATTATGATTTTGTTACTGACGCGACACCAGAACAAATGAAAACATTTTTACCTAACGCCAATTATCGATTTGAAAAATTTGGCAGTGTTCGATTGAAAGTCAATAATACAAAAGTTGATATAACGACATTAAGAATTGAGGATGAATATTTAGATCATCGCCATCCAAACAAAATTAGATTTACAACGAAATTAGAAGAAGATGTATTAAGAAGAGATTTCACAATTAATGCTTTATATATTGACGAAGAAATGAATGTTATTGATTTAGTGAATGGTTTAGATGATTTACATAATGGAATTATTCGCTTTATTGGTAATCCTGAAAAACGAATTAAAGAAGATCCTTTAAGAATTTTAAGAGCGGAACGCTTTAAAATAAAACTTCATTTTGAATTTGAAGAACAAACACGTTTAAATATTGAGAAATATCATTATTTAATAAACGAATTAAATAAACAAAAAATCGATGAAGAAAAAAGAAAGAAAGAAAACGATATTTAATAAATTAAACAATAGCAAATTAGCCAAATCTAATATAGAATTATTATCACTATGACAGCGATTCAAATGGAAGCACTCGATTTCCGTTATCTTTTACTCGAGTATTATAAAAAATTAGATATTAATGAAAATGAATTATCAGTTTTATTGATGATTGATCATCTACGTAGCCAAAAAAATATTTTTATTACGCCTGATTTATTGTCTTTAAAGATGAATTTGACAACTGATCAATTAGATGAAATTTTAGTTAAATTTTTAGACAGAAAATTCATCGCATATACGATTGATCAAAATGGCAATATGAAATTATCATTAAAACCAATTCGTAAAATTCTTTATGAAGAATTCCAAAATAATTTAACCAAAGAAGCCGAAATGATTAATGATGTTCAAAAATCAAATGCTTTAAAAAATATATATCAAGTATTCGAAAATGAATTAAATCGTAAATTATCACCACTTGAAATATCTTTAGTTGGAGAATGGGTTGATAATGGATTATCAGATGAAACGATTATTGCTGCTTTAAGAGAAGCTTTAGCTAAAGGTAGAAAAACACTAAAATCAGTTGATCGTATTTTACTTCAATGGCAAGCAAAAGATGACATTGAAAAAACTGGTGGATACACAACTATTTCTGAAAGATGGAATAAAGATATCGATAAAACAATTGAAATAGCGAAAGCTAAATGGATTGATGATGAAGATTAATCAAAAAATGAATGATATATTTGTCTTCTTGGACAAATATTATCCTGATGCAAAATGCGGATTAATATATTCAAAAGATTATGAATTATTAATTGCGGTCATGTTAAGCGCTCAAACAACCGATGTTTCAGTTAATAAAGTCACTGCGATTTTATTTAATAAATATCCAACTCTTGAAGCGTTAGACAATGCTTCTTTTGAAGATATCAAAAAATGTATTGCATCTATCGGTTTAGCGAATAATAAAGCCCATAATATTAAAGGAATAACCCATTTATTATTAACAAAATTTGATGGAAAAGTTCCTAATAATGAACAAGATTTATTATCTTTACCAGGTGTAGGAAATAAAACAAAAAATTGTATTGAATCAGAAATATTTAACGTTCCTATGCTAGCAGTTGACACTCATGTTCAACGCATTTCAAAAAGATTAAAATTAGTTAAAGATAATGATTCAGTCGAATTAATGGAAAAGAAATTATTGAAATTAATTCCAAAAGAAAGATTAATTAAAACTAATCATCAAATCATTTGGTTTGGAAGAACGATTTGCAAAGCAAAAAATCCTAACTGCGAACAATGCGAATTACAAAAATATTGTAAAAATTATTTAAAATAAATTTCTTCAACAATTGGCAAATAATCTAAACGAGGTAAATAAGAACGTTTGATTAAATGACCAATTTTTTTAATTTCTTCATATGGAATTGATTTTCTTGATCCATGTTCAAAATATTCAATGACGAATTTTGCGTCTAATAAATAAGTTTCTTGGTGTTCAACAAATTCAATAATAAAAAACGCAATACCACCGTGAAATAAAACATTTTTTAAATGTTCAATTTGATGAGTGGTAATGTTCGCTAAAGGGAAAGAGGCTTTATTTTTCGTTGATTTGGCTTCAAAATCAATATATTTTCCTTTATACACTCCATTATAGTCAGTGGTAGATTGTTTCTCGAAATACGCATTTGTTATAAGAGCGCCTTTAGAATAATCAACTTTAACAACGTTGATTGGAGTAGGCCTTTTGGTAATCAAACATAGTTTTTTATCTTTATAATATTCGTTTGAAATATTAATATCTTCTTCTAAATTCATTCCTCTATTTGCGCGAGAAAAAGAAGAAGGAAGTTTAACTTTTTTATTTGTTTTTTCTTCTTTATTATTTTGTTTGTTAGTAGCCATTCCTGAAGGATAATTAACCATTATTCAAATACCTCTTCAATATATTTGTCTAATTGCGCTGGAGTAACTATTTCACCATCTAACAATGAAATTAAACATTTTTTTACTGGAAGTGGAACATTTTTAATGTGTCTTAATACTTTGCGATAATTAACGGATAATATATGTGGATTTTCAATAATTGCTTGATATAAATAAACTAAATTTAAAGCGTCATATAAAGGATTATGCTTTTCTCCTTCAAATTCATATCCAAATATTTTTAATAAATTTTCTAATGAATAGGTGTTATTGTGTTCATCCCTAATATAAGAAGAAATAAAATCATTAATATCAAAATTATGTTTAATCATTAATCGAATATCATCTTCTTTTAAATCCAAATTATATTGTAATGATTGAGATAAGATTCGATTATCATGTGAACCAAAAGTAATAAATAAAGTATTAGAAAATCTTTTAATACCTAAATATTTTTTTACCTCTTGCATGACTACTCTTAATGATTTGCCTTTTTCACGAATTGTTTCTTCGCTAATCCCGGTTAAATCAGTTACGATTTTTCCGATTTTGTTTTTGGCATAAACATATGAATGATATCCTTTGTGGATTTTCTTAATAGTGCCATCTTTTCTAATGTCAACTTTGACAATTCCGATCGCAATCATTTCATGAGTAAATTGAGTTCCTTCTAAATCGAGAAACGCTAATTGGGAATGTCCTTGGACGATGTTATTTAAAATTCGCATAATATTTTCTTCTTTTCAACTTAAATATACTACTAAATAATTGTATTTATTTCCACACTTTAATATAATTAAAACATTGGAAGTGAAACGTTATGGCGCATAAAATGAATTACACATCATATACATTATTACATAAAAAATTCACATCCAATGTTAAAGGATATGACCCTTTAGAAGTCGATAAAGTTTTAGATGATATTATTAATGATTTAGAATTTTATGAAAATTATGTTTTAGAAGCCAAAGATTATATATCTCGACTTGAAACAGAAATTAAGAAAAATCGTGATGAAATTAATAATCTCACAACTGAAAAAGCGATTCTCGAATCAAGATTAGGTGGTATTGATAACGATAATAATGTGTCAAGAGAAAATATCCATCTTCTTCAAAGAATTAGATTATTAGAAAATAAACTTTACGAAAAAGGAGTAGATCCAAATAAGATTAAATAAAAATTCCGACCCGGATAATTACTGCTTATTTATTAAGTAGAGGAAAGTCCATGCTCGCACTGACTGAGATGTCAGTAGTGATTGCGCTAGTATAATAAATAAAGCTAGGGATGTAGGAGTGCATCACGGCGGATATTATTTCTAAAGATTTATCCATGAAATAATTCCATAAAGCGCCACAGAGACGAGATTATTGGAAACAATAATGATGAAACGTTGGTAAGCCCCACAAGCGAGAAACCTAAAATTTGGTAAGGGAAGCGACTAAGGAGAAATGAATCTAAGGTTGCATGCATATGCATAGATAAATTATTATCCTCGACAAAACATGGCTTATAGGGTCGGATACTCACCTTAGGAGATTAACGATGAATACACCTACAAAAATTACTGTTTCAAGAATTGTTATGATTGTCTTCATGCTTATTTCATTATTCGTTTTATCATTCATTGATTTGAATAATGGAACAGCATTATATTTAGGAAATTCAAATATTTATTTAGTCGATTTTATCGTAATGATTTTATTTGTTATTGGCTCATTTACTGATTTCCTTGACGGATATTTAGCAAGAAAAAATAATCAAGTAACTGATTTAGGAAAATTTTTAGACCCAATTGCGGATAAAATGCTTGTTGATGGAATATTAATTTATTTATTAGGATCAACAATTAATACTCCTCATTCATCAATTACTCCAATCGCTATTTATTGTGTAATCATTATGATTATTCGCGATTTAATTGTGGATGCAATTAGATTAATGGCGGTTAGAAAAAATAAAGTAATTGCCGCTAATATATTTGGTAAAGCAAAAACAGTGTTACAAATGATTGCGATTCCAGCTTTATTATTAAATGACTGGCCATTTTCTTATTTTTCAAGTTCATGGAACCCATTATTTAAACCATCAAATATTCTTTTATATTTAGCAACTTTGATGTCATTAATTTCTGGAATTATTTATTTTGTTCAAAACAAAAACGTCCTAAAAGAAGGAAAATAATGTTATGGAAATAAGTGAAATATTTAAAAAATTAGAAGAAAAAGGGTTAACATTTGGTTCAATTGAATCAATGACTGGTGGACTATTCGCTACAACGATTACTAATGTTTCAGGCGCTTCAAAAGTTTACAAAGGTTCAATTATCACATATACAAGTGAAGAAAAAATTAATATCGTTGGTGTTAATAAAGAAACAATTGATAAAGAAACAGTTGTGTCTTCAAAAGTCGCTCAAGAAATGGCAATGAATGGTCAAAAATTATTAAATGTTGATATTTGTTTATCGATAACTGGAAATGCTGGGCCAACTGTTGAAAAAGGGAATAAACAAGTTGGAGAAGCATATATTGGAATTTGTTTTAAAGGAGTAACAGCGGTCGCATCATTTTTATTCAAAGGTGACCGAAACCAAATTCGCGCCAGCGCGTGCAAACAAATGATTGACATATTAGAAACTTTTGCAAAATAAATGACAAATTAATTTAATAAATACCTATTAATATATAAAGGAGGCAAAATTATGGCCAAAGAACAAAAGAAAAGTTTAGAAGAAACATTAAAAGAAATTGAAAAAACATATGGAAAAGGTTCAGTAATGAAACTTGGTGATCGTCCACAAGTTGATGTTGATGTAATTCCTTCTGGTTCAATTTTATTAGATGCCGCATTAGGAGTAGGTGGATATCCAAAAGGACGTATTGTTGAAATTTATGGTCCTGAATCAAGTGGTAAAACTACTTTAGCGTTACAT
>JAQYER010000092.1 GCA_028723545.1 Caryophanales bacterium
ATTTATTAAAACCATTGAAGATTATGATTTTAGTTTTCAACCATCAATAAATAAACATCAAATAATGGATTTATGCACATTAAGGTTCATGGAATTTAATGAAAATGTATTATTTGTTGGAACTCCAGGAACTGGCAAAACGCATTTATCAACATCGATTGGTATTGAAGCGGCAAGAAATAGTAAAAGTACTTATTTTATAACTTGCAAAGACTTACTGTGGCAGCTTAATAAAGCAGCAAAAGAAAATACATTAGAAAGAAGACTTAAACACTTTTATTCTTATTCTCTTCTTATTATTGACGAGCTTGGTCATGATGTTATAAATGCAGAAGATGCGAATCATCTTTTCCAATTGTTACAAATGAGATATGAAAAACATTCGACGATAATAACAACAAACTACAATATAAAGGATTGGAATAAAATATTTCCAGATAGCTATAATGAACTTGATGCAATGCTCGATAGATTCTTACATCATGTTCAAATAGTAACTATTAATGGTAAAAGTTATAGGAGAAAGGATTTATCGGAATATTGGTCTGATTAGTGGTAAAAAATAAATTGCTTTTTTTGGTAAAAAATATCTTGCTTTTATCATTATTATAGAAAATATGTATTCTTCAATCTTACGTTTAAGGATCAACAAGTTATCAAATCTAACTTTATAAAACATTTGTGAGTTTTCTTGTTATTAATAGCTTTTGGATCCTTGTTTTGAACTTGAAAATATATAGTTAACGGAACTTTTTTGATAATTTTGTTAGAAAAGTTCTTTTATTTAGCAAATATTTCATTTATTTCTTTTTAGATAATAAGAATATTAAGAATATTAATGCTGTAATAGTGGAACCCACAAGCGCGCCGATACCAATATACGCCATATTTTGCATGAAGGATTCTTTATCATCGTTCTTTTCACTACTAGATTGTGATTGGGAACTAGAAGAAACACCAGTTCCTGTTGAAGATGAACCAGGTTCTTCAACTGAAGATGAGGAACTACTTCCTCCACCGCCTTCGCCTGGGTCTGGATCAGGTATATTTTCTTGATAGTCATTCATATACATTGAAAGATTATCTAATAATACTTCTCCCTCATTTAAAGTTTCAAAGACCATTTCCATATAATAAGTTTCTTTTGGAGTTAAGAAATTATATGTGAGTTGGTCCCATTCAGTATTTTCTAATTGAATGCTATGTGAATCAAATAAAACGCCACTTCTATTAAAATAGTTGAGTTTTGCAGTGGTTTTTCCTTTGAAATTAGCTTCAAAAGTGAATTTTTCTTCTGGAGGAACGCTGTCGATTTTATAGGTAATTGAAGAAGATTTTCCTAATTTAGCTCCGCCACTTGTGGAAGTATCTAAATAGCCATAGTTGTTAGATAAAGTAACATTACCTGTATAGCTATAACCTCTAGAACTAATTGAAGATGATTTTGCGATACTGTGGAAAGTACCGTTACTAATCCATTCATATCTAGGTTTTTCAGTAATGATTTTATATTCTAGGCTAGTGTTTCCACATCCTGACGCTGTACCTAAGGTTACAGTTTCTTGATTGAGGAAAGGAGAATATTTAACATAATCAATTTCCATATAAGAAGTATCAAAGTTAGGTAAACCAACAAAGCCTTCATTATTTGGAATCCAAGCGCCTAACCATAATCTACTTGGCAAATATGGAACAAAATTTTGATCTTTATGAGAAGCCAATTTAACTCCATCGATAAAATAATCAATTTGTTTATGGTTTTTAGAATAATACCAGTCGAAAGCGAATGTGTGATATTCACCATCGTTTAAGTAATAAGATAATTTTTGTTGGCTTTGTTCTAATTTGTTTCCGCTGACCCAGTTAGTGAATAAAACTTCATCAAATGGATTTGTGTTACCGCTTCTAGGAGGTAATTCAATGTCGATTTCATGGTTATTAGCGTCACCATCTTCTGTATATGTCCAGAAAGCCGCACAAATTCCTGCGCGGTAAGTTGTTTTCATTCTAACTTCAAATCTTCCAGGTCTAACTGTATCTTTTAAAACAATCGCGCCACCAGAAAGAGGACCGCCAATACCATCAATAGTAGAATTTTCTAAATGTTGATTACCTAATGCGCGGATAATTAATTTATCATCTTTAGTATTTAAAAATACATTATCCGCTGAGACGCCTTTGTTGTCATTTGCACCCCATTTTCTATGAGAAACAACCCAATTTGAATCTAATCTAGAACTAGAGAAATCATCATAAAAAATATTGTCAGTGTCAAAAGATTCACCGCTTTCAATAGAGACATTTGTCATGTCTGTTGTTGGGTTAGAATCTGCTAAAACGTTAAAATAAGTAGGTTTTGCAGGGGTATTTAATAATAATGTTAATAAAATTGGGAAAAATAATTTAATTTTCATTCTCGATAATGTTCTGTACGTTTTCTATATATTCTTTAAGTTCTTTTGTTAAAGTTTTTAACGTATTTGAATCTTCGAATTCTCCAAAGACTCTAAACGCTGGTTCTGTACCAGAGAGTCTTAATAATAACCATTGTCTATTTTCAAATAAGAATTTAATGTTGCTATTAAAGATATTAACTTCTTTATATTGGTAAGAGAGTTTTGGCAAATTTTCAGTCATATATTTACTGACTTTTTGTGAATCAACATCTAAACGAATGTAATCTTCACTGAAATCATAATTATAACCAACAGAATCTTTTAACTCCTTAATAATTTCACTAACTGGTTTTCCTAATTTAATAACCATTTCTAAGAATAATGCACCTGCGAAAGTTGCGTCTTTTCCATAAATATAACCTTTCATTGTGAGTCCGCCTGAAGATTCTCCGCCTAAAAGTGCGTTATATTGTTTCATACCCGCTGTAATATTTTTGAAACCAACATCTACTTCATGACATTGATAACCTAAAGATTCAGCGACTAAATCAGCAAGAACAGATGTTGCGCAGTTCTTAACAAGGTCACCTTTGTAACCACGATATTTAATTAAATAATAATATATAGAAGCTAAAATCTCGTTTGCAGAGACATAATTACCTTTTTCATCGATAATACCAAGTCTATCTCCATCACTATCGGTTGCAAGACCTAAGTCATAGCCTTGATTGACAACTGTTTCAGAAAATTCACCAATCAAAGCTTCTTTAGTAGGGTTAGGCAAATTAAATCCAAAGAAAGCATCGTGATCTTCATTTATAATCACGAATTGATATAGATTCAATTTTTTCGCTAAAGGAGCTAACCCGATAACTCCAACACCATTCATGTTGTTAAATAAAACTCTAATTTTATTCTTTTTAATAGAAGGATCGATAAAAGATTTAATGTTAGATAAATAACTACCTAAATCATCATAGTCTATTAAAAGTCCTTTTGCTCTAGCAGTTCTTTCTTTAAGAGTTTTAATTTCAGTTACTTCTTCAATTTTTTGTTCTAATAAGGAAGTAAAGGTAATATCAGCGTCATATCCTTCTTTAGTGAAAATTTTAATTCCATTGAAATAATAAGGATTATGACTTGCTGTAATCATCGCTCCGTAGTAATTACCCATATCTCTAGTTGTAGACATAACAGTTGGAGTAGGGGTACTCATTGAATAAAGATAAGTTTTAATATCATTTCCATTTAAAACTTCTACAAACCATTTTGCTGCAAAATCACTCATAAAACGATTGTCATATCCGACAATTATAGGGCGGTTTTGTTGGTAATTTTCAATAATTATATTACTTAAAGCTTGTGCGATATATTGGACGGTTTCTTTATTAAA
>JAQYER010000093.1 GCA_028723545.1 Caryophanales bacterium
CATCATAAACATCTTTGATTTTTAATGATTTTCTAAATTGTTCGACAAATTGCGAATTAGCATATAATTCATGAACGATTTTATCAGCATCAATTATTTGATATTTGTCTTTAGACAATAATTTCGAGGCCGTGGATTTGCCACATCCAACCGGACCAGTAACTCCAATAATAAAAGGCAAAGATTTATTTCTTTGGCAATTAGGGCAATAAGTTGTTCCTCTTCCGTTTATTTTAATTTTGCGAAGAAGTTCTTTTTGGCAATTTGGACATAATTTATTTTCATTACCATATGCTTTTAAATTAATTTGAAATTCTCCATTAATTCCTTCTTCAGATTGATATGAATGAATAGTGCTACCACCAAGCGAAATAGCTTTATTTAAAATTTTAATTGAATTATTAATGATATTTTCAATATCTATTTCATTTAAATCTTTTGCGAGTGTTAATGGGTGAATCTTTGATTCAAACAACACTTCATCGCAATAAATATTGCCTAAACCGCACATAATTGATTGATCTAATAATATTTGTTTAATTGGGACATTTTTATTTTTGTAAGCTTTAATCAAATCTTCTTTTTTAATTTCAAAAGGTTCTTTACCTAATTTATTGATTGGTGAAATATCTAAATAATTTGATTCATTATATAAACCTAATATTCCAAATCTTCTTGTGTCGTTATATCTTAATTCAGTGTGATCACTAAATTTAAAAATCACTAAATCATGTTTGCTAATCGGATCATTTTCATTTTTTAAGAAAAATTTTCCTTCCATTCTCAAATGAGAAATAATTACTAAATCATTCGTTAAATGGAATATTAAAAATTTTCCTTTGCGTGATAATTTTACAATTGTTTGACCTTTTAAATTATTTTTAAATTGATCAATATCGGTAATAATTGTTTTATTACGATATATTTCAACATCAAAAATGGTTTTATTTAATATTTTTCTTTCTAAAGCTTTTTTAACAGTTTCTACTTCTGGTAACTCAGGCATAATTATTTTGCGTCATACCAAGTATGGCCAAATCCTCCATCTACTTTTAATTCAACATCGATATCAATCGCATGTTCCATTGTATCTTTAATTAATTGATAAATTTCTTCTTTTTCTTCAATTGGAACTTTAAATAATAATTCGTCATGAATTTGAGAAATTAATTTTGTTTGATAATTACCTTCTTTTAATTTTTTATCAACACTTATCATAGCGATTTTAATTAAATCCGCTGCGGTACCTTGAATTGGAGCATTCATCGCTGCCCTTTTAGCGAATTCTCTTGTTTGATAATTCGAATCATGAACTTCGCGAAGATATCTTCTTCGATTAAATAAAGTTGAGACATATCCATTATCAATCGCGGATTGTTTAATATTATTAAAATATATTCCGATTTCTGGGTACGCTAAATAGAAGGAATTAATAATATTTCTTGCTTCTAAAACAGAACTATCGATTTGTTCGGCTAAACCCCAATCAGAAATTCCATAAATAATTCCAAAATTAACAGCTTTCGCTTGTCTTCTTTGTAGTGGAGTAGGGTTATCAACATGGAATACTTTTTTGGCTGTTTCACTATGAATATCTAATCCATCTTTAAAGACTTTCTTTAATGATTCACAATTAGATAAAGACGCTAAAATGCGAAGCTCAATTTGAGAATAATCTAAAGATAATATTTCGTAATTGTTATTTGGGTAATAAAAGGCTTTACGAATTAATTTTCCTTCTTCATCGCGAACAGATATATTTTGTAAATTTGGATCACTTGATGAAAGTCTTCCAGTTGTTGTTTGAGCTTGGTTAAATATCGCATGGATTTTATTATCATCATAAATATGATTAATTAAGCCAGTAATATAAGTTGAATTTAATTTCGCATATTTTCGATATATTAATATTTGCGAAACAATTGGATGATAAATAATTAATTCTTTTAAAGCATCTACTGAAGTAGATTGTTTTTTATTAGGGGCTTTTAAATGTAATTTATCATATAAAATATTAGCGACTTGCTTTGGAGAATCAATATTGAATGTTTCTCCTGCTAATGAATAAATAATTTGTTTTGTTTCATTGATTTTATTACTAAATTCTTCACCCATCTTCATCAATATCGATTTATCGATAGGCATTCCTTCAATTTCCATGTTTGCTAAAACATTACATAAAGGAATTTCAATATTATTAAATAAATCTAAACATTCATTTTTCTTTAATTCATCAAGGGTTTTATTGGCTAATTTAAAAGTAAAATAAGCAATTTTCGAACATCGAAGTGGATTTTCATTGCTAAATAATGATAATTCATTATTGTCGCTACCAAGGTCAACACTATAATAATTGAAAATTGAATTTTCATCATTTGATAAAGATGAATCGAGTAAATAAGACGCTAATAAAAGGTCAAAATATAATCCGTTAACATTAATATTAAATCTAGATAAAGCAACTTTAATTTTCTTAAAATCAAAGCAATATTTTTTAATATTTTCATCTTCTAAAACTTGAATTAATTTGTCATCGTTTTTTAAGTCTTCAACATTAATATAATAATGCTTATGGTCAGTATATAATGCTAATCCATAAATTGAAGCATGATAATAATTTTCATCATCAATATCTAAACTAATACTTATTTCATTATCTATTTTAATATTATCAATGTTATGAATATGAATTATTTCTATTTGTTCACTAGATAAATCAACTCGTTTATGTTTAGATGGCAAACGATTAAATAATTGTTTTAATTCATATTTATTACAAAAATCTGATGCACATTTATAATCATAACCAAGATATAAAATATCGTTTAAAGAAAATGGAATAGGGACATTTGTGTCGATTTCTGCTAATCTTTTGCACATCCTACCTTGTTCAACATAATTAACAATATTTTCACCGACTTTCGATTTCATCGTTTTGGCGTTTTCATAAATCGTTTCAAAATCACCAAATTCTTGGATTAATTTAACAGCGGTTTTTTCTCCAACACCTGGGATTCCAGGTAAATTATCGCTAGAATCACCTCGAAGACCTTTATAATCAATGATTTGACGAGGTTTAAATCCAAATTGTTCAATCATTGTTTGCTCATTCATAATCAAAATATCAGACATTCCTTTTTTAAGAATATGAATAGTCGTGTAATCATTGATCAATTGAAGAAAATCGCGATCAGAAGTATAAATAATTGTTTCAATATTTTGTTTTGATGCAATATTAGCGACTGTTCCGCATAAATCATCGCCTTCATATCCATCCATTTCATATACAAAAATACCTAATGATTTTAATAATGCCCGAGCAATTGGCATTTGAATTTTTAATTCTTCAGGCGCTGGTTTTCTTTGAGCTTTATATTGTTCATCTTCTTTATGTCTAAATGTTGGTTTTCCAGTATCAAATCCAACAAATAAATAATCGCCATCTTTGACATTATTTAATATTTTATTAATCATATTTGCAAATGCAAAAACCGCATTCGTTGGAGTGCCATCTTTTGTTCTTAATATTTTATCTACTCCTTCATAAGCGGT
>JAQYER010000094.1 GCA_028723545.1 Caryophanales bacterium
TACTAAGACATTATCTTATGAATTAAAAGGTTCTGAAGGCGCGAAAAGAATTAATCAATTAATGGAAGATTTTAGAAATAATAAATTACCTCTTCCAGTATTAAGTCCAAAAATTAGTAATGATTATTTATTAAGCGTTAGTCATACACCTACTGGTGATGTTGAAATTAAATTACCTAAATCAAATGTCTTAAAATATATTTATGATAATGGTGATACATTAACAATTCGTCCATCTGGTACTGAACCAAAAATTAAAATATATGTCTTCAGTAAGGAAGAACAAACAGTTAATCAAATTGAACAATATTTCAATGAATTAATTAAATAAATTATTTTTAATGATATTTTTCATTTCTTCACTAGCGAAATCCACACAAGAAATGATTTCTTTTTTAACTTTTTCATCCATATTTTTTGGATTAAATTTAATATTATCAATATCGACATCAAAAATTGTTTTTATTGCAAGAAGCGACGCCAAATATCGTCCTACATCAAAAGATAGATGAAACATATCGCGATGAATAATATTATTTGGAAGATAATTTCTTAATTGTTTAATACCTAGACCAACTGGAATTATTTTAGAAAATGTTTTATTAGGAATAATATGTTCAATAATATTATTCAATATTCCTTTATCCATTATTGCTTGATCATTATTAAAATCAACAAAACAAGGATGAGTACTTCCATTTGGATATGACCAAGTCATATTCCATATATATTTTGTATCTTTGTTTGGATTGATTTGTTTAATTAATTCAATTAATTGGTCTAAATTATTTAATCCGTTTTTCATTCCAGCTAAGGATGATTGTTGTTGCAAAACAATATAATCCCAATAATTATTAATCGCCTCATTAGCGATATAATTATATTGAGTTATGATATTATCATAATCTTCATTAACTAATCGATATTCATATTTTGGAGAATTATTTATTAAATTTTTGATATGTGTATTAATATCACATCCACCGATATATAAAATATGAGCGTCTAATTCAATTCCAAATTCTTTTGCAATTCGATTCATATACATAATTGTGTCATCACCAAACGAATTAGCGACAAATAAAATGGATATTTTTTTCATAACTAAAAATCAAACCTTTCTTTAATGATTTTAGATAAATGTTTTGCTAATAAATCGTGTCCTAAATCATTAGGATGAAGTCCATCAATAAAATATCCTTCGTTATTTATTGAAGTTGGTTTTCCCAAAATTTGACGAAAATCAACGACAAAGAGTCCATATTTTTGAGCTGTTTCAATAATAATATTTGTATATCCTAATAAATTTAATGTTGGATGCAATCTGGAATTATTATCATCTCCATATAAGTTTTCTTCTTCATATCGATGAAGAGGTAATATGATAATGATTTTTTCTTTATTATATTTTTCAATTAAATATGTAAATAAATTATTGATTGCTCCATAAAATGTATATAAATCTGTATCGTCTTTATTTCCGATTATTGCGTCACCATGTCCATAATCATTTGTTCCACCAAAACAAATGACCACATCTGCGTCTTTTTCCATTCTTTTCGCTCTTGAAAAAAATGAATCGTCTTCACTTATTAATCCTTTATGAGGTATTTTTTGTTCAGCGATTCTTGTTCCGCTTACTCCATAATTTTTACCAACGCAATTTAAATATTTGCATGTTTTATTAACATAGCAATTATCAATAGAAGTCGCACCTACGCCTTCTGTGATGCTATCACCTAAAAACAAAATCTTTTTCATATAAATATAATAATATACTTTGATACAATAAAATGTATATAATTTATAAATAAATATGGCATTATAAATATATGGAATTTTTAGATAATAGAACCGGAAAAACCCCTATATATAAAACCGAATTTGATATTCGTATTGATGATGAATATTTATTTTGTCATTATAAATCTTATCATTCGTCATTTTATTCATATTCAAATAAATTCAATGATGATATTTATAAAGGCGATGTTGTGGAAATATTTATTGATGTTGGAATAAATAATCATTATTTTGAAATTGAAATATCCCCAAATAACACTGTTTTTATCGGTGATATTTATAATGATGGAAATAAAAGAATATTAACGAAAATAAATGAACAATTTATTCAAAGTGAAGTTAAATTATTTAAAGATTATTACGACACGATTATCAAGATTCCTTTAAATAAAATTCATTATGATCAAAATAAGGGAATTAAATATAACGCTTTCCGTATTGAAACAGATAATGGAATAAGTGAAAAACATTTGTTTTCTCTTAATCCAACATTATCTAATACATTTCACAAAAAAGAATATTTCATTAAATTAAATTAATTATTGTCTTTTTCTAAATCATTAATCATTCTTAAAACTAAGAAATTCCAGCTTTGAAAACCAGGACATTTATTTATTTCCCATAATTAACAAACCAATCAATCATTGATTTTAATAATGAATCATCGTTATTGATGTAATCATTATAGTGATAACTATTTGATGAAATTAGTAAATAATAATTTTCTTCTTTATATTCAAAATTGAT
>JAQYER010000095.1 GCA_028723545.1 Caryophanales bacterium
CTTCACACAATAATTCTACAATCATTCCAGTAATCGCACATGTAAGACATTGAACAAATGTCCAACCAAAGAAATTTAATGAAACAATTAAGGCAAATATTAAATTATCACAAAATTGTCCAATCGCGGTTGATACATATGTTCTTAAGAAAAATGATAAAGCATTATCTTTTTTTAATAATTTGCCTAAGAAGAAATTAATCGTGTTATTAATAATTCCACCACCGATAAACGCGACCGTGCTACCTAATAAAACAAACCAAGTTCCTCCAAAGGTATTATCTAAAGCATTATTAATGATATTTTCATATCCATCGATATATGATTCTGACCACATTCCTGGCACAAGAGAAATAATAAAGAACAATAAACACATAATTAAATTAACAAGCACTCCAACAATTGTTAAAGTATTCGCGGCTTTTAATCCAAAATGCTTAGTGATAATATCCATAAATAAAAACGACATCCATGATACGAATATTCCTGCATCTAACGCTAACCAACTAACTGGAAGATTAATTGATTTGTTCGCTAATAAATTCATCGCGATAATGGAAACACAAAACATTGTGACATATAAAGAAGGAATGCTTCTTAATAATATTTTTGTTTCAAATAATTTGTTTTTGATTTTTTCTAACATATCTTAGCTCCTAACAAAATAAAATAGGTGCCAAGAAACATGGTCACCTATTTAAATATTAGGGAGATGTTCCTGGTTTTATTTAAAGACAGGATGGCAACAACGAACTGTCTATATATAACGAACAAAATATTAGCAAATTAACTAATCGTTTGCAAATAACTATTATTTGATATTGATTCAAACGAGAAATATAATTGTCTAGTTTTAAGCCAAATGTTATTTCGAATGGATTATTTTTCATTTTTAGACTCCATTAGACTTCATAAATATTTTTAGACTCCTTTAGACTCCTTTAGACTTTTGTCAAGACATAAAATGAAAACCAATAATAATTATAAAAGGAAGTAGCTTATCAAAAAATACTGAGATCTTGAATTTAATAAAAAATGCACTAATCATTTTCACTATCAGTGTATAAAAATCGCAAAATTATCAAGTACCGCCCATATTGAAAATGTTGAATTTCTTTATTTAAGGGTGTAAAAAATTAAAAACTAATAAAAAATACCCCCATAACTTGAAATATTGCTTATTTTTTGCTATGCTCCTATTAACAACTGGAGGCCACATATGAACAAAGCGCTATTTAAGAGAGAGAAATATTTAAAAAGGATTCGTAGTTTTTATCACGATACCACAATGATAAAGGTTATTACTGGCGTTAGAAGATGTGGAAAATCATCGATAATGCATATGATAGCTGACGAATTAAAGCAAAATGCAGTGCCTAATGAAAATATTATATTTATAGATTTGGATTCTAGGGGATTTAGACAAATAAAAAAACCTGATCAGTTAGATGATTTGATTAAAAAGTATGATGATATAGATGGTATAAAGTACCTTTTTATAGATGAAATTCAAAATGTTAATGAATTTGAAGAAATAATCAATTCTTATCGAAATGATGGCAACTATTCTATCTTTATTACAGGCTCAAATTCTTATTTATTAAGCGGTGAACTCACAACTAAACTTACTGGTAGATATATAGAATTTGAAATGATGCCACTGTCTTTTGAAGAATATGTGCGAATGAAAGAGTTTTATAACAAACCAATTAATGCAAACATCACAAAAGAATTAGATTCATATCTTTTAGAGGGTGGATTACCTCAAACAATTTTTTATGATGATTTTGAAACGAAACGAATTTATGTCAATAACGTTGTAAAAGAAATTTTTGAAAAAGATGTTAAACGAAGAGTCAAAATTAAAAATGTCTCTGTATTTGAAAAAATACAAGCTTATATGATAAATAATTATGGAACTCCAACATCAATAACAAATATTATCGCAGAACTTAAGAAAGACAATATCATTATTAAAAGAGAAACCCTTCATAGATATATTCAAATTCTTTTGGATGCCAAGATTTTATATAAATGTCAAAGATTTGATTTGAAAACAAAGAAATCAATTAATTCTGAAGAAAAATATTATTTATCCGACCCATCTTTTTGGTTTGTTACCGACCCTAATAACACAATTAATTATGGTCCAGCGCTTGAGAACTTAGTTTATATTTATGCTAAATCTAAAAACTACAGTATTAGTGTTGGAAAAATTGGTCAATTGGAATGTGACTTTATTTTAAGAAACAATTGGTCAAAATCTTATAGTTATATTCAAGTTGCTATGACAATTATGGAAAGTAA
>JAQYER010000096.1 GCA_028723545.1 Caryophanales bacterium
TGTGAATGATGAATATCCTTCTTTTGTTGCATAACAATTTCTAATTGTGCCTTCGTTTAAACCGACGAATGCACCGATTTGAGATTCACCTTGGATTGTACCTAAAGCATAACAATTTTCAATTGTACCCATATTACGTCCGACGAAACCACCGATGATTCTATAAGAATTACCACCGTAATTGTTTGAAACATTAACATTTGTCCAACAGTTGATAATTTTGCCTTCATTAAAACCAGCAAGCGCACCAGCGAAGGAAGCAGTAGTGTTATCGTTGTTAGAAATTAAACCTAAGTTTTTAATTGTTGCTAAGTTATAAACGTAACCGAATAAACCAGCGTTAAAACCAAGTTCATCTCTACGATTTATTTTATATCCAGAGATGACATGGCCGTTTCCATCAAATGTACCTTTAAAGGTATCGTTGAAAGCAGTACCATCTGTAACATCGTGATAAATACCGATTGGAGTCCAACCTAAACCGCTATTATAACCTTCTCCATGAGCGGATAAATAATCGGTTAAATCGATATCGTTTCCGAGAATGTAATAACCTGCTAAAGATTCTTGGTTTTTACCAATTGAGACGAGATCTGAAGCATTTTTAATGATTTTATTAGCGATGATAACAGTGACATTAACCATGTTTCTATTTGTAACAATAGTTAAAACGTTTTCCCCAACTTGTAAGTTTTCTAAAGCATTTTTCTTTACTGTTAAACGTTTTGTTAATGAATCATAAACAAATGAATCAGAACCAAAAACATGACGAGAAGAAATTAATTTAGTAACTTCGATATTTAATGAAGGATCAACATTAGATAAATCTAAATCATAACCGATTGCAGTTTTATTATTTAATTCAGTAGCTTGTTTATCTTTAATAACTTTAACGAGATGTTCTTTTGCCACTGTGAATTCTTTTTCTTCAGTTGCACCGTTAGAAGAAATGACGACTGTGAATTTATCACCTTCTTTTGCAGCGCCTGTAAATGTTACTAAACCAGTGCTTTGGTCTATATGCACACCTGCGACCTTATTTTTTAATGAATATCTAATTGATGAGTTTGTGGAACTGGTCGCATAGATGTAATTGTTATGACAAATATAGTCAGTTGTTTCCACAAATGTTAATTCTGGAACAACTACTTCGTCTAATAATGTAAGAACTACAGGATCCGCTTGAATGTTACCTTTAACTGCTGTATACAATACTTGAGTGTAATTAGGAATATTTTCATAAGTGATTAAACCTGTTTTAGCGTCAACAGTTAATCCATTAGGTACCTTGTCATAGAATTTATAAGTGACTCCACTTGGATTACCTTCTAATGTAACTTTGTCACCTGAATAAATGCAATATTCATTTCTTTCAAAAGCTAAATTAGTAGGTCCTTGTTGGCAACCACTTAATAATGGTAAAGATACGAATAATGAGCTTAAAATAAGTAATGATTTGTTTCTCATCCTTTGAGCCCTCCTGCATTTGTAGATTCAATAATTTTCTTTTGGAATATTAAATAGATAATTAGAACTGGAATGATTGAAATAATCATAGAAGCAAAGATTTGTGGATAGTTTCCACCCGCTTCTTCTTGCAATATTTGTAAACCAACTGCAAGAGTTGTGTGTCCTCTTGGCAAGAATAATTTTGGAGTTGCGTAATCGTTCCAATACGCGATAGCTTGAAGAACCGCACAAGCAACTAATGAACCTTTGACTTGTGGTAATACCACAGTGAAATAAGTTTTAATTCTACCGCATCCATCGACACTAGCGGCTTCTAAATAAGAAGTAGAAACACTTGAGAATGCACTATAAAGAAGAATAAAGTTCATTCCAAATGCGCCTGAATATAGGAATAAAACACCAAAAATTGTATTGTCATCAAAACCAAATATCTCGTTGAATACTTCCATCATCTGTACTTGTGCAGGTAATGTACCAACGATTGGGACAACCATGGTGAATATCGCTAAACCATAGATGAAACCTCTACCAATAAATTTAAATTTAGATAATGTATATGCGGCAGCGGCAGAGAAGAAAATATTTATTGCAGTACCTAAAACTGTCAACAAGACAGACATGAAGAACATGTTTAATATACTTTGGCCATCGATTTCATATTTCAAAACTTCAATAAAGTTAAGTCCATAGAATTGTTTTGGCCAACCATAGATGTTTTTATCAAATTCATTTGTTGTTTTAAAAGAAGAAACAAGCATCCAAATAAATGGGAATAAAAGAGATGCACCATAAATAATGAATACAGCGAAAACCACCCATTTAGTGATGCTATATCCAATATCCTTTTTTCTTCTTAAGGTAGTTTGACCACGATAGGCTTTATTTAAATCTTCCATAATTAGTAATCAACCCCCTCATACTTTTTAGATAAGAATTTACGAGTAAGTAAAATGATTGGTGCCCAGATTAATGACATCATAAGACCAAAGGCAGATGCTTTACCATAAGCACTGCCATCACCAGCAGCATCTAAGAAGATTGACATTGATATTGTATAAACCGCTGCGGTGTTTTCGTTTGTGAGCAATAGTGGTTGTAGATATAAAGTTAAAACATTTGTCATACCGATGACGATTAAAGTAACAACAGTAGGCCAAATACATGGGATGACAACATGGATAAATTCTTTGAAATATCCAGCGTGGTCTAATTCTGCTGATTCGAATAATTCCTTTGGAATTCTTCCAATTGCGCCAGAAATGAGAATGACATTATATCCTAAACCTGCCCAAATCAAATATAAGATGACCATGAAACCAGCGTATGGCGCTTTTGCAAAGAATCCACTTGGGAATCCTAAGAATCTCATGAATTCATATAAGTAACCAATATTTCCATCAAAAGAAATTTTAAAAGCGAATGTTAAAGCGACAACTGGAATGATGTTAGGTAAGAAGAAAATCGCCCTAAATACATTTGCGAATGGCATCTTTTTATGCAAGAAATATGAACACAATAAAGATAAAGGTAATGAAATAAATACAGTAACGATGCCAATCGCTAAAGAGTTTAATAAAACTAAAGCGGTATCATTAATCCAAGTCACACCTGAAGCGTGTTTTGTAGAATTGAATAATGTGTCGAAATAAGTTGTGAAGTTATCGAAACCCCATGAAATATTTCCATAGACATCTTGTACTTGGAACGCATTTAAAATAGATTTAATGTTCACAAAAGACCAAGTAATAAGGAATTGTAAAACAGGATAGGCAAGCATGAGAATTATGAAAATATAATCTCTTTTCCTTCTTGTTAAATGATGTGCGTAAGTAGCCTTTTTTCTTGAAACTGAATTAATATTTAGATCTTTCAAATCTTCCATAATAAATTAGTAATTTCTTTCAATTTTGATATCATCGAGAAGAACATTGATATCTTTGTTTTCGTCGTTTGAATAAATTTGAATACTGACAGAATGTGTTCCTTCTGGCGGAACTAATTCTTTTTTGTATTCAACGAAGTCTTCAGAAGCAGGAATATTGATGATTTCTTTAGAAATTTCTGTTTCTGTACCACTTCTATATCTGACGATGAATCTTGTGTCTTCAGCGTCAGATTTAGCCATAAATGAAAGGTTGTATGATAAACCATCATAGATGGTATCGATTTCAGTTGTTAATAATCCACCTTCTTTTAAGTGAACACCTGCACTATTTTCATAACCGTTGATAGGGTCTAAATAACAAATGTTATTAACATCTATATTTTCATAACCGTTTAATTTTGAGAATGTCCAACCATATGTATTGAGGTTTTCTTCAACATTGATTAATGCATCAAAGTCACCGTTAGAAACCATGTTAGCGGTTGGTAAAATAATTGGGGAAGAAGGGTATTGGCTTCTTTCTGCGCCATTGACAGAAACTGAAGCATCCCATTCTGTTTGTGGTTGATCTTTGAATGGAATGTATTTAACCCAGTCAACGAGCATATAATCTGTTTCAAATAAAGAGTTTCCTACGAATGCGGAGTTATTTGGGAACCAGTTACCAAGCCATAATCTAGACTGCAAATATGGAACATATGTATCTGTGATAGCAGTGATTTGACCATCTACATAGTAGATAACAACGCTTGGATCTGTATACCAGTCAAAGCCAAATGTATGGAATTGCCCATCAGCGACGTTGATAACATTACCTTTTGTAGCGTCCGCGAAATTAACGTCTTTAGAAATGTTTAAAACTACTGTATGGTAGTTTGTATTAAGTACTTGTTTGAATGAAATTGTACCTGTTGATTTACCACCTGGTAATTCAATATCAATTTCATGGTTGTCTGGTTCATCATAAACTGAAGATGGATCATTATAAGTATATGTCCAGAAAGCAGTACATGCTCCTAAACGAGGAAGTGGTTTCATTTTCACTTCATAATGGCCAGGACCAGTTCTAAATTTAGAAATAATTGCAGAACCAGTATTTCTACCATCTTTAAGGACACCTAAACCCTTAACTTCGTTGCGGGCATAATGAAGACCGTTACCTCTTAAAATTAAAACACCATCTTCAGTGTAGGATACGTTTTCAGGAATAACGCCTCCGTTACCATTACCCCATGCACCAGATCCAATCATCCATCTGTCATAGTCAACACCTGTTGTGAAGTCATCGAAAATAGCATTATCCATGTCTAATTCGACGCCATCTAAGGTTTCAACTTCATCACCTGGAAGATATTCGGTGTATTGTTTTGGTGCGGAGCCTGCGCATCCGGTCACGATTAAAGAAAGTGTACCAATTGTGGCAAAAACCCTTGGCTTGTTTTTGAAAATATTTGTGCTTATGCTTTTATTCATACCTTTATTATATGGATATAATCAAAAAAATTAAACAATTATTTTACTTTATGAAAAAAATAAGGTTTTTATTTATTTTACTTTCTTTTTATGTGTGTAATATTTTATAATTTCATTAGTAATTATTTTACTTTATGAAAAAAAGGAGACCTTTACTTACTATGAAAGGAAAGAAATGTTTATTCTTAGCTGCTGCTATTTTATCTATGGCTACTTTAGCAGGATGTGGCAACACAAATGACGCTACAACATTGAATGTTGTTTGCTTTAACGGTGGTTTCGGTAGAGAATGGATCGATGACGCTGTTAAAATTTGGGAAGAACAAAACCCAGGTTATAAAATTGATTTAAATGCGACAAAAGATGCAACAAGCATCATCAGTGGTAACATCGCTAAAAAGAACAATAAAGATGATGTATATATCGCAGTTGATACAAACTGGAAAAGATATGCAGGTCAAGGCAAATTATTGCCCCTCGATGATTTATTAGAAGAAGAAGTTGATGGTTTAAAAGTTAAAGATAAAATCAACGACGAATATAAAAATTCTATCTACTTCAAAGATCAAACAGGAGAAACACATACATATAGACTTCCATGGACAGCAGGTACAGGTGGCATTATGTACAACGCAAAAATGTTTGAAGAAAACAATTGGAAAGTTCCAACAACAACTGCTGAATTATTAGCTTTATGTCAATCAATGATTGAACACCCAATCTATACAGATCCAACAGATAAAACTTCTCCAAGAGTTTATCCATTTGCGTATACAGGTGAAAACACAGACTATTTTGACTACGCAGTATTCAACTGGTGGGGACAAATCAGTGGTGTTGACGCTATTAATGAATTCAAAAATTATGGTAAAGATGATGCTGGCAAATTCGATGCATTCACAAATAAAACATATGCAGGTTTAAAAACAGCAACTGAAACATGGTATCAAATCTTTGGTAACCCAGCTTATTCAGATCCAGAAGATATCTCAAGAAACAATCACATTGCTCAAAAGAACTTCTTACAAGGAAAAGCTGCAATGATGATTAATGGTGACTGGTTATATAACGAAATGTTAACTTATTCAGTAGATCACACATTACCAGAAAACTTTGAATTAAAGATTATGGACACTCCAAAAATCGTTGAAGACGCTGAAAAGAGTGGCTATATCATTGGTGAAGACCAATTCATCGCTATTCCAAAATCAACAACAAAAGCTGAATTAGCTAAATCATTTGTTAAAACATTAATTTCTGATGAAGTTTTAAAATCATTCTTCAATAAAGGTCATGGTATGATGGCGTATAAACTCGGTAATGGTTCCTACGAAACAGATAATGTTTACATGAAGAGCTTAGTGGATTACCGTGCAAACTTAGAAAAAACATACACATCATTCTCTTCTTCATTATTATTCTTAAATGGTCAAGTTGACTTATGGGGAGCACCTTCAGGCAGACCATATCTTCAATTATTGCAAGGAACATTAAAATCAGTTGATGCTGCATTTGAACAAATTAGAGACGACGTTGCAAGACAATGGGGAACATGGGTCAGTAACGCTAATATGTAATTATGAATGATTTAAATATTAAAAAGCTTTATAAGCGAATAAAACAAACTCTAGTTTCTGAAAAAAATAAACTTCCATCAAATTGTTATTTCTTAGATGAATATACTGTCCTCGCTCTTAAGAATTTAAGAGGAGATTCACGCCATCCTTATACAAGAGATGGTTTGACTCTTTGGGCATATTCTTCAGGATATATCACTTTAAATGAAGGAAATTTCTTTGTCATCCCTCAAACCTTAGAAGGCAAAGAACCATATTTAGCTTATTTCGGTGGTTATAAAAATAAAAAGGGGCAATATGATTATTTCTCTTTAACTGGAGCGTCAGATACAGAATTAGGATTAGATATTGAAAAATACACAGTATTTACTCCTACAAGTGCAATTTATTTGAGAGTATATAACAAAGTTATATATGCATTAGAAATAACTCTAAATCAAAATAAAGAAGCTATTGCTTCTATCACTATCATAAACACAGGTAGAAAAGAAAAAGAAGTATATTCTTCTAGTTTTTATAATTGCTTATTAACTCATGGCAATTATGAATCAGAAGAAACAAAATGGTTTAGAAAATGCACATTAAACAAAGATGGCGCGGAATTATATTCTGTAGAAGATCTTTCTAGAGAAATTCATTTACATAATTATGGTTTAATCAAAAGAAGCCATGATGGTGAATTAAAAGCGACATCTACTAGAATGCTTTATGTTGGTGATAAAAACGGGCAATTATCAACATCAAGATGTTTAAAAAACGGTGAGCTTTTAGAAGAAAAACCAGTTTCTCAATTTATTGACTCCGCAGCTTATGGAGATATTATTAAAAAGACTCTTAAACCAGGGGAATCATTACATGCGAATTATCGTCTTTCTATCGCATATAACGAAGAAGGAATTCTTTCTAAACGCGATGTAATATATTCTTTAGAAGATAATGAAAACGATCTCATATCATTAAGAAAAGAATATGATAGAGATTTTGCTAAAAACAAAAACAAATTAAATCTTAAATTCAAAGGTTTCGAAAACAAACCTTTTGAAGATGAATTATTTAATAATTTTATTAATAAGGTTATGGGACAAGTCGATTATTGTTCCAAAACTAAAAACTCTTCTTTAATGATGTTAGGCATTAGAGACATCGCTCAAATGCTAGAAGCAATGGTGATGTGGAATCCTAAATACGTTAGAGAAAAGATTGTCTATGTATTAAACACTATCGGTATTTCTGGTCGAAGCGCTAGACAAATATCATTCTTCAATGAACAAGGAGAAATGTTATGCGATGATCGTGAATTCATCGATCAAGGACAATGGTTAATATCTCTTGTTCATAAATACATTTGTTACACAAATGATATCAGTGTTCTAAAAGAAAAATGCGGTTATGTTTCCTTTATTGGTCCACGTTGTTGTAAAAAGGTTGATAAAGTTGATACAGTATTCGAACATCTAGAAACAATCGCTAAATATCTCATCAACAATATTGCGCCAGATACTGGATGTTTAAGAACTTTGTTTGGTGACTGGAATGATGCAATTGATGGTTTAGGTACTTCAGAAGATGGAAGTAGTGAATATGGTACAGGCGTTTCCGTAATGGCGACATTCCACCTTTATAAGAATCTTCAAGAGATGATTGATATTTGTAAAATCTATAAAAAAGACTATTCTTTATATCATCAAACAAGAGAAACATTATATGAAAATATCATGAAACATTGCATTGTTTCTTCTAATGAAGAAAGAAGAATTGTTCATGGCTGGGGTGATAAAAAATCTTATTATGTTGGATCTTTTAAAGATGTCGATGGTTATTCAAGACATTCATCCACCAGTAATTCTTTCTATGTCATAAGTGGTTTATATGAAAGAGATCCATCTTTAAAAGAAACTATCTTAAATGCATTTGAAAAATTAGATGGTAAATACGGTTTATTAACATTTGATGTTCCTTTCTATAAAGGCAAATCAGAAAAAGTTGGTAGAGTTGTCAATTTACCAGTTGGCACTGCTGAAAATGCAGCGACTTATATCCATGCAGGAATATTTGCTTTAAAAGCTTTAGGTTTAATGAATGAAGGAAAACGCTTCTATGAAGCAATGTTAAAACTTATTCCTTTAACTCATGAAAAGATTTCCACTTCCCCATTTGTAATGCCTAATTCATATGGATATAACCCTGAAATCGGTGTCGATGGTGAATCAATGAATGACTGGTATACAGGAAGCAGTAATACTTTACTAAAAGCATTCGTAGATTCTGTTATTGGATTTGTTCCTCAAATTGATAACACAATTAAATTAAATCCTATTAGATTCCCGGTTAAAGAAATTAACATGGATATCACATGCAAGGGAAGAAGAATTCATATTAAATATCAAAATACAAATTCCCAAAACATATCTATTTGTTTAAATGATAAACCAATTGAAAATGTTATTCATTTAGATGAACTAAAAGAAAAAGAATTATTTGTTGAAATAATTTTATAATCTTTTTGTACCTTTTAGCGAACCGCTACTTGTCAATTAGACACATCAAATTTTAAAAATAAATAAAACTTGAATAGGCATGATAACTGTGTTCATTAGGTATCATGCCTTTTAAGTTTATTTGTAATCTGAAATTATTATGATACGAGCAAAATATAAATAACCGATTTGAGCAAGATAATTTTTACCACTTGCTATATCATTTTCCTTGCGTAAAGGAGAAAGATATGGAAAAGATCGAGAAAGCGAAAATTTATATTATGAAATGTATCATCAACCATGAAGAGATTAATGCAACTG
>JAQYER010000097.1 GCA_028723545.1 Caryophanales bacterium
AAAAACCAGATATTTATTTAAGCGCAGTGGGTGATAATTTAGGCCAAACAATTGGGAATATCATTGCGAAATCATATGAAGTAATGGTTGAAAATAAACCTGATACAGTTTTGGTTCTAGGTGACACGAATAGTTGTTTATCAGTAATCGGAGCGAAGCGTTTACATATTCCAATTTTCCACATGGAAGCAGGAAATCGCTCAAAAGACGAATGTTTACCAGAAGAAACAAATCGAAGAATTGTCGATATTATTTCTGATGTCAATTTAGCGTATTCTGAACACGCGAGAAAATATTTGCATGAATGTGGCCTTCCAAAAGAAAGAGTATTTGTTACTGGTTCTCCGATGGCGGAAGTGTTACATAAACATTTAAATGAAATTGAAAATAGTGATATTTTAAATAAATTAAATTTAAAGAAAAATCATTATATTTTGTTAAGCGCGCATCGAGAAGAAAATATCGACACTGATAAAAATTTCTATTGTTTATTCAATGCTTTAAATGCGATGGCGGAAAAATATGATATGCCAATATTATATTCATGCCATCCTCGTAGCAAAAAGAAATTAGAACAAACTAATTTTCAATTAGATAAAAGAGTTATTATTCATGAACCGTTAGGATTTATTGATTATAACAATTTACAAATGAATGCATATTTTGTTGTTTCTGATAGTGGAACTCTCCCAGAAGAAAGCTCATTTTATGCTTCAATTAATAAGCCAATTGCCGCGATATGTATTCGTACTTCAACTGAAAGACCAGAAGCTCTTGATGCCGGGTGTTTCGTTTTAGCAGGTATTGATGAAAATAATTTAATGCAAGCGATCGATGTCGCGTTATTAAATAAAAATGGTTGTAAACCAGTATTAGATTATTTAGATGAAAATGTTTCTGATAAAGTAGTTAAAATTATTCAATCTTATACAGGAATAGTTAATAAAATTGTTTGGAGAAAATAATGAATATTTTAGTCACTGGATCAAAAGGATTTATTGGAAAACATATATGTTTTAAATTAAATTTATTAAAACAAAATGTTTTTGAATTCGATATTGATAATAGTGATGAACAATTAATTGAATTTGTTAAAAAATGTGATTTCATTATCCATCTAGCAGGCATTAATCGACCATTAAATAAAGAAGAATTTTATAATGGGAACACCAACTTCACTTATAAATTAGTTGAATTGATTAATCAATATAATCAAGAAGTTCCAATTATTATGTCTAGTTCAATCCAAGCAACGTTAGATAATGATTATGGTAAATCAAAATTATATGCCGAAAATTATATTTTAGATCATGTGAATAATGCTTATATTTATCGTTTATATAATGTTTATGGGAAGTGGTGTAAACCGAATTATAATTCGGTTGTCGCAACTTTTTGTTACAATATTGCGAATAATTTAGATATTAAAATTAATAATCCAAACACAATCGTAACTTATAATTACATCGACGATATTGTTGAAGAATTTATCGATATTATATTAAAGAACAAAATAGTTAAAAACAAACAAATTAATTATGTAGATATTAAATATGATTGTTCTTTATTTCATTTATCTGAACTTCTATATTATTTTAAAAAAGAAATTCAATCGGACAATCATTTACCAATCATTAATAATGAATTCGAATATAAATTATTTAAAACATTTTGTTCATATTTAACTGAAGATAATAATTTAAATTACGCTTTTGATGAACGCGGTTCATTTGAAGAATTATATAAATCAAATAAATATGGACAAATTAGTGAAAATATTGCTTTTCCAAATATTGTTAAAGGAATGCATTATCACAAATACAAAAAAGAAATATTTTATCCAATCATTGGTAAATCAAAAATAGTTCAACAAAGTCTTGACCATCAAGATACAATTATTGATATTATCGATAACGATAATCGAAGGATGGTGGAAATGAAAACAAATTATCTCCATTCAATTGAAAATATCGATAATAAAAAAACATATACATTAATGTGGATTTCGGAAATATATAATGAAAAAAGTCCAGATACATATAAAGGTGAAATGAAGAAAATAAATGATAATGGAGATAAAAATGAATAAATTATTATTAAATATAATTTCAGTCGCGTTATTTTCTTTATCTTCTTGTTCTTCAACTAACATTTATGAAGATCCAAATTATTATTATTTTGAAATTGATAATAATTACGAATTATCAACTAATTTAAAAGAAGGAAATAATGAAAGAATTCATGTCATCGCGTTATTAGGGCAATCAAATGCGACTGGATGTTCGTATAATGAATATTTAAAAAAATCCGTTGGTGAGGAACAATATCAAATTTATGAACAAGGTTTTGAAAATGTCAAAACAGTATTTTGCTTAGATAATCATAGTTATTGTTCTGTTGGTGAATTTGTCACCACTGGTTTAAATTGTGCAGCCGGTGAAGATCGTTTTGGTCCAGAAACTGGCATTGCTGAAATATTAAATAAAGAAAAAGAAAATGAAAAATATTATATTTTGAAATTTTCGATGTCTGGATATTCATTAAATTATCATTGGCTATTTAATTATGAACGTTTTTTCATCTATGACGCAGCGACAATATTTATAAAAACATATATGAATCAATTTATTGATTTAGGATATGACGCGACTTTAGATGCGATATGCTGGATGCAAGGTGAATCGGATACAACATATGAAAAAGCGGAAAGATATTTGGAAAATACAAAGCATTTTGTCTCTTATTTAAGAGAAGATTTGAATGAATATATTGATAAAGATTTAGGCTTACATTTTATTGATGCTGGAATATCTAATTCTCCATATTGTGAACCAGCTTATAAAGAAATAAACGCTGCTAAAGTGGAATTTGCGAAATTATCACCATTAAATCATTATTTCCCAACAATTGAAAATGGTTTAACGACTTTATATGAACCATATGAAAATCCTGATTTAGGTCATTATGACGCTTCATCCATGTTAAAACTTGGTCATTTATTTGGAGAAAACTTAATTTCAATTTATAATAATAAATAAATGAAGCGAGGGAATAATTATGAAAGCAATAATTGAAGTAAAAGAATTTGGCAAAATCGTCGTCGAACTAGATGAAAAAAACGCCCCAAAGACAGTTGAAAATTTCGTCTCTTTAGCGAAAAAAGGTTTTTATAATGGATTAACTTTTCATCGCGTCATAAGAGGTTTTATGATTCAAGGTGGGGACCCTAAAGGCAATGGCACAGGTGGACCAGGATATAGTATTGTTGGTGAATTTAAAGCCAATGGTTTTGATAACAATATTCATCATCTCCGTGGAGTTATTTCGATGGCGAGATCAATGGATTATAATTCGGCTGGGTCACAATTTTTCATTATGCATAAAGACGGATTATATTTAGATGGACAATATGCAGCCTTTGGTCATGTTATTGAAGGAATTGAAGTTGTCGATCAAATTGCCAAAGTAAAAACTAGCTATACTGATCGACCATTAAAGCCAGTATATATTGAAAAAATTGAAATTATTTAATTATGTTAACTATTGTTATTGGAGCAGGTCCTTCTGGTTTATGCGCAGCTTTTTCAAGTGCGAATGATAATAATCAAGTAATTGTTATCGAAAAAAATAATAAAGTGGGTAAAAAGCTTTTTATTACTGGTAAGGGAAGATGCAATGTTACTAATAATTGTTCAAATCAACAATTTATTGACAATGTAGTTAATAACAAACAATTTTTATATTCTTCTATTTCTAATTTTAATCCTAGTGACACAATATCTTTGTTTAATGAATTAAATGTTGAATTAATTACTGAAAGAGGAAATCGAGTGTTTCCTAAATCTAATCATGCATATGATATTTCTGATGCATTGAAAAGAAAATGTGTTAGTTCTGGTGTGAAATTTCATTTAAATGAAGAAGTAATCTCGATTGAAAAAGAAGATGAACATTTTATATTAAAAACAAATCGTAATATATATTATCCTGATTTTGTCGTCATTGCGACAGGTGGAAAATCTTATCCATTAACTGGTTCAACTGGAGATGGATATCGTTTTGCGTCTTTTTTTAACCATCAAATAATTGAACCTGTACCTGGCTTAGTTGGATTAAAAATTAAAGAAGAAGTTAATAATAATTTAAATGGATTCACATTAAAAAATGTGACATTAACCGCTAGATACGATGGTAAAAAAATATCTGAATTTGGAGAATTAACTTTTTATCAAAATTATCTTGATGGAGCGATCTCAATCACAATTTCAAGTTTAATTAATCGAATTAAAGAACCAATTCAATTAGAAATTGATTTAAAACCAGCTTTAAGTGAAAATCAATTATTAAATCGCATTAATAAAGAGATAAATGAACATCCGCTTGAACCGATTTCAAAAATAATAAAAGGAATGACTAGTTCTCGTTTTTATGATTTCTTTGTTAATAAAATCGATTTTGATATTAATGATAAATGTATATATTTTTCAAACGAAAAGAAATTTAAATTAATTAATTTATTAAAGCATTTTCCATTAACGTATTTAGGATTAATGGGATTTGATCGTGCGATTATTACCAGTGGTGGAATTTCAACAAAACAAATAAACGCAAAAACGATGGAATCAAAAATAGTTCCTTCTTTATTTTTTGTTGGTGAAGTTATTGATGTTGATGCTTTTACTGGTGGATTTAATATCCAAATTGCAATATCAACCGGTATTGCTGCTGGAAAATATATTAATCAAATAACAAATTATTTATGATATATCCTTCGAGCGTAATATTCTGGCTCGGTTGTGACATTGATTTTTAATTTTTTGAAAATATCTAAATCATTGCTTGATAAAATAACAGTGGAATGAGCTTCACTATATTCTAATTTAGCAATCTTTTTTAATGCTAATTCGGCAAGCGGGTTAGTGGAAGCAGAAATTGATAAAGCAGATAACACTTCATCAAGATGAAGTTTAGGATTATGTTTATGAAGGACTTCGACTTTCATTTTTGAAATTGGTTCAATGACTGATTTAGGTAACAAATCAAATTCATCAGAAATTTTCGCTAAATGCTTTAGAGCATTTAATAATAACGCGGCAGGAGCGAGTAATAAATTAGAATCTTTTCCAGTAATGATTGTTCCATCAGATAATTCCATCGCCATTGATTCTTTGCCAGTTTCTTCTTTTTTCTTTAAAGACGCTAAATAGCATGGGCGATCTTCGACGCTTAAATTAGCTTTTTTCATTAATAATTTTGCTTTATCTAAAGCACTAGGAGTAATTTTTGAATTTAATAAATCAACTTTAGCTTGTAAATATCTTCTAATAATTTCTTGTTTAGATGCTTTTTGAGCAACTTCATCATTTATTATTGCTAATCCAGCAGCGTTTACCCCCATATCAGTTGGTGATTTATAAGGGCATGAACCATTAATCGCGATAAATAATGATTTTAAAACTGGGAATATTTCGACATCGCGATTGTAATTAACAGTTAACTTCCCATAATTTTCTAAGTGATATGGGTCAATCATATTGACATCCGCTAAATCGATTGTCGCGGCTTCATAGGCCAAATTCACTGGATGATTTAATGGTAAATTCCAAATTGGAAATGTTTCATATTTAGCGTACCCAGCTTTAATTAATCTTTTATTTTCGTGATAAAGTTGTGATAAGCATGTTGCCATTTTTCCAGATCCTGGTCCAGGAGCGGTTATGACAACAACTGGTTTAGTAGTTTCGATATATTCGTTTTTGCCAAATCCATTTTCTGAAATGATATTTTCAATATCAGACGGATATCCATTAATTGCATAATGTTTATATGTTTTAATGCCAAGATTGTTTAATTTTAAAATGTATTTATCAACGGCAGGTGTTGAATGATATCGAGTAATACATACTGATCCCACCAATAAATTTACATCACGAAAAGCATCAATTAATCTCAATACTTCATTTTCATATTTAACTCCGATGTCCGCACGAGCTTTTGAATTCTCAATATCAAAAGCGTTAATAACGATAACGATTTCAACTTTATTTTTAATCTTTAAAAGCATTTGTAATTTCGCATCGCTTTTAAAACCAGGTAAAACACGTGAAGCATGGTAGTCATCAAATAATTTGCCTCCAAATTCAAGATATAATTTTTCCCCGAATGTTTCCATTCTTTTTAAGATGTTTTCAGATTGAATTTTTAAATAAAGGCTATTATCAAATGCTTTTTCCATATTAATTCCCTCGACTAATCAATTCTACTATTTAATGAATCAATTTTGTATAAGAAAATAAAAATATTAAATTATAAAAATCAATATAAATGAATTATATATTGATAATGTTCATGATATAATTAATAAAATAAATATTTATAGTTTTCCGAGGTAGCTTTATGAAAGAAATTAAATGCCCACATTGTGGTAAGACTTTTACTCCATCTGTTGATGAATATAACGATTTATTAAGCCAAGTTCGAAATGAACAATTTGAAATTGAATTAAAGAAACGCTTGGATGATAAAACAGAGTCTTTTGAAATTCAAAATAAATTAGATAAAGATAATTTAAAAAATGAATATGAAAAGAAAATTGCTTCAATAATTAACAACAATAACCTCGAACAAGAAAAACAAAAAAATGAAATTGAAAGATTAAAAGATAAATTAAATAGTGAAGAAAATCGCCTTAAATTAGAAATTGAAAAAGCTTTATTAGATGCGAATAATCAAATCGCTGAATTGAAGAAAACAGATATTATTAATAAAAAAGATTTTGAAATTAAAATTAATAAAGCTATCCAAGAAGAAAAAGATAAATCAATCGAAAAAGATCGACAAATCGAACAATTATTATCACAAATTGAAAATAATAAGAATGAAAAACAATTATCTGAAAAACAATTAAAAGATAAATATGAAATATTATTAAAAGAAAAAGATGTACAAATCGAATATTACAAAGATTTTAAGCTTAAATTATCTACGAAGATGATTGGCGAATCTCTTGAACAATATTGCTTAAATAAATTTGAAGAAGTTAGACCGGCTGGATTTCAACGCGCTTATTTTAAAAAAGATAATGAAGTTATTGATGGTGGAAAAGGAGATTTTATTTTCCGTGATTTTACCGAAGATGGAATTGAATATATTTCCATTATGTTTGAAATGAAAAATGAAAATGATTTAACCGCCACTAAACATAAAAATGATGATTTTTTTGATAAATTGGATAAAGACCGTAATAATCACAATTGCGAATATGCCGTTTTAGTGTCTACTCTTGAACCAGAAAGCGAATATTATAATCAAGGAATAGTGGATGTTTCTTTTAGAGCGAACCATCCAAAAATGTATGTTATTCGTCCTCAAAATTTCATTTCCTTAATTACGATATTAAGAAACGCTAACATGAACGCAATTGATGCAAAAAGAAAATTAGTTAGCCTTCAAAAAGAAAATATTGATATAACTAATTTTGAAAACGCTTTATTAGATTTCCAAAATAAATTTGGAAATAATTATCGTCTTGCCTCAGAGAAATTCACTGATGCGATTGATGAAATAGATAAAACAATTAGTCATTTAAACAAAGTTAAAGATGCTTTACTTGGATGCGATCGTAATTTAAGGCTCGCTAATGACAAGGCTCAAGATTTATCAATTAAAAAATTAACAAAAAATAATCCAACAATGACTAAGAAATTTTTAGAGGCCAATCAAAATAAAGATGAATGATTTAAATAATAAAATTATTATTTCACCTAATTCAATTAATCGAATATTTTTATCAATTAGAAATAAAAATCCTCGATTAAATTTTACTATTTTTGATTTGCCAACTTTACAAAAAGCATTATTCGGAGATTATAATTTTTCGGCAATTAATTATTTGTTATCACACACTTCTTATTCATTAAAAGATATTAAATGCTTTTTAAATTATATTAGTCGTGGAGTGAATACTGAAATTAATGATGACATCAAAAAAATATATGATTTATTAATTCAAAATAATTTATTAACTAAAGACGACTTAATAAAAAATCTTTTTAAACAATATGACGTCATAATTGTTGGATATTGCCAAGAGAACATTGAATTACAAAATGTTTTAAAAATATTAAATGTTACTAATTATCAATATTTAAAAATAGAAGATTTAATCGATACAAAGAAACCGCAATTACTAAAATTTAAAAATTACGACGAAGAAATTCGCTATGTTTTAAATTTAATAATCAATGAGCAAAATGAAGATAATAATAATCATCATAAAAAATATATTGTATGCGAAGAAGATTATTTCAATATATTAAAAATATATGCATCTTCGTATAACGTTAAGTTATATTTCAAAAATGAATATTCATTAATTAACACTCGTTTGGGAAAACATTTATTAGATCGTTGTCTTGATAAAAATATCGATGACCCATTTTTAATTTTAGATGATTTGTATAAAGATTATGGTGGAGAAGAATTCATTGATAATTTAAAAAATAATATTAATCAATATTTAGTTAAAGAAGTTATTGATGGTAAAAAAATATATGTTGATAGCCTTTATGAATCATTAAAAACATTAATGTCTTCAATGTATTTAAATTCACCTCATTATGAAAATGAAATCATTGTAACTTCAAAAATCGATATTAATCCAAATATTGATTATTATCTTGTTGGAGCGAGCGATAAATTTTTGCCAACTTTATATAAAAATAACGAAATGTTCGATGATTCATTGTTAGAAAAAAATAACATTAACAATAGTCGAATTAAAAATATTGAAGTCGATGAATTATCAAATGCCTTTGTGAAATTTAAAAATGTTGTTCATATGTCTTATTCTTCAACGAAAGGCAAAGACGTTGTTTTTAATACGACATATGTTAATCAAATTATTATCCCTAAAAACTTAGATTATGATTATTCGCTAGATGTTATAAAAGCATATTATTCAAAAGCCATTGATATTCAGAAAAAATATAACGAAAATAGTTTTGATTTGAATTATGAATCAATATTAAAAGACAACAATTATTTTATTGACGAATATGATTCATCATTTAACATGACTGGTAATGAGAAGATGAATAAATCAACAACGTTATCATATTCTTCAATTGACCAATTTTCGCATTGCCCATTCAAATATTATATAGAACACGTTTTACATCTTTCTTCTTTTGAAGAAAATTTTAACGCTAATCTAGGGACTTTCGCTCATCACATATTTGAATATATTGACCAATTAGATTTTGAAGAAGCATATCAAAAAGCATGTTCTTTCGATATATACCAAAAATTTAATGCTGAAGAATTAATTATCATTGATTCACTTTATTCAAAAATGAAATATGCTTATGAAAAACTAAAAAATAATATTTATGTAAATAATGTTGTTTCAAAGTCTTATCATGAATATCAAAATTTTTATAAAATTGATGATGGTTTATTTATCAAAGGCACGATTGACAATTTGGTGCAATTTGATAATGGCAAATTATTAATATTAGATTACAAAACAAAGAAAATTGACAAATTATCGGTGAGTGAAAAGGAAAAATTAAGTCAAGGAATGAATTTGCAATTACCAATGTATGCGACATTTATTTCTTTAAATGAAAATTTTAACCAAGATGATTTATTAGGTTTATATTTTTATCCTTTAATTAACGATGAATTCGACCAAAATAGCGAGGAATATTCTGAAAGTTTTCGCTTAAAAGGTTATACATTTGATAAAACTCACATTGAGAACAAATTCATATCTTCGGTGAGATATAATTATCCTCTTGATGAATTATTAGATATAACAATTAATCATATTAAATTGATTAAGCAAGAAATTGATAATGTTTCTTTTAAAGTTAACCCTAAAATTACATTGGATCCAAATACTTGTAAATATTGTTCGTATTCCAATATTTGCTTTAAGAAATTTGCGAAAAAGGATCGTCCAAATTTAGAAGAAGAAGAAAATGAAGAAAGAAACGGTGAAGAAGATGGCGAATAATATTCAACAAGAAAAAATATTGCACGCTCCAACGAATCAAAATATCGCTGTATCTGCTGGGGCAGGAACTGGTAAATCAACTACATTAAGAAATAAAGTTATTGATTTAATTTCGCGACGTGTTTTTAAACCATCGGAATTTTTAATTGTGACTTTTACGAATGAAGCTGCAAATTCATTAAGGAATAAAATCAAATCAGAAGTTAGAAAAAATAAAGATTTATCCGATTTAGTAACCGAAGTCGATTCGATGCATATTGATACAATTGATGCTTTCCGATTATTTATTGTTAAAAAATATTCAAAATATCTAAATATTAGTGGTGATATAGGAATTATTGATGACCAAATTTTAGAAATTGAACAAAATAAAATTGTTGACGAACTATTTTATAAATTATGTGAATCAAAAAATGAATTATTAAAAGAATTCACTAATTCATATATCGTTAAATCTTTTGATGATATAAAAAAACATATATTGAAATTAAGCAACTATATTGACCC
>JAQYER010000098.1 GCA_028723545.1 Caryophanales bacterium
TTTCACTTTCGCGTTACTTATTATTTATGTTGGTTTTTCCACTATTCTTGGAACGATTTTTGGTAAAGGATTTTTCCCAAATTATTCTGGTGAAGAAGAATATATTAAAGAAATGATTAAAAGCCAAACACTCGATTCAGCAACACTTGTTCGTTTTGTCATTATTGGCTTATTAAGTTATGTTACTATTACATCGTTTGCTGTTTTTATTGGAACATTATTAAGAAATATTGGACCATCAATTCCTTTAATTATTATTCCATTGGTTTTATTATCATTAGTAGCATTATATATTTATGTTGGCGCATCTTATTATTATGACAATATTGAAAGTGCGAAAGAATATTTAGAAATCGGAAATAATGAAATGTACAATTATTATATGGAAATGGCTAATTCATATGAATCATACGTTGGAATTGATAATGCGTTACAAATTTTTGATCCATTTTATATTTATGGAATGATTATGAACACAACATTTGGTGAACATATTCAAATTTCATCTCCATTATTTACTAAACAAGTTCTCTCAAATATTTGTTATTCTGGACTATTTTCATTCTTTGGAGCGCTTATTTTTACTCATAGGGACTTAAAATAATTATGGTTTATAAATTTCAATTTGGTCATCCTTTTTTTACGGATGCAGTTATATTAGAAAAAAATATCGATAATTTACAATTATTGACTAATTTAAAATATCAAACAATTAACGATGAAATCGTTTTTGAATATCCATTAAACAATAATCAAATCGTTTATGGATTAGGTGAAACAATGCGTGGAATTAATAAATATGGCCACCGATATGTTTTTTATAATACCGATAATGGCAATCATGTCGATTGTATGGAATCACTTTATGGCGCGCATAATTTCATCATTTTTGATAATCAAAAAGAAGGATATTTCTTTGACACTCCTGGAAAAATTATTTTTGATATAGGAAAAGCAAATAAAAATAAAGCAATTATTACTTCTAATAATAATTTATATTTATATAAAATAACCGGGGAATCTACAAAAGATATCATTAATCAATTCCTTGAAATTATTGGTCCAAGTTATATCCCACCACTATGGGCATTTGGATTTGGACAAAGTCGTTGGGGATATAAAAATCAAAAAGATATTGATGAAGTCATTAAAGGATATCAAGATAATAATTTGCCATTAGATTATATTTGTATGGATATCGATTATATGGATCGATATATTGATTTCACTATTGACGAAAATAAATTCCCAAATTTTAAAAATTATGTTGAACAAATTAAAAATAAAGGTATCCGTTTAGTGCCAATTATCGATGCCGGAATTAAAATTGAACCAGGAAATGTTACTTATGAAGAAGGAATTAAAAATGATTATTTCTGTCATAATGAGAAAGGTGAATTTTTTAAAGCCGCTGTATGGCCAGGATTAACACATTTGCCAGATTTTTCTCAAATCGAAGTGCAAAAATGGTTCGGTAATAAATATCAATGATTAACTGACTGCGGCATTGAAGGATTTTGGAATGATATGAATGAACCTGCGATATTTTATAGTGAATATAACAAGCAAAATAAAGCTCAAGTTCAACATGCGTTCGCGATTGGATTTCCTAATTTATCTAGATTATTTAAAATTAATCCTCCTGCCTATTTAGATTATGAAAAATTTTATCAAAATGTTGATGGTAAAATGGTTAAACATTCACTAATTCATAATATTTATGGAGCGAATATGACTAAAGGCGCTTCAATTCAATTAAAAGAAATATTGAATAAGAGATTTTTATTATTTTCACGTTCATCATATATTGGCTCTCATCGCTATGGAGGAATTTGGCTTGGCGATAACCATTCTTCTTGGAAAATGTTAAGACAAAATTTCTATCAAATGAGCAATATCAATATGTGTGGATATTTATTTTCAGGCGCTGACCTAGGTGGATTTTCTCTTAATTGTTCAGAATCTTTATTAATTCGTTGGCTTTCTTTTGGTGTTTTCACTCCTTTAATGAGAAATCACACGATGATTAAAACAAGAAGACAAGAATGTTATCAATATAAAAACATCAATGCTTTTAAAAACGTTCTTTCTTTAAGATATCGATTAATTCCATATTTATATAGTGAATATGTTAAAGCAGTAATTAATCATAATGTGTTGTTCACTCCTTTACATGTCCAATATCCTAATGATGAAAAATGCCAAAATATTGAAGATCAATTAATGTTTGGTGATGAATTAATGATCGCACCTATTATGCATAAAAATCAAAAAAGAAGACGTGTCTATCTTCCAGAAGATATGGATTTAGTGTCATATAAAAATCAACAATTTACATTAATTAGTTATCTCAAAGGCGAACACATTATTGATGTTGATATTAACGAAGTATGTTTCTTTATTAAAAATAATAAATGCATCATTATCGGTAAAGATGTTAATAACACGAAAGACATTGATTTAAATGATGTTTCATTACTCGGTAATGGTCAACAATATTATCAATATTTAGATGATGGTGTTTCATTAAATATTAATGATGAATTGATATTGAGAACAAAATAATATTTAAATAAAATTCATAAAACGAAAAAGACAGTAGATTAATTGATATATCACTACTGTCTTTTTAAATTAATTATAAATTAATTATTTAATTTCTTTATATCGGTCAATGTATGAACGAGCTTTTTTGTTATCATGCATTGTGACTAAGATTAAATCAACACTGTTGGCGAGATCTCGAATCTTTTCGCTTGGTGTAGATAAGATGGCTTGAAGTCCAAATGATTTAATTAATGAAACAACTTCTTTAATACGAGTACTGTCCATCTTTGAGAAAGCTTCATCGAAGATAACTAAACGTAAAGTATTATTGTTCTTTTCATTTTTAACTCGATACATTTGGGCAAATGAAGCAAGAATTGAAATATAGAATGGAGTTTGTGTTTCACCACCAGATTGTTTCTTAAATGTTCTTGACAATGATGATTCGACTGCAAAATTACCACGTTTTACTAATAAATCGAAATTTAAATATGTTCGATAATCAGTGAATTTTTCAATATTTTGTAATATTTGAGCTTTTTGAACAGCGTCATCGACATTACTTGAAGAAATTAAAGAGAATAATTCATCCATTACTGGTCCATATTGTTCAATAAAATCATTCGAACCTGATTGAGGATTTAATAATAATGGAGATGTAATCATGTTGTAATAATCAACAAAGTCTTTATTTGGAGTGACGATGAAACGATAAGAGTCTTTACCGAATTTAACATCTTTTAACGCTAAATTGAGTTCGTCAATTTGTGATTTAACAGTTTCAATTGATGTGCGTAATTTGTAAATAAAGTCATCTTTGAATTCTTTAATTGCGTTTTCGTGAGCGACTTTGATTTTTTGTTCATAGGCTGGAAGTTGATATTCAGTAAGCATTTGAAGTTCATCATCGAATTCCTTATTAGAATTTTCATTTGTGGATTCATAATAAGCATGATTTGCCGCGACATAAATCGAACGTAAATTGAATAATTTAGAACGGATTTGTCCAATGCGAATCGCTAAAGCTTTCTTTTGTTGTTCCGCTTCTAATTTAATTCTTTCAAGTGGCATATTAGCTTTGATGCGAGCGAATTGTGGTTCAGCAATTTCAACGATGAATTGTTCACTGTATTTATTAGATAATCCAGCTTTTAAATTATCGACTGCTTTAATTAAAGAAGGAATTGTTTGTTCTGCTAAAGTTTTAGATTGAGTTTCTAAAGCGCCTTGTTCTTTAATTAATTGTTCTTTATGATTTGAAATTTCTTGAATATCAGCTTCAATTTGTTTGATTCTTTCATCAATTTCATTGACGTCTTGATATACTTTATTATCTTCATCAAGTGATTGTCTTTCTTTGATTAATGAATTTAATTCACTATTCATTGAATCGATAACTTGAACATAAATGTCACATTCGTTATTAGTCATCGCTTGACATAAGCTAATTCCGCGAATAACATCCACCATGGCTTTTAAGCAATTGACAATGTCTTTAGCGTTATTTTGTTCTTGTTTTTTATTTTCAAGAGCGTTTTCTCCTAAAACTGTTCCGATATATTCAGTATCCGCTAAACGTTTATTTAAATACCAAGTTGAATATGAACGATATCCAGTACAATCTGGAAGAAGACCACTACCGCATTCACGAGCTTCTTGGAATGTTTCACATTTGTAAATATTTCCTAATAAATAATTCGTGTACGCTCTAGCGCCTTCATGTTTTGTTGAAATAACAGTCGCAACACTATCTTCTTTAGCTCTAAAATCTTTTTCAATTAATTTCTCACTATCGACTAATGAAACACGAACGAAGTTTTTCGCAATAATTTGTTTTAAAATAGCGTCAGCTTCTTCAAAATATTCTTCGTTGACAAATAAATTGAATTTTTGAGCATATATTGCTACTTCAATTGCTTTAGTCCAACGTTTATCAACAATATCGACAAGATCACAATAAATTTGAACTTTTGCGTCTTTATGTAGTTTAGATAATTCTCTTTCTAATTCATTTTTCACCGCAAGGAATTGAGCAGAGAATGGTTTTGAACCACTTGACATACGAGAAATATCTTGATTGATTGTTGATAAATTAACATATGCATCTTCAAGACTATTTTCTAATAAAGATACAAACGTTCCCGCATCGCGAACATAATTAGTTGATTGTTGTTGATATTGTTTTAATAAATCTTTACTAAGACAATTATCGTTAACAACTTGTTCAATATGAGTTATTGTTTTTAATAAATTATGACTTTTTTCAAAGAAGGCAATGAAACGATTTTTTAAATTTTCATTTAAATAATCTTTTGGGAATGAATGCGCTAAATTGATGAAAGCATTAATGTTTGTTTTTAATGAGAAATTATATTTATTTAATGAACGGATAAGATTTTGATATGCCGCTTTAATATTATTAATCTTTGAATCAATCGCATCTTTTTGAGCATTAAGGCTAACAGTTGATGAATAATTGTCTGATCCAATTTTTTCAGCAAGAAGTGCTTCTTTTTTTCTTTCAAGAGCGGAAATATCGTTTTTGTATTCATTAATAATTGAAATGATTTCTTCAATTCTAGAAGCATTTTCTTCAATTGTTCTTTTGTGTTTTTCAATTAAAACTAAATTTGATTCAGAATTAACTCTTTCTGCAAAATAATCATCTAATAAAGCATCTTGTTTAGCTTTTTGTAATGAATTGAATACTTCTTGAATTTCAATTAAAGATGTAATTTTGTCTTTAATTTTTCTTGATTCAATTTCCAATATTTTATATTGTTCAATATTTCTCTTCATTGGTTCAATATCAATTTTGAAATCGATATCGCAAACAAATTCAGTAATGAAACTTGAAATATTAGTAATTGGACTAAATGAAACAGCCTTTTTAAATAAAGAGAAATATTTATCAGGTAACGCTCCAAAAATATCTTTTAAGAAAATTTGATATGCGACATTTGATTCAAAGAAGCGATATTCCCCACTTTGATAATTCTTTTTAACAAATTCAGTGAATTCTTTAATTGTGCATGGGCGTTCTTTTCCATTATCAATTTTTGTAAAATCGTTATTTGGGAATGAATTATTGATGTAGAAGAATGAATGATCTTGGGTTTCATCTTCAAATACATCGAAGACAACACCTAATGTAAAACATGATTTTTTAACATCATCAAAAAATTGAAGAACGATATAACTTGAGAATCTTCCAGGACGAAGATAACTAACTTCACCATTAACGCTTTCTCCAGTATCACCTTTAAGATAGCTAATCAATGTACGAGCAGATTTATCATTCGCTGCTTTATTGAAATTACGACTTGTTGTGTCACCTAATAAAACAATTTGAATCGCATCAATAATTGTTGATTTTCCAGTTCCG
>JAQYER010000099.1 GCA_028723545.1 Caryophanales bacterium
ATGGAAATTAAATGATGCTCCAATCGAAGCTCCTACACAAGATACATTAACTACTGGTACTTACGCTATGACAGTTACTGTCGCAGCTACAGAAACAAATTCTGAAGCAAGCAATTATGTTCTCTTTGTTATCAAAGCTTCTACACCAACCACAATTACTTTCTATTATGATGGTGTTGCACTTGATGCAGATGGTAACCACTGGTGGGGTGAAGGTTATGGCGATAGCCAATTCACTTTAGCGGATTTCGATCTTTCAAAATTAACATGGGAAGTTACAGGCACAACTGAAACTCCTGTCGTTACATGGACATTAAATGAAGCTCCAATCGCAGCTCCTACACAAGATACATTAACTACTGGTACTTACGCAGTCACAGTTACTGTTGGTGATGTTTCAAACTGGTTATTATTCGCAATTATCTAATATAACTAAAAGCGATATTGAGGCGGCTTCGGTCGCCTCTTTTATTATCTTCACTACGTTTAGTTAATAAAAGTTAAATTAAGTGCACAAGCGTATTCAGATATCTGATATGTCACCAACCAATACCATTTCACCATGGAGTTCGGATGTATTTTGGCTTATTTTTTATCTATGTTTAAGTGTGGATATTTGATTAAACATTCCTAGCAATATGTTTTCTGCCTTTGGGGTTCTAGAACCTAAAGGCATAATTGCTAAACAATAATTACCATTTTTCAATAAGAGAGCATAGAAAGGCGTTCTTAAATATTTTTTCTTTTCCAACCATTTCAGAAATAAGAACTCCAGCTTCCTCTAGTTCATGTAAATATTTAGATGCTGTATTTCTAGATATGTTAAGTGCGTTTCTTAAATATTCATTTTTGGTATAAAAATCATAGAATAGGTATTCGATAAGTTCATGAGAATAAATCTTAGGACATTTTTCTTTTATAAGTTTTGAAGCATCATCCATCAATTTTCTAAATGATTTAATAAAATCGATTGTGAATAAAGACATCTCTTCAACACCTTTAATCATATAGAGTAAGTAATCTTTAATATATTTTTCATCTATTCTTATGTTATGAAGATGTTTGTAATAATCATCTTTAGTGGAATTGATGTATTTCGACAAATATAAAATTGGAAGACCGATTTTATTCTTTAACACCAAATATAAAACATTAAGCATCCTACCGGTTCTACCATTACCATCATGGAAAGGATGAATGGATTCGAATTGATAATGAATTATTGCCATTTTAATAATTGGATCAGTGTCTTCCAATTCATCATAATTAATATATTTTTCTAAATTATGCAAATAATCTCTAATTTCTTCTTCGTTTTGAGGAGGCGTATGAAGTATATCACCTGTCTTAGTGTTTTTTATAACAGTGCCTGGTATTTTTCTTATATCTCCCACACTTGGTTCAATAATATGATGAATATCCACTAGCATCCTTGTGGAAATAAAGCCATTATCTTTAATAAATTGGAAGCCATTTAAAATCGCTTGTCGATAATTCACTACTTCTTTAGATGCATCATTATTAACCTTTAATGTGATTTCTTTAAAGATCTCATCAAAAGTAGTAACGATATTTTCAATCTCACTAGATTCTTTAGCTTCACCTAAAATAACCGCATTTAAAATGATGTTTGGATTTGGCAGTAAATTAATGATGCCATTTAATTCTCCAAGTTTGTTGTTTGCAGAATTTAAGGCTTTTAAAATATCGATATCGTTGTAGTTATAATCAAAAGGGAGTTTGTGCATGTTTTTACCTCGTGCCCAAATATTATCATTTTTTGTGCACGTAATCAATATGCGCTTAATTTATTTATATCTATTCTTATTTTAAACAATTAATTTATAGACTCTATTAATCACATCTACATCTTCAGAAAATCTTTTTATCACGTTATAACATTTAGATAAAGACGTGCCGCCTTTAAAAATAAAATAATCTTTGAATTTCGATTCATTTAATAAGTAGTTAAGAACAACACTTTTTCAATAATTATTCTGGACACTTTCATTTTTCTCGAGGTTGTTTCAAAAAGGAGTTTTTCTTGATTTAAATAAATTATTCTTTCCGTCTATCTACTCCTTGCAAATTAAAACAACAATTTTCCTAATCCATGCTTGAAGGATAGGCGTTTCTTCTAACGCCCTGCGTTTATCAATTGGATTTAATTTATTTCTTAAGATAATTATTTCTTCTTCAGTTATATTGTCTTTGCCGATAGTTTTAATGCATTGAATTAATAATAGTGTTTTATAACTATAATCAATTATCTCTCTTGCCATTGTTCTTTTTAGTGACACAGGTATGTCATAAATTAAATAGCTTTTATATGGACCACTGCTTAAGTATGAATATGATGCTGGGACTTGAGTTGATAAACCCATCATATTAAGAGCGGTGTTCCCTGTTGGACAAATAATCCACTTGTGTTTTCTAGCCAAGCAATTAACAATATCATCAATAGATGGCAAAATCGGAAGATTTAAGATGTCATCAAAGAGATTAAGAGAATAGATTCCTTGAATTATTCTTTTAATTTCTTGAGATTCCTCTAATCTTTCTAAGCATTTACTTACGGCTTTGTAGGCTGCTAAATCGGTAAAGTCATAGCAAGAAAACGCCTTTAGTTTTTTATCTATAATTCTTTGTAAAATAAGTTTTTTTAATTCTGTTTTCATGTCGCAATTATTATATAACTTTTGCGACAAAAACAAAATGTTTTTTCGTTAAATGATATCTATATATGAACTAAATTCTAGGTCCTATAAGTCCACCATTGTCCTATTTTTATGTTTCCTGTTGCAACCATAGGTAGATAAAACCTCCCACTTTTTTGGAAGTCTATAAATATCATAATAGAATTTTCGAAAATCATCGGTTGAAAATGTTGGTTTCTAACGATTCCTTTTCTTCTTGTTATAATCTCATCATGGAGATAATAAATTCAAATATCATTAACTGTTTATAAACCAATCATATAAATAGGAAGATACCAGTTGTCTTCATTAATAGGAAATAAATCTTCTCTTGAATCAATTAGAAGTCCTTTCATAACTGTCTTTCCGTATTTCTCCAAGAATTTAAAATTAAAGTTGCTACTCACTGTATTTATTCCTTTTTTAATCTCTATTGGATAAATACAATCGGGTCCTTCAATAATTAAGTCAGCTTCTTTTTTATCTTTATCGCGATAATAATAGAGATACTGTCTATAATCTTCTCCAGCGTTCATATAACTTTTAACAATCTCACTGATGGCATATGTTTCGTAGAACGCTCCATTCATGACACCTTTTTCTAACATTTCAGCATTTGGCCACTTACATAAATAGGCACATAAACCAGTATCTAAGAAATAGAACTTTTCCATCTTAGTGACTCTATCAGATAAGTTTCTAGCATATGGTTCTAATGTAATAGCAATGCCAGAAGTTACTAATATTGAAATCCAGCTTTTTACAGTTCTAGCATCAATACCCACATTTCTTGCTATATCATCATAATTAATTTGTTGAGCAGTTCTTAGAGCCATATATTCTAAAAATCTTAAAAAGTCTCTTTCTTTATCGATAGAAATGAGTTTCATAACATCTCTTTCCATATATGTTTTTATATAAGAATTAAAAAATGTGGCTCTATCAAGGTTCTTATCAATATATTCAGGCATACCACCTCTAAATATCTTTTCAAATAATTCAGCTCTTGTTTTATATAGCTTCTTAGGATTGATTCTTTTATATTTTTTTCTAACTATATCTATATTTGGATTAAAGATGTTTCCTTCTATATTTTCAATTTCATTATTTGCTAAAGAAGACATAGTTAAGATAGCCACTCTACCAGCAATAGATTCTGCGACTGCTTTTTGTAATTCAAATTGGTTAGAACCAGTAAGAATATACATTAATGGAACATTTCTATTCTCCTTAAGACAATTCTTTTTTTCGTCATCTATCTTTATCTTTATTTGTTCTAATAAAGGAGTTCCTTTTTGTATTTCATAAATAATAATAGGCCATGGGTGACTTTCTAAAAATAATCTAGGGTTATCATTTGCTAACGCTCTTTCGCTTAAATCATCGAGAGTAACACTAGTAATATCTTCGCCAAAAATATGATCCACCACTGTAGATTTACCAACTTGTCTTGCCCCATATATCGCAATAGAGGCATACTCTTTTTTGATAGAATTTATTTTCTTTTCAATAGTTCTAGAATAATACATAAAATCACCTCACCATTAGATTACAAGAAAAATTCGACTATTTCAACAATACAATGTACTTTTAGTCGAAATTCTTTGAGATGTTACTTGACACATTTATTGCAACAAATGCATTTCTATTCATAGTTTTATATTATTTTTAATGGTCGTCCTTCTTTTTTAGCTTTCTATCTCGACTGGTGAAGAAAGAAAGTGATTTTATATAATTTTTACTGCTACTTAGAAAGTAGAATTTATGTCAAAGAAAAGATTAGATCATAATGATCGAATTAATTTACAAGCAGGAATTGCTAAAGAGTATTTCTTAAGAATGATTACTAAAATTTTATATAAATCCTGTTCAACAATAAATCGAACAAATTAATAAATAGTAAATGTGGGCAAAGTCATCGCAACAACTATTTTTAAAAACAAGTTTCAAGGGAATGAAACTTGTTAATCTGTTGCATTTACTTTGTCATGTGGCAATTTTGTTTAATTCTTCATCAATGAATTTTAAAATATCCAAAAGTCGAATTAATTTTTCAGTGTTGTTAGCTAAGAATCCACTTTTTTTGAGCTATTTCATTAATGTATTGTTTAGAATAATTCATCAATCATCCTTCCATCATCTTCAACGATTAAGTTCCACTTTTTATTATATTTAGATTTACTTAAGTTCTTATCTAAATAATTGATATGTTTGCTAACCTTAGATAAACAGAGTTTTAAAAAACTAGATGGAACATTATTTTCTAAATGCTTTTCAAATAGATAGCCAACTTTGATATATAAAATAGCTTTGTCCTTTTTCTTAAGGATGTGTTTGATATCTTCAAAATTTAATTTAGGAGCGTCTTCTAAAGCGTATTCTATTTCTTCTAATCCTCCAGCTAGAGTAATGTTATCAATAGAATCAACAATCGCTCTTTCTAAAGTGACTACACGTATGCCTTCTTCTTTCATTTTATCTAAGACGAAAGAAGCATCATTTGATTTTTTGCATGAATATGTCGCTTCTTCAAAATCAACGTCATGATAAAAGGTCTTAGAGATGTAAGTAAAAGATGAGACAAACGATTGATTGGCTAATCCATAATATTCTAATGCTTCATGATAAGAGAAATAGGCGTCACTAGCCAAAGCACATCCAATCTGGAATTTAGAAGCATATATATTTTCGGTAGAAGGATCCACTAAAGCATATAATCCTCGTTTAACTAATTTCACTTTACCTTTTTTCATTAAACGAAATATAAAAACATTGAAACTATTCTTATTA
>JAQYER010000100.1 GCA_028723545.1 Caryophanales bacterium
CCAGATTCAAGTGCATAGCCGGCTTCACAAGCTTGAGTTACAGTAGCTTCGACAGGTGTTGAAGTATCAACTTCACCAGCTTCAAGAATCTTAATATCACCTTCAATAATAGTGTTTTCGACTTGTTCGTGATAATTTTTAATGATCATTGTAGCTTCAACTTTTGCATTTAAAGTTAAACCTTTTTCGACAGTTGTTTCATTATTTTCTGGATCTAATACTTTTCCAGTGAAATATTGTAAATAAAGTTGAAGGAGATCTGTTTTAGCTGCTGTTGATCCTTTTTCGTCAGCAATCCAAACATTTGTGCCTTCAGCAATAGCAACATAACCTGTGACTTTATAATAATCCCAAGTAGAAGCACCATCTTCAAGTGCTTTACCAGCAGCAACAGCTTCTGCTACAGTAGCAGTAATTGTTTTACGTGCTTCTGGCTTTGGTGCACCCTTTCCGGTATTTTCAACGAAGATACCTGTATCTGTTTCGGCTTGTCCATTATAAACAGTTAATGCACCTTTTGCGATAACTTCAGCGCCAATCCAAATATCATCATCTGTTAAGAATGATCCATCTTCATTTAAAATTTTGTAGCATTCAAATCCTTTGTTACCTTCAGCGTCTTTGATAAACCATGATACAACGCCATCAGTTCTTTCTCCAGGTGTGTGGTAGAATGAGTGAACGATACCTTTGATATAATATTTTGTTGTATCTGAAGCTTCTTTTGCTAATGGGGCAGCTTTAATTGCGTCAGCGTTATCAAATGGATCTTCTGCTGTACCTTCGTGAACAGTACCGTATTTTTCAATAGCAGTTTGTTTAATTGAAACAGTGATTTCGACAGAATCGGATTTTCCGCCATAATTGACTGTAATTGTTGCTTTACCAGCTGCTTTTGGAGTAAGCAATAATCTTGTTACGGAAACAATTTCAGCATTGCTTGATGTAATGGTAAGTGAACCATTGTCTAAGCATTCATTAATGTTTTCAATTTCTGGGCTAGCGGTAATATTGACTCTACGTGTTGCATCGCCAACATGCCATTCGGCTTGAAGATCAGTTTTGTTTGTGATAGATACAGATTCAGCGACAACTGATGAAGGTCCTGGTTCTGTAGAAGTAGGCTCAGTTGATGGTGTAGTTGGAGTTGTAGTTGTAGTTGAGTTATTACATCCACCTAGCATCATCATTGCAGCCAATGTAATTGGTAGAATAATGTGTTTTTTCATGTTTTCCCCTTTCCTTCCAATTATTATTTATAACTTTTGTTCATAGACGTCTTATTGAACAAAAGTTTCATTATTAATGTCCTTTAATAGTTTGGTGTACACTATTTTCTTGTTTAATCCGATAACAAGTTTAGTGACACCAAAACTTAAGAGCACTAAAGTAATGACATATAGAATCATCGAGACAAAAAATTCAGCACAAGTAGTGACGAGTTGGAAATTGTTCGATGGTTTTTTTGCAAGAATAAAGAATATACTTGCAACGACTAAAAGTATTATTCCTAATGCAGTAAATGACATTCCAGAAGCGATACTATTAGAGCTTCTTTGGAGTTGGGCATGACTAGCGCGAGAAAGAGATTTAATTTCTTCCTTGGATAAGTCTTCGTGGATTAAATGGCCACATTGAGGACAAACATAATTAATCTTTGTATCTTCTTTAGCGTTAGCTAAAGTAAAAGAATTCTTTTGCTTCTCAATTTTGTTTTCATTAATCTTTTTACCGCAATGAGAACAATACATAAGTCTTCTCCTTTAAATCTAAAATATTATAGTGATATTTTTATAATAAATCAACACAGACAAAGTCTGTAATTGCAGATGGAACAATTTGGTAATTGAAATAATATCGACCACTAGATGATTTTGATTGGTGAATAGCAAATACACCACGAATAGTGAATGTTTTACCAACGAAATCATCAGCTGTTTTCCAAATTGTCATTGTGTCATCTCCACCAACAGAAACATATGGTTTATATGCAAATGGAAGATAGACATCAAAATCACATCCTTCAAATGATAATGTAATTGTGTTAGATCCAGATGCACTATAGAAATCAGTACATTTAATTTGTTGAGCAACGTAATTATCTTCTTGGTCTAATGTTCCTAATTGAATAGCAGAGTTGAAACATTCTAAATCGGTATTCTTAACAAAACTGTTAAGTTCTTCTTTAGAATATGTACCAACCTCTAAGCGATATTCTTCAGTATTGTTTTCAGCAGTAATAATAACGCGAGCATCAGTATCCTTATTTTTTAATGTTGTATTTGGGAAATTAACACCAGAAAGTTGAACACCAAAGTTTTCAGAATAGCTCATAATACCGCATAATTCGATGACAGCGTTTCTAACTTTGAAGCGGTCTGCAATAGCAGCTGCGCCACAATAAATATTAATACCTGCCCACTCTCCATTTGGTTTATTACGTCCTAATTGAGCGCATTCTTCAGGAGTGTAATATGTTGATAAATATAATGTGTTATTAGCGAATCCAGCAACAGTTCCGCGAATTCTTAATTTTTGATTATTATAAGCATATTCAGATTCTGGTTCTTTAATTAATCTTTCCATTTCAACTTTCATTTCGAGAAGATTAGCTAAAACATAATCACCAGTTGGCATATCAGGATCATCAACGCCACTGAATAAAACTAATTTAAGATCTTTAGCTTGTTGTTCAGCTTGATAAAAGGTTGGGGCGTATTCTGGAATATCTCCAACCGCTTTTACCCATGAATATCCACCTTGGACAATCCAAAGATTTAATAAAATTAATTCATCATAATTAGCGTTTTTCTTTGTTTCGTTAATCCACACTAATGAAACATAACGAGAACCGGTTGAATCTGGTGATGGAAGAACATATGGATTTGCTCCATTAGCAATTTGTTCATTTGTTAATCCGTTTGGAGTAGAAACAACAATTGTTCCATTTGTTGATGCATTTAATAATTTTTCTTTATTAAATTCACTTGCAGCGTGACCATAAGGTTGAATTTTACCAGTTGATTCTGGTGTATCAATTCCATAATAACGCGATTTAACTGGTTCATCAGATGTTGTAGTTACTACTGGATAAAAGTGAGCAGTATCTCCATCGATAACCATTTTTAATTGCATTTCGCCAATACCATCTTTATAGAAGTCTTTGCCTTTATAATCATATGTTAATTTAACATTTGAATCATGGACATAATCAACGTATTGATATTCATCTTCTGTTGATGGAGTAGTTGGAGAAGTGGAAGAATTATTGCATCCAGTTAAAGTTAATAATCCACAAAGTAGGACAAATAATAATTTTGATTTTTTCATAATCTATTCTCCTAGAATTTTTTCTTTGCTTCATTAATTGCATTTGAAATTACTTGGCTAACTGCTTCTTCAATTGTTAAAGAAGCGTTGTTATTTACAAGACCATATGCTGTAGCGGCAATTCCACCAACTTGGTCACGTAAAGAATCAGAACCTTTGAATGAATCCGATGTAATATATTCACCAGCAATTTCGTTTAATAATACTTCTGCAGTCTTTGAATAAATAGAATCTTCAGCAAGGAATGCTGCAAAATAGTCGGTATTATAACAAGATTCTCTGACAGGGATATAACCTTGAGAAGAACCAAGGCATAAATCGTTGTTATATTCAGTGTTTGTTAAGAATTTCATGAATTTCCATGCATATTCTGTTTTAGCGCTATCAGCGTTTTTCAAAAGAGTTAATGTTGGACCTTGAGAAACGTAAATAGGGTTATTATTTGATGCAGGAACACGAGTAATCTTATATGTAAATTGATCGCTTGATGCAGGAGCGTTATATCCAGCACCTCCACTACTA
>JAQYER010000101.1 GCA_028723545.1 Caryophanales bacterium
CTTTATTTTGATTGGTTGAAAAAAATCCAGGAGCAATGGCGTTTACTCTAATTCCAACTTTTGAAAAATGAACAGCCAACCATTGAGTTAAATTCGAAACAGCGGCTTTCGCTCCACTATAAGCTGGAATTTTAGTTAATGGAGTGTAAGCGTTCATTGATGAAATATTTAAAATATTACATCCTTTTTTACCAATCATATCTTTAGCGAATTCTTGAGTTGGAAGAAGTGTTCCTAAGAAATTTAAATCAAAGACAAAACCAACTCCTTCTTTGGTTAAATCAAAAAAGGAAATAATATTTTCATCTTCAATATCTTCTTTAGAAAAATATTCTTTAGTAGTTGTAGCTTTTGGTGAATTTCCACCTGCTCCATTAATAAGAATATCGACTTTTCCGAAATCTTTTAATATTTGTTCATGGCAATTTTTTAATGATTGTTTGTCTAATACATTAGCGCAATAACCTTTGGTTATTCCGCCTTCTTTATTAATTTCATCACTCGCTTTATTAGCGGCTTCTAAATTGAGATCTAATAACGCTACTTTAGCGCCACTAAGAGCGATTGATTTAGCAAGTGTTGAGCAAATAACTCCACCAGCGCCAGTAATAACGACGACTTTATCTTTTAAATCTTCAACGATAATTGGTAACTTTTCCATTTTTATTCACCTTTCTTTTTCGTATATTCAAATGCTTCAAATAAGCCATTAATATAATTCGCACCTAATGCTCGATCATAAAGTCCATATCCAGGCTTTCCATCTTCACCGAAAATATTTCTTCCATGGTCTGGACGAACATATCCATCAAAATTATTGTTCACTAATGCTTCAACAATTTTAGCCATATTAATTGAACCAGAAGATGAACAATGCCCTACTTCGCAAAATGAATCATGGTCATCAGTATATAAAATATTTCTCATATGTAAGAAATGAACTCGTCCTTGAGAAGAATATTTATTAGCCATATGAACTAAATCATTATTTTTACTCGCTCCAAAACTTCCTGTACATAATGTTAATCCATTTCTTTTTGATGGGACTGCATTAAACATTTTATCTAAATCTTGTTCATTGGATACGATGCGTGGAAGATTAAATATATCCCATGGTGGATCATCTGGATGTATTGCCATATTGACATTACATTTTTCACAAACAGGAATAATTTTATTTAAAAAATAAACGAGATTATTAAATAAGTCTTCATGACTCATTTTTTGATATATCTTTAATAAATTATTTAATTCATCTTTCGTGTATGATTCATCCCATCCAGGTAAATGAAGATTATTAGGATCAACTTTTTTAAATTCTTCATATGAATAAGATAATGAATTTGAACCATCTTCATTTTGATGATGCATATTTGTTCTTAACCAGTCAAATACTGGCATAAAATTGTAACAAATGCATTTAACTCCGTGTCTAGCGACTAATTCAATATTTTTAATATAATTTTCAATATAATAATCGCGATTTGGACCACCATATTTGATTTCTTCATGCACTGGAATAGATTCAATTACTTCCATCTCTAATCCATTTTCATTACATAATTTTTTTAATTCAATTAATGATTGTTCTTTCCAAGCTTCACCGACTGGAACATCGTATAAAGCGGTAACTACACCACTCATATTTGGAATTTGTCTTATATAATTCAAACTAATTGAATCATTTTTTCCATACCATCTAAATGTCAATTTCATTTTTTTATAACCTCTAAACAAATTATATTAAATTATATCTTTATTAAAATTGCAATTTTTTCAAAGCTATATTGCATTTTATATACAGTGTCTTCATAATTTAAATATGTTTAACTTTAAAAGCGATGTTATTGATTTTGCTCATAAAATTGATGAAGTAAGTCACCCTAATGAAGAATATGAAAAACATATGCATATTTTTTATGAATTGTTATTTTTCGTTAAAGGCGATGTTATTTATAATGTTGAGGGCGAATCTCATCGATTATTAAAAGGAGATATCGTTTTAATTCCAAGTGGTAAATACCATTTTGCATCAGTTAATCCGAATGTGACATATGAAAGATATGTTTTAAAATTTTCTGATAAAATTCTTCCACCTCATTTAAAAAGCAAAATTAATGATCAAAGTTATTTTTTTACTAATACCAGTGCGTTTTATTATCATATGCGTAATTTAGATAATTATTTTGATATTTATGATAAAGATGATATGGAGACATTATTTATTACTGAATTAGTCCAATTATTAATCAAAGTATTAAGAAATCCGATTAAAGAAAAAGATAAACACAATCCATTTATTACTGATTTGGTCAAATATATTGATGAAAATATTCAAAATAAAATTACATTAGACGTTTTAGCGGATCATTTTCATTTTTCTAAATCATATATTTCAAGTGAATTTAAAAAGCAAATGAAAACACCGGTTATACATTATATTAAAACGAAAAAAATTATTGCCGCACATCAATATATATTACAAGGCATGAACAAAACTAAAGTCGCTGAAATGTTTGGCTTTGATGAATATTCAACTTTTTATCGAGCTTATTTAAAAATAATGAATAATAATTAATCTTGTTTATCTTTGTTATATTTAATTCGAATACTTGGGAACATAATATCTTTTGATACTAATCTTGAATCAATGATATATGACATAAATTTTAAAAATAATTTCTTTTGTTTTAACGATAACGAAACGAATGCTTTTTGAATTGAGAAGAAATGAAACGGAGTGTCTAATAAACATTTAGAACCACCACTAGATAAAGTATCAAAAAAATCTTTTTCGAATTCTTTTAATTCTTCAACACTAAATGTCGCCGCGGTTTCATTAATTGTTTTTGATAATTTTTCGGTTCCTTCTCTAAACGTAGGTACAACACCGAATTCATGTCCTAATATTTTCCAAGATAATGGATTGTGTTGTAATAATCCATATTCATTAGAATACACAATTGTGTAATCAACTGGTTGTTTAAAAATTCTTCCAACGACTGAACCATCTGGAACAATTAATCTCGCTTTATGTTTATATGGTGATTTATTTAATGTTTCTAAGATTGAATCAACAAATCCTGGTCCATCTAGGCTAATGATTTCTAAAACATTATGTTGATATTTTTCATACAATAATCCAGCGTATAATGCTTCCATTCCCCCTTTTGAATGGCCAACAAAGATGTATTTGCGGTCGCTTCTTAATCTTGTATTAACATAATCTAAAGAATGCTTTAAACAAGGAACGACTTCTCCATATATTAAATCATAATCTTCTTTCCAACCAACAATCGTATCATCTGTGCCACCAAACACCACAATTGTGGTGTCATCTTTTAAATCCATTTGAAAAATAGTTGTTTGAGTTATTTCATCTTCATTAATGTATGTGTATGAATCATGGATTTTAATTGAACGATATCTTTTTGAAATCGAAGCATCTTCTAAGGCGTGAGTGATTGACAATGGTAACAATAATCCTAATTTTTTAGTTTTATGGATTTCATTTTGCTTAATCATCGCATCTTTAAATTTAATAGCTTTATTTGGAGGAATAATATTATTTAAATCACATAAAGAGAAAAGCGCTAATAAAGCCGCGTCAGGTCCAAAAAATGTTTCTTTAGTTAAATTTTCATCTTTATATTTATCGATATAATCTTTTAAATACATATTTACATTCCTTTAATTACATAACAAAATATAATTACTTTTTATTTAAAAAACAATCATTTATTATAAATAAAAAA
>JAQYER010000102.1 GCA_028723545.1 Caryophanales bacterium
ATATCAATTTGAGAAATATTAGAAAAAGCATCTAACACGCGGAAACCGCAGTTATGTCTTGTATTTTCATATTCTTTTCCAGGATTACCTAAACCAACAATTAATTTCATAATTTTTTAATGTGTAAATTATATCACAAACACTTTGAATTTGTATTAATATATACCTAATTTTCCACCAATTGATATAATATTATTATATGAAACTTAAAAAATTTATCTTAGATATATTAAGAGGAATCGGAATTGGAGTAGCCGCAATTATACCTGGTGTCAGCGGTGGTTCAGTTGCGGTTATTTTTAAAATATATGAAAAATTAGTTGGAGCAATTCATAATCTATTTAAAAATTTTGTTAAATCATTTTTAATTTTACTTCCAATTGTTATTGGCATTGCTGTTGGTTTTTTATCTGCTGTCATCCCTATTAAATATGCATTAGAGCATTTTATGCTTGTTATCGTTTCTTTGTTCGCTGGATTATTAATTGGCAGTGTTCCAGATATGTTTAAATATGTTAAAGATGAAAAACCAAAATATTATCAAATTATCATTTGTGTTATTTCATTTTTATTTGCAGTTGGAATTGGTGTTTTATCAGTAACTTTAAAAACAAGCACACAAATCGATGTGTTATTTAATGCAAAGCCTTGGTATTTATATCCGATATTATTTTTTGCTGGATTATTAGCCGCTTGTGGATTTGTTGTTCCTGGAATATCCGGATCAATGTTAATGATGATTATTGGATTTTATGATAATGTTGTTAATTTATTTTCTAATATCCTTCATGGAATAGATTTGGGAAGTTCAATATTAATGCTTGTTTTTGTTGGGTTAGGAGTTATTGTTGGTTTCTTTTCGATTTCAATATTAATGGATGTTTTATTAAAGAAATTTAAAACTTCAACATATTGGGCAATTATTGGATTTATTATTGGTTCTATATCTTCATTATTTGTTAATAATGACTTATTAACATATGTAACTTTAAAAGATCCAGAGACTGAATTATATTTAATTAGCAATTGGGAATTTATTTTATCTCCATTAATGCTTGCGATTGGTTTTACAATTAGTTATTGTTTAATTAAATTTGCTAATAACAAAATGAAAAAGGAGCAAGAAAATGCCTAGAACCGCTTCTCAATATAAAGAAATGAAAGATGAAAGAATCGCATCAATTTTTGAAGCGAGCATTCCTTTATTTATTGAGTTTGGAAAAAAGAAAACAACTGTTGATAAAATTTGTGCGAGAGCTAAATGTTCACATGGTCTTGTTTATCATTATTTTAAAGACACAGATGACATTTATAACGCAATTACTAAATTAGATATTTATAAAAAATTACACGACGATCTGTTTTCAAATATCAAAAATAGATTATCCATTGATATTTTAAATCATTTTAGTGAAGTGTTGTTAACCGCAACAAAGGACAAAAAAGAATCGCTAATCGCTCACTTTTTAATTGATGAAGAAGGTAAAAATTGTTTCTTTGATATTTTAGCTAAAACTATAAAGCAAGGACAAAAAGAAGGCGATATCCTCGCTGGAAATGAAAAAGAATTAGCGCATTTATATATATATTTCTTTAAAGGTATTTATTATAAAAACACGAACACAAAAGGAGAAATTGAAATTCCTTCTTTAGATGTTGTTTCATATCTTTATAAGAAAAATCGTTATTAAAATTTATTATTAAAATTTTTAACGTCTTTATATATACCTTTTAATTTCGGATACATTTTTCGATATGCTTTATAAAATAAATAATCGTATTTTTGGTGATTATCCATATTTGGATAAAAAGTTTTAGAAACTTTAACCATCTCTTTTGTCGCGTCATCAATATTTTGATATTCGTTTATTCCAATAAAGCCAACAATAGCCGCTCCTAAAGAAGAAGTTTCATATGTTTGAACTCGCGAAACAGGTAAACCAAAAATATCAGAGGTTATTTGGCAAATTGCATCGCTTTGAGATCCTCCTCCAGAAATACGAATTTCTTTAATTTTGTGATGAAGACGACGAGATTCAAATTCCTCTAATCCGTCTCTTAAAGCATAAGCAATTCCTTCAATAATAGCGCGATATAAGTGAATTCTTGTGTGAGTATCTGAAAAACCAATGATAGCGCCTTTAGATAATGGGCGACTTAATCCAGGACCCCAATAAGGTTGAAGAACAAGCCCTTCACTTCCTGGTGGAATTTTTAACATTTCTTCATTTAATAATTCCAAAGTTAATCGATGTTGAATAGCGGCTTCAAGAGATTCTTTTTCTCCGAATTCTTTAGCAAACCAATTTAGCATCCAATATCCGCGATATACTTGGATTTCCATGTTGTAATAACCTTTATGAACCGCTGGATAACTTGGTAAAAATCTTTCTGATTCTTTGTATTTAGAAATTGAAATATCTAATGTTGATGCGGTACCATATGAAACTGCAGCGGTATATTCATCTTTCATCGCTCCAAGGCCTAATGTCTCGCAAGATTTATCAGAACCAGCCGCAATCATTTTTAATCCTTCAGGAAGTCCTGTTAATTCACTTGCTTCTTTTGTGACATAGCCAAGAGTTTCGCCTGGTTGCACTAATTTGCATAATAATTTTTTTGGAACACCAAACATTGATCCTTTTAAATGCTTATCTGATTTATACCATTCACCTTTTTTAAAATTAATTGGATAATGTCCAGCTTGGTTAGCAGAAGAGTCAATATATTCTCCAACAAGTTTCATTGTTAACCATGTTGAAATATTCATATATTTATCGGTTTTTGACCATATATCTGGCTCATTTTCTTTTATCCAATGCGCCATAGTGCGTTGTCTATTAAGCACAATCGTGTCACTCATTCCAATAATTGAAAAAATTAATCGATATAAAAAAGGTATCTTTTCAGATGCTTTAGCCCTTCTTTCATCAAGCCATAAAATACATGGTCTTAATAAATTGTTATCTTTGTCCAAAACAACTGGTGAATCCCTAAAACAAGTCAATGTAAGAGCTTGAACATTTTCCATTAATTCTGGGTGTTTTGTTTTAATTGCCTTTGAACAATCCGCTAAAATAGAAAGATAGTAATTTGGATCTTGTTCAGCATATCCTGGTTTTTTAGAAAAATAAGCTGGTTCATATGGCTTTTTTTCAATCGCCAAAATGTCTCCTTTTTTATTAAAAATAGCAACACGCACCGATTGAGTTCCAAAATCAATTGTTAAAATTAGATTATCTTTCATAACTTGTTCTTAGAAAATATAAAACGAAAAATATAAATAATCAATCTTTAACAAACAAATTTAAGATATTTCTTGAGAAATATTATCATTATTGATATATTTTTAATGTTAATAAAAATATCAACAAATATTGTCAATTAGGAGGAAAATATGGCAAAACAATACGTATATAACTTCAATGACTCTTACGGTTTAGGAAAAGAGCTCCTTGGAGGTAAAGGTGCTGGTTTAGCTGAAATGAGACATATTGGTGTCCCAATTCCTGAAGGCTTTACTATCACAACTGAAGCTTGTACTCTCTATTACGAAAGCAACAAGACACTCCCTGACTACCTTATTAACGAAATTTATAACGGAATTAAAGTAGTCGAAGAACAAACAGGAAAAACTTTTGGCGGTTCATCAAAACCATTACTCGTCAGCGTTCGTTCAGGCGCTCGTGTATCAATGCCTGGTATGATGGATACAATTCTTAATCTTGGTTTAAACGACACAACTGTCGCTGCCTTAATCAAAGAAACAAATAACGAAAGATTTGCATACGATAGCTATCGTCGTTTCATTCTTATGTTCACAAACATCGCAAAAGGACATCCACGTACTGAAATGGATAAGATGCTTGAAGAATTAAAAGAATCAAGAGGCTATAAACTCGATACCGAAGTTACTTCAGAAGAATTAAAAGAATTAGTAGCAAAATATAAAGCATATTATAAAAAGACATTTGGTGAAGATTTCCCATCTGATCCAAAAGTTCAATTAATTGAAGCAGTTACAGCTGTTTTCCGTTCTTGGGATAACCCACGTGCTAACGTTTATAGAATGCAATATTCTATTCCATATTCATGGGGCACTGCTGTTAACGTTCAATCAATGGCGTTCGGTAACAAAGGTGAAACTTCTGGTACTGGTGTTGCATTCTCTCGTGACCCTGCTACTGGAGAAAATAAATTATCTGCTGAATATCTTCCAAATGCACAAGGTGAAGACGTTGTTGCTGGTATTCGCACACCTCTCCACATCGATGAATTAAAATCTCGTATGCCAGAAGTATATGAACAATTCATCACTACAATTAAAAAGATGGAACTCCATTATCGCGATATGCAAGATATGGAATTTACTGTTGAAGATGGTAAATTATATTTCTTACAAACACGTAATGGTAAAAGAACTCCTGCTGCAGCATTAAAAATGGCTTGCGATATGGTTGATGAAGGATTAATTAGCGAAGAAGAAGCTGTTTTAAGAATTGATCCAGTTTCATTTGATAAATTATTACTTCCAAACTTTGATAAAGATGATTTAGCAAAACACAGCCCTATCACTAAAGGATTACCAGCTGGTCCAGGTGCTGGAACTGGTAAATTAGCGTTCTCTGCTAAAGAAGCTGAAGAAAGACATTCAAATGGTGAAAAAGTTATTTTAGTTCGTGCTGAAACTTCACCAGAAGATATCGTTGGTATGGTTGCTTCAGAAGGTATTATGACAATGCGTGGTGGTATGACATCACACGCTGCTGTTGTTGCTCGTGGTATGGGTAAATGCTGTGTCACAGGTTGTTCTGAAATCGTTGTCGACGAAGAAGCAAGAACACTTACACTTAATGGCAAAACATATGGACCAGAAGATGTCTTCTCAGTTGATGGTTCAACAGGTAATATTTACCTTGGAGATATTAAGAAAGTTAACCCTGATTTATCAAGCGGTGACTTTGGCCGTTTAATGGGCTGGGTTGATAATGCTCGTAAATTAAAAGTCCGCACAAACGCTGATACTCCACGTGATGCAAAACAAGCAAAATTATTCGGTGCTGAAGGTATTGGATTATGCCGTACAGAACATATGTTCTTTGATAAAGACAGAATTTTCTCTATGAGAAAAATGATTCTTGCTGATACAGTTGAAGAAAGAAAAGCTGCATTAGCAGAAATCGAACCAATGCAACAAAAAGACTTCGAAGAACTTTATGAAATCATGGGTGAAATGAATGTTAACGTTCGTTTATTAGATCCACCTCTACATGAATTCTTACCACAAGAAGAAGATAAAATTGCCGAACTCGCTGTTGCAACAGGACGTACTGTTCAACAAATTAAAGATCGTATTGAAGAACTCCACGAATTTAACCCAATGATGGGACACCGTGGTTGCCGTTTAGCAGTTTCATATCCAGAAATTTGTGAAATGCAAACATCTGCTATTATTAAAGCTGCTATCAACGTTTCTAAAAAAGGTCTTAAAGTTGAACCAGAAATCATGGTACCACTCGTACTTGAAGTTAGAGAGCTCAAATATGTTAAAGATATCATTTGCCGCACAGCAGACGCTTTAATCAAAGAAGCTGGTGTTAACATGACATATCACGTAGGTACAATGATTGAAATTCCAAGAGCAGCATTATTATCTGATGAAATTGCTCAAGAAGCAGAATTCTTCTCATTTGGTACAAACGACTTAACACAAATGACATTTGGTTTCTCTCGTGATGACGCAACAAAATTCTTACCAGATTATTATTCAACAAAAATCTTAGAAGAAGATCCTTTCAAAACTCTTGATCAAAGAGGAGTTGGTAAATTAGTTAAGATGGCTGTTGAACAAGGTCGTTCAACACGTCCTGAGCTCCACATTGGTGTTTGTGGTGAAACAGGTGGTGAACCTAACTCAATTCAATTCTATCACAACGTTGGACTTGATTATGTTTCATGCTCACCATTCCGTGTTCCGGTTGCTCGTTTAGCTGCTGCTCAGGCTAATATCCGTAATCCAAGGAAGACCAAATAAGGTCAAAAACGGCTTAAAAACTCATATTTTACACTAAAACAAGCGAAAAGCAGTCATTCTTGAGAAAGAGCGACTGCTTTTTTTCTCCTCCAAGTTTCACAAAAAACCAAAAAATGACCTTAAAATCGGGGGTGGCTAATAAAAATGAACACTTTCCCGTATCTGCGGATATGGGTAAAAAGGGCGATAAAATGGATTGTTTTTATGGTGAAATATAAGTTAATTATCAAATACTATTAAAAAGGTAACAACAATAGTTAAATTGCAATGCTTTGTGGTTGCTCTCGAACTGTTGTGTGGGAAGTCTTAAATAGGTTTAATAATTGATATAAGCAAATAGTGAGTTCGTTTTTAAGAGTCCGGGAAATCCAGCTCTTCTCTTTTAGTAACTAAAAATAAATTTCAGATTGCCCGTCTCTCTTTATCATTCTGTCAAAATGTGATAATATTAAGATATATCAGTTTTTAGTTTGCAATATGTTATTAAGACATAGAACAAAACCTTGTGTTGGCTTTAATTTATCATTTAGGGTAAAGATATGAAAAGAAGAATTTATTTGAAAGACGATTTCAGAAAGCTACTTCACGGCGGTGACTATAACCCCGAACAGTGGATAGCGGACAAAAGCATTTGGGACGAGGATATGCGACTTATGAAGCTTGCACACTGCAACGAGATGACGGTGGGCATATTCTCTTGGTCGGCACTCGAACCCAAAGAGGGAGAATACGACTTCTCCTTTTTAGATGAGATTTTAGATAAAATTTATTCAAACGGCGGCAGGGTTATCCTGGCGACGCCTTCGGGCGCACGCCCCCATTGGCTGGCGGATAAATACCCCGAAGTTCTTCGTGTAGACGGTAACGGAGTACGCCAACACTTTTCAGCAAGGCATAACCACTGCTTTACCTCCCCTGTATACCGCCAAAAGGTTCAGAACATAAATGCCGAACTTGCTAAACGCTACGGCAAACACCCTGCCGTTCTCGCCTGGCATATCTCCAACGAGTACGGCGGTGAGTGCTACTGCTCTCTGTGCCAACAGGCGTTCCGCAAATTTTTAAAGGATAAATATAAAACTATAGACAATTTGAACAAGGCATATTGGTCGTCGTTCTGGAGCCACACCTACGACAGCTTTGACCAGATTGAAGCCCCTTCACCCATTACTGAGAGGAGTATTCATGGGCTTAATATCGACTGGTTTAGGTTTACAACTGCACAGACGGTTGACTTCATGAAGTGCGAGGTTGAACCCATTAAGGCAATTTGCCCCGATGCCAAGGTTACTACCAATATGATGTTTGAGCACTACGGGTATGACTATTATAAGTTCAGAGATATTATAGACTTTGCCTCGTGGGATTCATACCCTTTATGGCATTCCGGCAATCAGGAGCTGACTGCGCAGACAACTGCCTTCTGGCACGACTTGTACCGCTCATTAAAGGACAAGCCATTCCTTTTGATGGAGAGTACTCCCAGCCTTGTCAATTGGCACGAGTACAACAAACTTAAACGACCAGGGCTTGACAACTTGGCATCAATTCAGGCAGTGGCGCACGGAAGCGACAGTGTGCAGTACTTTCAATGGAGAAAGAGCCGTGGAAGCGTAGAAAAATTCCATGGCGCCGTAGTCGACCACGAGGGAACGGAAAACACGAGAGTGTTCCGCTCGGTGGCTAAGACGGGAGAAATACTTGAAAAGATTGAAGAAATTACAGGCACAGGTGTAGATGCAGAGGTTGCTATAATATACGATTGGGAGAATATGTGGGCTTTGGACAACAGTCAGGGTTTTGCACAAAAGAACAAGAAGTATTACCAAACCTGCTACTCCTACCACAGATATTTTTGGAAGAGGGGCATTAACTGCAATATCATAGACAGAAATGCAGACCTTTCCAAATATAAACTCGTTATTGCTCCCATGCTGTATATGGTTGATGAGCAGACTATTAAAAATTTTGAAAGTTACGTTAAAGGTGGTGGAACGCTTTACGCAACATATGCCCTCGGTATGGTCAATGAGACCGATTTGTGTTACCTTGGTGGTTTCCCCGCGGGTAAGCTGAAAGATGTTTTCGGCATCTGGAATGAAGAGATAGATACACTCTATCCCAATCAGACGGGAGAGGTTGCCTGCAACGGTAAAAAGTATACCGCATACGATTATTGTGAGATTATTCATAGTCGTGGTGCAAAGGTTTTGGCGACATATTCGCAGGATTTTTACAAGGGAGAGCCTTCGGCAACCGTAAACGAATACGGCTTGGGTAAGGCATATTACCAGGCGTTCAGAGACGGAGACGACTTCAAGAGTGTTATTCTAAATAGAATAGTTGACGAACTTGGCATTTGCAAAAACCTGCCTTGCGGCGAGGACGGGTTACCCTTTGCCGTGAGCGCACACACCCGAACGGATGGTGAAAACATATATCTGTTCGTTGAAAACTACTCCGAACAAGCTGTAGAGAACATAGCCCTCGGCGAAGTATACGAAGATATGCTAAACGGCGGACAGGCTGAAAGCGTTACGCTTGCGCCTTACGGTTTAGCGATTTTTAAGCGCAAAACCAATTAGTTGTAAATAATGTTTTAATTATTACAACAATAAAAGGATTAAGAGTAAAACAAAATGGATGCCACCCCCTTCTAAATT
>JAQYER010000103.1 GCA_028723545.1 Caryophanales bacterium
ACTTCCTTCAGTTGAATGTGGGTATCATCGAACTGGTTCAAGAACTCCAATGGTGTTTGATCATTCAATGAATAAAGGGTTCTCAAATTGCGAAAAAGAAAAATTGTTTTTACCAATTGACGAGACTACATCAGTTATTGATGAAGAAAATAATAAAGATTCTTTATTGCACACAGTGCGTGATTTAATCCATTTAAGAAACAATACAAAATCATTATGGGGAAATAATATTGAATATGTGGAATTAGAAAAAGAAGTAATGTCTTATACACGTAATGATTTATTAATAATAATTAATCCTCACGATAAGCAAATCGCTGTTGATAAAGGAGAAATTATTTACCAAATTGGTGATATAAAAACATCAAAAGATAAAATTATTTTATTACCTCAAAGTGGAATAATTTTAAGAAAATAATAAAAGTTGTATTTTGGTTTACATGACTTGATGGTTTTTGTTATGCAAACTCATGATTTTGAATAAAAATTATTATCTATAAATAGATAATAAAATTGTTAATAAAATAATTTGTTCTAACATAGTTTAAAAAAATTATGTTTTGAGATAATATATAAATGTAAACGATTACATTTTTTAAAAAGGAGCGTTGTTATGTATTATCGATCACCTAAAAAAAGCGTATGTGCGGATGTAATTCCTTATTATGAAAATGGAACATATTATTTATTTTATTTAAGAGATTATCGCAATATTGAACAAGATGGTGAAGGTTGTCCTTGGTGCTTATTAACTACAAAAGACTTAGTTCATTATCAAGATCACGGTCCTGTTTTATTAAGAGGCAGTGAAGAAGAACAAGATCTTTATGTATTTACTGGTTCGGTATTTAAAGAAAATGATACATATTATATTTTTTATACTGGTCACAATCCTCATTTACGTAAAAAAGGTTTACCTGAACAAAAGATATTATTAGCAAAATCAAAAGATTTATTCCATTGGGAAAAAGTTAAAGATTTTGTTTTTGAAGCTCCATCATATTTAGAAATGCATGACTTTAGAGATCCATTCATTTTTAAAGATGAAGAAAATGATCGTTATTGTATGTTAATTGCTGCGCGAGAAAAAAATAAAAATCCAACAAATTCACGCGGAGTTACATTAATTGCATATTCAAAAGATTTGATTAATTGGGAATTAGATAAAACTCCATTTTATTCTCCTAGAGCGTATTTCACTCATGAATGTCCAGATTTATTTAAAATTGGAAAATATTGGTATTTAGCGTTTTCTGAATTCACTGATAAAATTTTGACTACATATCGAATTTCAACAACCCCATTTGGTCCTTGGAAAACATTAAAGGTTAACACGTTTGATGGCCATGCTTTTTATGCCGCAAAAAGCACAAGTGATGGAAAAAGAAGAATTATGTTTGGATGGGATCCGATTAAGAATAACGAATCTGATTTTGAAAAATGGCAATGGGGTGGAACAATTATTCCTCATGAATTAGTCCAAGATGAATCAGATGGAACATTATATGTTAAATGTCCAAAGGAAATTCTAGAATCATATTCTAATGAAGTAATTGTAAACGAGAAAAATGTCTTTGGTGATGTTGATAAAATTAAAAATGGATATCATTTAAATAATTCTGGGCAAAACATTATTAGTTTTGGAAGCCTTCCATCACATTATAAATTAGAACTCGATATCAAATGTTTTGATGATATAGGTGATTTTGGAATTATTTTAAACGAACACAATAATTTCGATCAATTTTACAAGATTAAATTTGAACCAAAAATGAATCGATTGGCAATGGATAGACAACCTAGAATTGTTGAATTTTTGCATAATGAAGTCGACGTTGAAAGATATTGCCCAATGTCAATTGAAAATATTCATCATGTTGTCGTTATTGCAGAGAATTCAGTTTTAACGGTTTATGTTGATGATAAATATGCGATGAGTGGAAGAATGTTTGATTTTGAAGGTGGTAATTTGGCAATTTATTCTCACAATAGCGAGATAGAAGTTACAAACATTCATTTATATAAATAGAGAGGATTACTCAATGCGAGATAAATTTACTTCATTAGCATTTAAAACAGGATTAGTATTACTAATTATGAATTTAATTATGCTTTTCTTTGTTGAATTTAACACTCCAGAATGGGTAATTACAATTATTAGCATTTCAATTTTAACAATATTTGAAATTGTATTATTCATATTAATAAGAATGAGAATTAGAAAGGAAAGGCAGAATGAAAATCAATAATATAGGTGGAATTATGGCATTATTATCAATTGTTTTCTTAGCTGGGTGTTCAACATCTAATACATCTACTTCTAATCCAAACGATTCAGACGTTAATTTAACATATAATGATTTGTATAACGTTGATACTTCTAAAAGACCATTAAAGGTTGGCAAAACTATTTATAAAGCTAGCGATGGCTATATGTCAAATAGCGATCAAGGATATAACAATTTTTCTTATGTTTCTAAAAACAACAATTCCTATGAATTAATGGCGTATTCAAATGATAAATTTATTTTTGAAGATTCTTATTTTCAAAATGGAATTATGCATTCAGGTTCTTATGCTTCCTCTATTATGTTTGCTGCTCCTGAAACTGGCGATGTTACTATTTCTGGAGAAATATTAATTATTGAAGGAG
>JAQYER010000104.1 GCA_028723545.1 Caryophanales bacterium
ATTATCTGATTTAGGTAAAGAATTATATCCTAAAAGAAAAACAACAATTGAAAGATGTTTTGCAATCACAAAATTTAATCATAATTTAGGATTTACTTTCTTAAGAGGATTAAAAAAGAACAAAGATCGAAACTTTAAAATGTACCCAGTGGAATGGACACTTAATAAAAAAGTGTTCTACTCACTGGGTTTTCTTATGCGATAATAAATGAAAGGAAGTGATTTTATGGGTGTCAATTATTTTACAGACGAACAAGTTGAATATTTAAGAAAGAATAAATATGTTAAACACGTTTCCAATAAAGGCATTACATATACTTTAGAATTTAAGGAACTATTTATTGATCAATATGGAAAAAAGAGAGTATACCAAATTTTTGAAGAAGCAGGTCTTCCAAAATCGATTCTTGGTAAAAAAAGAATTGATCAAGCTTCATATAGTTGGAGAAAAAAGTTTGAAGAGAAATCCTCTCTTGTAGACACGCGTAAAGGTAATTCTGGTAGACCTATTACACGTGATTTAACACCAGAAGAAATCATTGAGAGACAAAAGTTCCAAATAGAAACTCTAAAACAAGAAAATGAATTCCTACGCCAAATACGAAGGCTGGAACGACGTTACCAGCCAAAAAAATCCCCGTCAAAGAAAAATATAAAATAATTCAAAATGCATTATCAACTCCCAAAAATCGATTATCTGTTTCTATGATGTGTAAAGAATTACATGTTTCTAGATCCGGATTTTATAATTACTTGGATTATCAAAAACGTCCTACGATTAAAGAAGTAAATGATGAAGAAGATTTCAAACTTATTAAACAAGCTTATGATTATAGAAATCGTCATAAAGGCGCTAGACAAATCAAAATGACTTTGCTCAATACCTTTGGTATTGTTATGAATTTAAAGAAAATTCGACGCCTTATGAAAAAATATGGATTATATTGTCCAATTAGACAAGCAAATCCATATCGTCGAATGATGAAGGCGATGAAGACAAATAATTATGCCTCGAACAAACTTAATCGTAACTTCAAGACAAATAAACCTGGAGAACATCTATTAACAGATATCACCTATATTTTCTATGGTAAAAATAGAAATCTATGCTACTGTTCTACTATTAAAGATGCTTCTACTAACGAGATACTTGCTAAAGAGTATTCTGAGTCACTTGATGTACAATTTGTTTTAGATACAGTTCTACAATTAACGAATTATTCATTTATTGATTTCAATTGTTGCTTAATACATAGTGACCAAGGAGTTCATTACACTTCAATTGCTTTTACTTCATTATTATCAAAACTAAATATTGCTAGATCAATGTCTAGAAGAGGCAACTGTTGGGATAATGCTCCACAAGAGTCATTCTTCGGACATATGAAAGATGAATTGCATCTTAAAGAATGCGAATCTTTTGAAGCTGTGTGTAATGAACTAGATGATTACTTTGATTATTACAATAATGAACGCTGCCAATGGGGATTAAACAAGATGACTCCAATTCAATTTCGAGAATACTTATTGAAACAGCCAGGAACAAGTTTAATTCATTGCAAAGCAAAAGGACCTGATATTACAAAGGTCCCTTAAAATTTTTTTGATATCCCTAGGGATATCATTGATTTCCTTATTTATACATACCTTTTTTATTTACTGTCCTTGACATAGGGTACATATTAAAGGGTTTACAATAGACTCTAATTATTTTCCTTTATTAATTGTTTGTTTTGATTGACGATCGCGTATTTTTTGCATTTGTTCACCCATTTCATAAAAATAATTATTTTTTTCGGCAACTTCAAAATGTTCTTCAAGAATCGCAGTTAACTTATTAATTTCTAAATTATTTTTAGCAATTTGTTCTTTACTTAATTTTCCGGAACTATTCTTTTTTTGTAAATCATTTACTTTTATTGCAATAAATGAGCATTGTTTTATATGTTCAATTTCATCTACATCTAAGCCTAATTCCATTCCTGCTTGTAAAATAATTTTTTTTTGCTTTGTCCAATATTCCTTGTAGTATCCAAATGATAAAATTTCAGCTTCCTTCTCTAAATCTAAATAAATCATCTTAAATCAACTCCATATTATAATTTTAACATTTTAATTTTAAAAAGTAAATGATATTCTTGTTTTTCAACATTATCTATTATTATAATTATTAAACATATTAAAGAATCTATCTTTACCCGTCTTTTGTAAATTACCTCGTAAAATTTTGGAGAATTAATCAGAAAATAAGAATCTAATAATGAAAAATATAGATTTTAATATTAAATTAATATTAAGATGATGTAAATCATCTTCAGTCTGTTGACAAAAGTGACTTAGAAATAGGTCACTTTTTTATTAAGGAAAGAAAATAATAATTACTTATATACAAGGTATATAAGTAAACTAAAATATGATATAATTAACATATAAGGAAGTATATATATGATAAGTAAAAAAGAGCAAAAATCTAAATACACATTACAAATAATAGATATGGATTCATTAGTTCCTGAAAATCATCTAGTTAGAAAGATGGAAGAATTAATTGATTTTGAATTCATAAGAGAAGAAGTAAAACATTTGTATTCACAAGATAAAGGAAGACCATCAATAGATCCAGTGGTTTTATTTAAAATATTATTTATACAATATATGTTTGGTATTAAATCAATGAGACAAACAATTAAAGAAATAGAAGTAAATATAGCATATAGATGGTTAATAGGATATGACTTTTATGAAGTAATACCAAACTACTCTACTTTTTCAAAAAATTATGAAAGAAGATTTGTTAACACAGATATATTTGAAAAAATATTTTTCAATATATTAAACCAAATTAATGCACACGGATTAATAAATAAAGAAAATATTTTTGTTGATTCAACACATACAAAGGCATATGCGAATAAAAGAAAAATAGAAGAAGTATATATTGAAGAAAGTTATAATAAATATGTAGATGCTTTACATCAAGAAATGAATGAAATTAGAAAAGAAGAAGGTAAGAAACCATTACAAATAAAAAAAGTAAAAAAAATAATATCAAAAACAGATAAAGAATGTGGGATGTTTCATAAAGGTGAAAAAGAAAGACAATTAGCTTATTCTACTCAAGTAGCATGTGATGAAAATGGATGGATTATTGCTCAAGATTGTTATCCAGGAAATATGAACGACAATAATACAGGAGTACAGTTTCTTGAGCCATTATTAGAAGATGATAAAATAAATAACATAGTAATGGATGCAGGTTATACAGGAAATGTATTAATAAATGAAATAATAAAACAAAATAAACTTCCAATAGTTCCATATTCAAGACCAAAAGGTAAAAAAACAGAACATTTTAGAAAAAACGATTATAAATATTATTCTGAATTAGATTACTATATTTGCCCAAACCAAAATTTATTAACATATCGAGGATTAGATAAACAAGGGTTTAAAATATATAGAAGCCAAACTAAAGATTGTAAAAATTGTCCATTTAAACATTTATGTACAAATCAATCAACAAAAACAATTACTAGACATTTGTTAGAATATACAAATGATATAGTAAGAGAGATTAGATTATCTGATTTAGGTAAAGAATTATATCCTAAAAGAAAAACAACAATTGAAAGATGTTTTGCAATCACAAAATTTAATCATAATTTAGGATTTACTTTCTTAAGAGGATTAAAAAAGAACAAAGATCGAAACTTTAAAAT
>JAQYER010000105.1 GCA_028723545.1 Caryophanales bacterium
TCTAATTCATTTGCAACTTTAACATCAATACCGACATCTTCAAAATAAGCTTCGGCAATACCGACATTAGCAAACAAAGAAAGAGCATTAACTTTTTTAATTTTCATATTTCTTTAAATAGCAAAATTGTTTTCAATTTACTATTTATTAGTTTACCACAAACGATTATTCTTATCTATTCAATAGTTAAGAAACGTCTTTCTAAAGGGTGCTTCTGTCTTACCCATAGGTAGATCGTATCTCCAAAAGACACCTACTGAAACAGAAATTTTTTAAACAAGATAAATATTAATTTATCAAATGCTGAAATTGATTCATTAATTCCTTGGAATATTAATTAATTTGAACTTTCGATGGTTCGAGTTTTTGCTACCTGTAGAGCATTAACGCTTACATATATACTTTGTATATATTATAAAGAAAAAGACACCCTGTATTACCAGAATGTCATACTTTTTTCTAATGGCGCCCTCGAGGCGACTCGAACGCCTGACCCACAGCTTAGAAGGCTGTTGCTCTATCCAGCTGAGCTACGAGGGCACGAACATTATAATAATGTTATTTTGCAATTTTATCAATTTAATTTTTAACTATTTTCAATATAAACGCTAATAAATGGATATATTTAATTATCTTCATGTAATTTTTGATATGTTAATATTGCAACTTCATTAGGTATTAATTGTGATAATTCCTCAATTGATGCTGATTTAAGTGCATCAATCGATAAATAATGTTCTAATAATATTTGTTTTCTTTTGTTTCCTAATCCTTTGATATTATCTAGAATTGATATTTTATAATTTTTATTTCTTTTTTGATGATGGAAATTAATCGCAAAGCGATGAACTTCATCTTGCATTCTTACTAATAAGAAAAATAAATTCTTATTGTTAATTTCATATATATTTCCATTTTTATCCATTAATCCTTTAGTTTGGTGTTTATCATTTTTAAATAAACCAAATAAAGGAATATTTGCATTAATTGAATTCAATATTTCATTACCGGCTTTGATTTGAGTTAAACCACCATCAACTAAAATTAAATCTGGTAATTTTTGTTTTTCATTAATTAATCTTGTATATCTTCTTTTAATAATTTCTTGCATTGAATGATAATCGTCTTGTTTATTCTCATCGCTCAAATTATATTTACGATACATATTTTTATTTGGTTCACCATTGATGAACGCTACCATGGCCCCAACAGCGGAATCTCCTTGGATATGAGAATTATCAAATAATTCAATATGATATGGAGTGTTTATTTTAATTAAATTACCTAATTCATTTAATAATGATAAATTATCATCAGTTAGTCTTGCGGACATAAAATGTGAATCTAATTCTTGTCTAGCGTTTAAAGAAGCAATATCAACACTTTCAAGCAATTTACCTTTAGTTATTGAATAAACGTTCACACCATCGTAAATATCTTTAATCGAATCAATAATAGAAGGAATATTAATTATTATTTCTTTTGGTAATTGATGAGTTTGGTAATATTGAAGAATTAAATCTAATATTTGTTCTTCGATTTCACCAAATTGTTCCACTATAAAACAATTCTTACCTAACAATAAACCGTTTCGATATGTTAAAACCGCTAAAGAAAGATAATTCTCTCTTGTAACATATGAAAAGACATCTCTTGCTGTTTTATCATTATTTTCAACATTTTGCTTATTAACAATATGTTCAATTGCTAATAATGTTTGTTTGCATTCATTAGCCAATTCGTATTGTTGGTTATTTGAATAATTGATCATCTTTTGTTTAATTGGGTTAATAATAAAATCAACATTACCATTTAAAAAAGATTTAATATTATCAATTAATTCATTTATTTGTGATTCATCAATTTTATTGATGCAAGGCGCTAAACAATTGCCCATATGAAAATATAGACATGGATTATTTGGAATATTTTTACATTTTCTAGTTGGAAATATTTTATTTAATAAACGAATGACTTCATATGCATATGATGATGTTGGAAATGGTCCAAAATAATAATAATTTTTATCTTTTTCATCGTGGCTTATTTTTATTTGAGGATCATTTTTCTTTTTTAATGCAATATATGGATAATGTTTACCATCTTTCAATAAAATATTGTATCGAGGATAATATTTATGAATTAAATTCATTTCCAAAATAAATGCTTCTTTTTCCGTTTTGGTAATTAATGTTTCAAAATGATGAACATTATTCACCATCGCGAAAACTTTACCGCATTGTGGTCTTAAAAAATATTGACTAACTCGATTATATAAATTTTTCGCTTTTCCGACATATATGACAACATTATCTTGGTTATACATTAAATATACACCAGGTAATTTCGGTAATAATGGGATTGAATTTTTAATTATTTCATTCATTATTTAAAGACGACGATTGTCGCTCCTTGTCCACCATCATTATATGAAGCATAATGGAATTCTTTTATAAATTTGACTTTCTTTAAATATTCCCATATGGCTTCTCTTAATTGACCAGTTCCCATACCATGGATAATTCTCACTGATGTAAAATGTTTTAAAATACAATCATCTAAATATTTACCTAATACTGGTAATGCTTCATCGATATGGTATCCGATTAAATTTAATTCCAATTTAACATTTGATTTAATATCCACCATTTCATCAACATTTAATTTTGGAACATATGATGTTTCTACTTTATTTGTTTTATTTACATTATTTTTGTTGGCTTTAATTGACATTCCAGAATTAGTAATAATTTCTAAATTGTCACCTTTTATTCGAATAACTTTACCAATAAATCCTAAATCAGTTTTAACAAAATCATTTAAATGAATTTCTTCACTATTTACAATTTGTTCTTTTTCCTCATTTAATAAATCCAAATCTCTTTTAGCTTTAATGATTTGATGTTGTTTAATATCTTCTTTTAGTAATTGATTATAAATGTCATCAATTTGCTTTTTAGCGTCGTCAATTAATTGGCTTTTAATTTTGTCCATTTCTTCATCAAAATGTTCATTTTTTTCATTTAAAGAAGAAAGTTGTCTTTCGATTTGCTTTTCTTTTTTAGTAATTTCTTTTTGTTTATTTTCTAATTCTTTTTTTAAATTTTCATTTTCATTAACAATTTTAGATAAATTATCTAAGACATCATTAATATTTGATGATTGATGTTTATTTAAATATTCTTTTGCTGAAGAAACAATTGATTCATCTAAATGATATCGCTTCGCCATTTCAAGTCCATATGATTTACCTGGTAAACC
>JAQYER010000106.1 GCA_028723545.1 Caryophanales bacterium
CATGCTTTTGGTCAAACATTCCATTTTGATGTTTCAAAAAAAATCGAAGATGTTGGGAAAACATTATATTCATTTAATCGATTATTACCACCGGATATTACTTTTAACGAATTAAGTGATGTTGAAGATGATTTTCACGCAAGATTTGATGCGACATCAAAAGCATATTTATATGTCATATCAACATCTGGACACGATGTTTTTAACCGTAACTACCGATATGAATTAAACCGTTATTTAAATGTTGATGCGATGAAAGAAGCATCTGAAATATTTGTTGGAACTCATTGTTTTCAAAATTTCACATCAAAAGAAAAAGATGAACAAAACTTTATTAGAACAATTAACCGTTTCCAATTCGGAGCATTAAACGAATGCATTCTTATAAAAGTATGGGGAAATGGTTTTATGAGATATATGGTTAGAATGATTGTTGGCACTTTAATTGAAGTTGGATTAGGAAAACTCACTGTTAATGATGTTAAAGATTTATTAGAAAAAAATCCAAGAAGTGTCGTTTCATATAAAGCGCCACCTCAGGGTTTATATCTCGAAAGCGTCCAATATGAAGAAAAATTATTATAAATAAAATTAAAAAAATATTTTTGCTTATAACATAAAGTGTTATTATATACACGCATAAAAGGAGAATTTTTATGGGAAGACACCATGAAGTAAGAGCTGCCGCAATGGCAAAAACTGGGGCAATGAAATCTGCCCTTTATGGTCGTGCATCACGTGAAGCATACATGGCCGCTAGACAAGGATCACCAGATCCAAAAACCAACCTCGCATTAAGAGCTGTTATTGATAAATATCGTGGTAAATCAGTTCCAAGAGATGTTTTTGATCGTGCGATTAAAAAAGCTCAAGGAGGAGATGCCGAAGTCTTTATTGAAGGACGTTATGAAGCATTTGGACCTGCTAATTCTTATTTAATTATTGATACATTAACTGATAATGAAAACCGCGCTTTAGTAGAAATTAGAACTGCTGTTGTAAGAAAAGGCGGACATATGGGAAGCGTTATGTTCAACTTTGAACAAAAAGGCGTTATTACATTTAAAGGAACTAACCGCGATGAAGTTGAAGAAAATTTAATTTTAGGTGATGTTGATGTTATTTCTGTTGTACAAGAAGATGAATATATCGATGTTTACACAACACCTGCCGGATTTAACGCTGCTAAAGATGTATTAAATGGAATGGGAATTACTGAATTTGAAACTGCCGAAGTTCAATTTGTTCCAAACGAATATATTGATATGCCTGATGAAGAACATAAACAAAAATTCCAAGAATTATTAGATGTTCTTGAAGAATGTGAAGACGTTAAATCAGTTTATCATAACGTTAATTTATAATATTGATTCATTAACAATTAAAGGAGTGGGCGACCACTCCTTTTATTATTATTGATTAGGAATTTGCTTTTATCACTTTTAGAAAATTGTTATTCAATTTTGTTAATAATAAATCTAAGAGTGATATAATCAATATTGTATTTATGAAATATATTGTATTATCCTCTACTTTATTTGTTATTGGTTCTTTAGTTGGCTGGATTATTGAACTCTTCTTCAGAAGATTTGTTTCTCAAAAGAAGTGGATGAATCCTGGTTTTTTAACTGGACCATATTTACCTATATATGGTTTTGGTGTTTTAGTCTTATATGGAGTTAGTAATTTATCATTAGGAATAAGTAGCCAACCTGTTGATATTATCGTCCATATTCTTATTATTGGAGTGGGTATGACTCTTATAGAATTTATTGCTGGCTTGATATTTATCAAAGGTTTTAAGATTAAACTCTGGGATTATAGTAATAGAAAATGGAATATTATGGGCATTATATGTCCTTCTTTCTCTATTATTTGGTTAGGAGTGGGATCTTTATATTATTTCTTATTAAATCCTGTATTAGTTGATGGACTAAATTGGATTAGTGAAAACCTTATCTATGCATATTTTGTTGGAGCGGTAATAGGAGCAATGATCGTGGACTTTTCCTACTCAATACACTTAGCCACTAAGTTAAAAGACTATAAAGAACTTGCTTCATTACGATTTGAAGACTTTAAAAA
>JAQYER010000107.1 GCA_028723545.1 Caryophanales bacterium
GTCATTAAGAGAAATGATGTCAATAATTGAATTTATATCAATATCGCCGTTTTTATCAAAATAATCTAAAATATATGATGCGATTTGATGATATATAATATAAACAAATTGATGAATATTGTCATCAAAATATTTAACAGCATCTTTATTATTTACCATTTGTAATATTACAGCTTTTTCAGCTAAATGAAGACGCCTTAATCCTTTATTTAATTGGAGTTTACTTTGTGCTTCAAAAGGCATTTGATAATTTTCATCAACATCATCAAATTCCTTATTATTTTTGCTTATTCTACTAGCATTAATATAATTTTGAATAGCGCCTATTTCAAATCCAGTGACTTTTGATAATTTAATTAAATAATTATCGTAGACTAATCTATTTTTAACTGAAGTAAGCATTGGAATGAAGTGTCGAATTACCTTTTCACAATCTTCACGACTACCTAAAGGAGATGTATTTTCATAATAATTTAACGCAAATGTGAACGGGTCTACTAAAGTAGTAATAAAATCTTTAAGTGCTTTTTCACCATCTTGCTTTAATATTTCATCTGGGTCTCTAATCTCTTTCGGTTTAGAAACTATTCGATATGGAATGTTTTTAGCATCAAGCATTGGCATAATTGCCATCATCCCTTTTTGACCAGCAGCATCACCATCAAGGCATAAACGAATTTCAACATTTAATCTCTTTAATAATAAAACGTGATCAGAAGTTAATTTTGTACCCATTAACGCAACAACAGATGGGAAACCAATTGAATCAAGAGCGAATACATCCATAAATCCTTCAACAATATATAAATAGCCATCATGTTTACAAGATTGTTTAGCGTTATTTAAGTTGTAAAGGATTAATCCTTTATGGAAAATTTTAGTTTCAGAAGTATTAACATATTTAGGATCATCAGTATGGGATTTTAAAGTACGAGCAGAAAACCCTAATACTTGTCCATAAGGATCTTTAATTGGGAAAATTAATCTACCAGCGTTTTTATCGGATAATTTTCCGGATTGTAAATCAGTAATTCCAATATCAGAAATAGTTTTAATTGAATAATTCTTATTCTTTAAATAATTGACAGTAATTTCTCCATTATTCAAAGAATAACCAAGTCCAAATTTCGCAATTTGTTCATCGGTAATTGAACGATTTTTTAAATAATCTAAGGCAATCTGACCTTCTTCAGTATTCAATCCATATTGATAATATTTTTGAAGGTCAGTTATACAATTGTATAAAGGCGCTAAATTGTTATCAACTTTTGTAACAGGAGTTTCTTCTAATAATCGAGGGTCATTAAAATTTATAATTTTAGCAACTTCTTTTACTGCTTCAACAAAAGAAATCTTTTTATATTTCTCAACAAAGGTAAAAACATCACCACCAGTTTTACAAACATAACACATAAAAGTTTGCTTATTGACATCAATATGTAAAGAAGGATTATGGTCATCGTGAAAAGGACACATGGCCATATAATTTCGTCCTTTTTTTGTTACTTCTATGTAATTACTAATAACGAAAACGATATCAGCGTGTGCTTTTATGTCTTTTAATAATTCTGGCGTTAATTTCATTAAATCTCCTATAAAACTACTAATTTTATACTAAATTAATACTTTTTAATTATTCACAAGATTCGTCATATTTTTCCATTAAGAAATTTGCAACTTCGTTAATTGGAAGACGAATTTGTTCCATTGTGTCACGGTCTCTAATTGTAACACTATTATCATTTGCAGTGTCAAAATCAATAGTTATGCAATAAGGTGTTCCAATCATATCTTGACGACGATATCTTTTTCCAATACTTCCAGTTTCATCATATGTGACAGAGAAATGCTTATTGATTTTGTGTAATACTTCTTTCGCTTGTTCGTTTAATTGTTTGCTCAAAGGTAATACAGCTGCAATATAAGGTGCAAGATGAGGTTTAAAATGCATAACAATACGACTATCTTTTTCTAATTGTTGGACTTCGTATGCTTCGCATACTGTCATTAAGAATAAACGATCAACACCCATTGATGGTTCAACGCAATATGGGACATATTTTTCGTTTGTTTCAGGATCTAAATATTCTAAAGATTCACCACTAGCTTGCATATGTCTTCCTAAATCGTAGTCGGTTCTATCGGCGACACCAAGAATTTCTCCCCAGCCAAATGGGAATAAATATTCAACATCGCATGTTCCTTTGGAATAGAAAGCTAATTCTTCAGGTTCGTGATCACGATAACGTAATCTTTCTTCTGAAATACCTAATGATTCAATAAATTTTAAAGCGTAATCTTTCCAATATGCAAACCATTCAAGGTCTGTACCTGGTTTACAGAAAAATTCCATTTCCATTTGTTCAAATTCACGAAGTCTAAATAAGAAATTTCCTGGAGTAATTTCATTGCGGAATGATTTACCCATATTACAAATACCAAATGGAAGTTTCTTTCTCATTGATCTTTGAACGTTTTTAAAATTAACAAACATTCCTTGAGCGATTTCTGGACGAAGATACACTAGTGTTGTGCTATCTTCAATTACTCCGATATTTGTTTTAAACATCATATTAAATTGACGAATATCAGTGAAATTTGATTTTCCACAAACAGGACATTTTACGTGTTTTTCTTTTATAAAAGAAACCATATCTTCATTAGTCATATTATGGACATCGACTTCTGGATATTGTTCTTCAATTAAATTGTCTGCTCTATGACGGGCATGGCATTCTTTGCAATCGATTAATGGATCATTAAATGTCGCAACATGGCCAGTAGCTTTCCATACTCCTGGATTCATAATAATTGCAGCATCTAATCCGACATTAGTTGGAGATTCTTTAACGAATTTTCTCCACCAAAAATTCTTAATATTATTTTTTAATTCAACTCCTAAAGGACCATAATCCCATGAATTTTGAAGGCCACCATATATTTGTGAACCTTGAAAGACAAATCCTGTTGTTTGTAAATGTGTTACTATTTCTTCGAATTTGGTTGCCATAGCAAAACCTCCCTTTTAAACGAAACTGTGTAAAGTTATATAATTAATGTATTATTTTGTCAACCCACTATGAGTGTATTTTTTAAATATTTCTTATTAAAGAAAGGGATTTCAAGTGAATGTCCGCTATTCTTTGTATAAAATCCTTTAATTCCAATATGATTTCTATTGTTTCTTCTTTTTCAAAGCTTACATTTCCAATCATTTCTGGTTTCACTTTAAATATGTATCTAATTATTTTTAATTTTCTGGAACAAAATTTTAAGTGTTTTGATGAATCAAAACAATCCGCACATATAAATCCACCATTTTGATAATCAACAGCAATTATAGGGCTCGTTTTGTGGCAAATTATGCATTCATCAACATTTAATCCATATCCACCTATTTTTAAACACGTTGCTAAATATATTAATAATGCTGATAAAGTGTCATACCCATCATTTACTATTTCTAAAATTTTCTTTAAATACGGGTAAATCAAATACAAATTGTCGTCGCTAATCGTTTTAAATGTTATTTCGCTAATGAAGTTTAGTAAAACTAATTTGTCAAAATCTTTTCTAATGTTTGAATATGGATTAATGATTACTGAATTTTTTAGAGTTTTTCCTTTTTTACCAGACATCAAATTATATTGGCCATAAGTAAATAAATTAACGCTAGAAGCATTTTTTGAATCAATTTTCATGACACCTCTTGCTAAAAATGAAAATAATTTTTCATTTGTTAAAACTGTCACCATCATATCATTATCTTGAAAAGGTGTCTGTCTAATTATTATTCCTTCTATTTCCATTATTTGTTATAGCCTAATTCTTTTAATATTTGTGGGTTATTTAGCCAATCTTCTTTAACTGAAACAAATGTTTCAAGGAAAATTCTTTTATTAAAATATTCTTCTAGATCTTTTCTCGCCATTGTTCCAATTGTTTTAATTCTTTTTCCGCCTTTTCCAATGACAATACCTTTATGTGAATCTTTTGATACGATAATTGTAACTCTTATATATACCGCTTCTGATTTATGCTTGATATTATCAACACGGACCGCTAAATCATGAGGCACTTCATCTTTTAATAATTTCAATAATTTTTCACGGATTACTTCGCTTACAAAAAACGAAGAATCCTTATCGGTAAATACATCATCATCAAAATATTTTGGACCTTCTGGTATTACTTTTTTAATTTTTTCTATCAAAATATCTATTCCAAAATTTTGAATTGCTGACATTTCAATAATTTCAGCATCTTTATATTCTTCTTGATATATTTTTTTAATTTCTTGAGCTTGAGGTAATGTTACTAAATCAATTTTATTGATTACAATAAATAATTTAGCATCTTTTGCGATATTTTTTTCAATAAAACGGTCACCATCATCAAATTTCTTTGATGCATCAACTACAAGAACAATCGCATCCACTCCTTTAGTGGAACTTAACGCTTCTTTATTCATAGTTTTTCCTAGTTGATGGTTTGGTTTATGAATTCCAGGAGTGTCGACAAAAATTATTTGATAACCATCTTCGTTATATATCCCTTTAATCGAATTTCTCGTTGTTTGGGCTTTTTCGGTTACAATTGATAATTTCGCTTCTAAAATAGCATTAATAATTGTTGATTTTCCGGCATTTGGTTTACCAACTATCGCAACAAAACCGCTTCTCATCTTTTAAGGTCTCCTTCTTGGAAAGCAAATGGAAGAAGTTCATCTGGATTAGTAATTTTAATATCACCATGAAGATTTGCTAAAACAATACGAGTATTTTTATTTAATAATTCATGAATTACTTGTCTACACGCTCCACAAGGAGAAACCACAGATGGAGTATCGGCAACTATTGCTAAAGCAATAATATCTTCTTTTGCTTCATTTTCCATTAATGCGTGATAAATTGCATTTCTTTCTCCACACATACATAAAGGATAAGAAGCATTTTCAATATTAGCGCCTTTAAAAACTCTTCCATCTTTGCATAAAACTGCCGCACCAACTTTAAAATTAGAATATGGAGAATAAGATAATTCTCTAGCTTCAATTGCGACTTTTATTAATTGTTCATCATTCATTTTTTATTCTCCTAAAATTTCATCTTGCAAAGCAAACATCACTTTTTCGTCTTCTTCTTTCATATGATCATATCCCAATAAATGGAGTAATCCATGAACAAACAAGAACGAGAATTCTCTTTCTTCAGAATGGCCATATTGCTTAGCTTGTTCTTGAGCTTTTTCATAAGAAATCAATATTTCCCCTAAATCAATAATCATCCCTGGTATCGGTTTATTTTGCTCGTTATCTAATAAAGCAAAGCTTATTACATCAGTTGGTCGATCGACATTGCGATATTGCTTATTTATGCCATGAATTGTTTCGTTATCAATTATAGTTACCGAAACATAATAATCGCCACCAAGATGAAGATGAGATATTGTTTTTGTTAATAATTGTTGATAAATTGTCTCGTATTTATCGAAGGTTACAGGACCTTCATTGCAAAAATCTAGTTCCATATGGACTAGATTATATCACAAATATTATTAATTAACAAAAGTATCGATAAAGTGTGCTTTTAATTTATCATATTGTTCTTTTTCGCTAGCGAATTTTAGTGAATTATCAACATGGGAAACAAAATAATTCAATATAAATATTTCAAATAATACGAAATTAACTGAAGTTACTTCTTGGATAAGCATCATAACTAGTGAACAACAAATAACAATAAATGTATAAATACATTTTCTTGCAATTTCGTTAAATGCATATTGATATGTTGAGTTGTGAATCATATCTAATAAATATCGTCTTGCGTGTTCATCTTCCTCAATAAAAATTTGCTTTTCCAATTTACCTAATTCATCTTTTCTTTGTTCATTTTTTCTTTGGATTAAGAATCGATCAACAATCACAATTATAAGAAGCAATAACAAAATTACTGCATGGAAAGGAGAATTTAAAATCAGTAAGACGCTTATCAAACCAATAACAACTAAACTTGTAATAAATGACTTTTTAATTGTGAAATGCATCTTTATAAATTCATTGTAATTTTTATATTCTTCTTCAAAATTATCCTTAGATATTTTCGATAAATTTTCAAGATAAATTGTGTCAACTTTTTTCAATTTATAAACTGTCAATAATTTTCCAATTAATTCCAATATAGCAAAACAAGACAGTAGGATTAATGGCAAATAGAATTTATTAATATCATCAATAAAATATAGACCTGTTAATAAGCATCCAAGTGATAATATCGAAATAATATATTCGTAGATATTTAGTTTATTTTTAGTAATGTTTACCTTTGGTAAAGAAAATTTGACTTTTTGCACTTCTTCTATCTCAATTGTGTATCCAGTCCAAATTGAAATAAAGTCATTGAATTCAATTTTATATATTCCTACTCCTGGATCATAAATCGTTAATTTATTATCTTTAAATGATTCTACCATTACGACATGATTATTGTTATTTTCATTATTGATAATGGCTAAAAATTTCGAAAAATCTTTTTCAACTAATTCAAACTTTTGTTCATATTGATAAGCTTTTAAAATTAATCCATTTTCTTTTCCAATTTGGATCAAATCTTTTATCGAAAAATTTCCTTTCTTATTTTCTGGTTTTTTGAGATTTAGGTAATGTTTATTTTTATGTGTGCTCGCTAATAGCATTTTTAAACTAGCGAATCCACAATCATTATTATTACCTTGGTATATAAAATATCGCATAATTATGCCTCCTTATTTATTAATAGGAATATTTTTTATTTTTATGCTAAAAATTATTAAAAATAAGGCATTTAAGCGATTTTGTTGTAATTATTGATGTTTTATTCTAAATAAAAAAGTTAGGCGTTCTACCTAACTATTTTATGTATTGATTAATAAGATTTGCGTCTAGCCATTTCGGATTTTAATTTACGTCTTAATCCTTTTTTGAGATAGAATTCTCTTTTACGTGATTCTTGGAGAATTCCAGCCTTATTAACTTGACGTTTAAAACGGCGAAGTGCTTCATCTAATGTTTCGTTTTCGCGAACAACTGTTTTAGGCATTTTTTATCATCTCCTTCCTTACGCAACTAGAATAATATACTACTTACGATTTACAATTTCAACCCCACATGATGCACCAATGCGATTTGCACCAGCATTTACCATATCAAGGGCTTCTTCATAGCTATGGATTCCACCACTAGCTTTTACTCCGAAATTTGGTCCAACTGTCTCTCTCATAATTTTAACTGCGTGTGTTGTCGCACCGCCTTTTGAGAAACCAGTTGATGTTTTTACAAAATCCGCTCCAGCATTAACTGCTGCTTTGCAGCAACTAACGATTTCATTATCGGTTAATAAGCATGTTTCTAAAATTACTTTTAAAATTTTGTTAGCGCATGCTTCTTTAACTAAGCGAATTTCATTTTCGACATAGTCGAATTGATGTTCTTTGGCCATTGATACATTTATGACCATATCAATTTCTTCTGCTCCAGCTTCAATTGCTAATAATGTTTCAGCTTGTTTGGCTTTTGGAAGTGTTGCTCCTAAAGGAAAACCAATAACTGTACAAACTTTTACATCGCTTCTTTTTAATAATTTGCTCGCTAATGGAACAAACCCAGGATTAACACAAACTGAAGCAAAATGATAATTAAGTGCTTCGTTACATAATTTTTCAATGCTCGAAATCGAAGCATCAGCTTTTAATAAAGTGTGATCGATTAATCTATTCATTTCCATAATTTATGACCTCAAGCACATTGTATCAAATAATTATTTATCTGATTCAGATTTTTTTGCGATAACAGATTTTCCGTTATAATAACCACATTTTGGGCAAACATTATGTGATTTGATTGTTGCTCCACAATTAGGACATGTTACTAAACCAGTAACTGCTAATTTGAAGTGAGTACGACGCATTCTTTTTCTTGTTTTACTAACTTTACGATATGGGACTGCCATTTCTTTATCCTCCTTTTAAGACGACATAATTGTAATTATTTTTAATAATTTGTCAATTATTTTTCATACAATGTAAAATATTTAATTAAATTTATTCGATTACTTCGTATATAGTTTTATATATTTTACCTTTATAACTATCTGGCAAATCAACACTTACTCTTAAATAATTTGAAGTAAATCCAGATAATAACGAAGTTTTCCTATTTCTTTCCTCTAAAATAACTTCCACTTCTTTGCCAATAAATTTAGAAGCATATTGATGGTGAAGCTCATTTGACAATTCAATTAATTTTTGAACGCGTTGAGCTTTGATTTTTTCATCTACTTGATTATCCATATTCGCGGCTAATGTGCCTTCACGAGCAGAAAAAGGGAAAACATGCAATTCAGAAAAACCAACTTTTTTAATAAATTCATAAGTTTCTAAAAATTCTTCTTCGCTTTCTCCTGGAAATCCTACTATCACATCAGTGGTAATTGCAATATCCGGTTTAACAACTCGAATTTTATTTACTTTAGCTATAAAATCTTCGACATTATATTTTCGGTGCATTCTTTTTAAAACAGTTGGTGATCCACTTTGTAAAGGCATATGCAAATGATTCGCGATATTTTTATATTTAGCTAATAATTCAATAAAATGATCATCAATTTCACTTTCTTCAATTGAAGAAACACGAACTCGATATAAACCTTCAATATTCAAAATTTCTTCCATTAAATCAGAAAATTTTTCTTTTATATCTAATCCATAATGCGCAGTATGAATACCAGTAATAACGATTTCTTTATAGCCATTTTTAACTAGTGTTTTAATTTCATTAATAATTGATAAACGATTTCTACTTCTTGATTGGCCACGGGTATATGGAATGGTGCAATAAGAACAAAAATTATTGCATCCATCTTGGATTTTTACATACGCTCTTGTGGACTTAGGCAAAGCAATAACATTAAAATCTTCATACGAAAGATGTCTAACATCATTATTAATATTGATTATCTTTACTTTTGTGCTTATATATTCATTAAGGCATTGCATAATTGTATTGCGACCAGATGTTCCTAAGACAATATGTGCACCACAATTAGATAAAATATATTCAGCATTTTTTTGTGAATAACATCCCATAACAACAATTATTGCGTTAGGAAAATCACGATGGTATTTACGAATATGCTGACGAGATTTTTGATCGGCAACTGATGTAACACTACAAGTATTAATAACAACAACATCTGGATTTTTATCTTCGATAAAGCCATGTAAAAGAAATTGTTCTCTTACTGCATTTGATTCATATCCATTAACTTTACAACCTAAGGTTACAATTTTAAATTTCATAATTAATTCAATTCAAGAGTGTAAGCAATAACGCTTAATGCATAAAAACAAGCTGTTTCAGCTCTTAAAATTCTTCTTCCTAAACTTATCTTACGATAACCATTTTCACTTGCTATTTCGACTTCTTTTGGGCTAAATCCGCCTTCAGGGCCAATCATGACTGCCAGCCTTTCACCTTTTTTAATTTTATTTATTTTATTTTTGAAATTTGCTGAAGTTCCGGCCATTCCTTCATAAGCAATCATCTTTACATCAGCATTAATTTTATCTAATTGATTAAAATCAATAACTTGATAAATTAACGGAATTCGAATTCTTTTGCTTTGTTCTGCCGCTTCTTTTGCAATGCGGCGATAACGATTTAATTTTACTTCCTCATCGACTTTATTAATTTTTGCAATCGAACGTTCCGCTTTTAATAACACGATTTCTTCTACTCCTAATTCTGTCGCTTTTTGGATAACCAAATCCATCTTTTCTCCTTTTAATAAAGAAACGATTAAAACAACATCATTAGTTAATTCAACATTTGTTGAAATTTCTTTTTCAACACGAATTTTTAATGGTTTTAATGAAATTATGTCACACAAAAATAATTTTTCATCTGACACTACTTCGATTTGATCATTTACTTTTCCACGCATTACTTTAACAACGTGAAATTGATCATCTTCACTTAAATAAGCAAAACCATCTTGAATATTTCCAAAATATCTTTGCATTATCTCATTATTCCTCCATGACCATCTTTTAAATCGTGGCGAACAAAATATGTCACGCCAATCCAAATGTTAATGGCTAAAATAATGAAATATGGAATTAAATATCCCCAGATTTTTAATGGAGTTAAGAAAAATAAAATCGAACCGATTCCTCCGATACCAACGACTGATTCGATTAAATTAATGACTGCCAAGCGATATTTACCAACATAAAAATTATGAGCGCCTAAAAATCCAAATAAAATCGCTAATATTCCAGCAACAATTCGACTTTTAAAATTTACTTCTTCTTTTGTATCTGAAACAGCATCTAAAACATGAGTAAAGTCAACTGTCTCATCTAAAACACCATCAAGTGGCTTCTTTTCTCCACACATTGGACAAATATCTTTATCAAATTTCGATATTTGCGCTCCACAATATTTACATTTTGGCATATCTATTCTCCAATATTTAAAATATAATTTAATTCGTATCGAACTTAATAATAAACGATTATTAAGATTATTCCTAACTTTTTTTAATATTTATACGATATTTCTTTTGCCAATTTAAAAGAGGCCGAAGCCTCTAATTAATTATTTTTTAAACGATTTTTTGAATTTCTCAAAAATTGATTCACCTTTAGTTTCACTATTACGATATTTCTCTAATAAAGCTTTTTGTTCTTTATTTAAGTTAGTTGGAGTTTTTACATTGATGTGAACAAATTGATCGCCTGGAGTTCCTTTGCGTAAATCTTTAACCCCTTTGCCCTTTAATCTCAATACATCGTTCGGTTGTGTTCCGGCTGGAATTTTCACTTCAACTTCGTCATAAACAGTTGGAACTGTAATTGTTGTGCCTAAGGCACAATCAACGAATGATAATGGAATTTCAATGTGAATGTTATTGCCGTCACGTTTGAAATTGGTATCTTCAGAAATGACCATTTCTAAATACAAATCACCATTTTCACCGCCATTAATTCCGCGTCCACCTTTACCGCGAACACGAATTTGTTGGCCAGCATTAATACCAGCTGGTACATCGACTTCGATATCTTTTTTAACGCGTTTATATCCTTTTCCGTTACATTCTGGACAATAATCGGTAATTCTTTTACCAGTACCATTACATTCAGGACATGTTGTTTGTGATTCCATTACTCCAAACAAAGTTCTTTGTTGTGTTTTAACAAAGCCACTACCATTACAACGTGAACATGTGCAAATGGATGAAGAATTTTTAGCACCTGTTCCTCCACAAACACTACATTTTTCATCATAAGTGACTGGAACTTTAATTTTACGGCCATTAATAGCGTCCATAAAACTAATGCGCACTCTCATTAATGTATCATCACCACGTTGTGGTCCAGTTTGAGATTGTTGACGACGTCCACCACCAAAAAATGAAGAAAAAATATCTCCTAAATCGACATCTGCAAAACCTTGGCCAGAGAAACCTTGGCCAGAGAAACCTCCTCCACCAGCGCCTTGTTCAAAAGCCGCAAAACCATATTGGTCATAAGCAGCGCGCTTTTGATCATCATAAAGAATGTCATAGGCTTCTTGGACTTCTTTAAATTTTTCTGGGGCATCAGCGTCATGGTTGACGTCTGGGTGATATTTTTTCGCTAATTTACGATAAGCGCTTTTGATTTCATCTTTAGAAGCGCTTTTATTAACACCAAGAACTTCATAATAATCACGTTTATTTGCCATAACTATTTTGTCCTTTCTTTTAATAGTAAACGATGAAGGAATATTTTTCCCTCATCGCTACTATAAATGTTTAAATATTAACTTTGTTAATTCTTTTCTGTGAAGTCAGCATCGACAACGTCATCTGCATTTGTAGATGAAGATTGTTCATTTGATGAACTTCCTTGAGAATGTGCACTTCCAGTTTGAGTATTAGCCATCATTTCTGCAGCTTTTTCAAGTTCATTTAAGCGAGTGCGCAATGTTTCGATATCATTATTATCAAGAGCAGTCTTTAATTCATCTCTTAATTTTTGAGTTTGTTCTTTTTGAGCTGCGTCTAATGAATCGCCTTTTTCTTGTAATGCTTGATCGATTTGGTTGATATAAGATTCAGCTTTGTTCTTTAATTCAACTTCATCTTTACGCTTTGCATCTTCTTCAGCGTGTTCTTCAGCTTCACGAACCATTCTATCGATATCTTCTTTTGATAATCCATTAGATCCAGAAATTGTAATATCTTGGCTCTTTTGAGTATCTAAGTCTTTTGCGGTTACTTTAACAATACCGTTAACATCGATTGAGAATGTAACTTCAATACGAGGTTCACCACGTCTTGCTGGTTTGATACCAGAAAGTTGGAAATGACCTAATAATTTATTATCGTGAGCCATTGGACGTTCACCTTGATAAACCATAATATCAACGGCTGGTTGATTATCAGCGGCAGTAGAGAAGACTTGGCTCTTAGTTGTTGGAATTGTTGTGTTTCTTGTGATAAGTGGTGTCATCATTCCACCAAGAGTTTCAATACCAAGTGTTAATGGAGTGACATCGAGAAGAACAACATCTTTAACATCACCAGAGATAACACCGCCTTGGATAGCAGCACCGATAGAAACAGCTTCATCAGGGTTAACTGAAAGGTTAGGAGTTTTACCTGTTAATCTCTTAACTAAATCTTGAACAGCAGGCATACGGATTGAACCACCAATTAAAATAACTTGGTCAAGATCATTAGCGGTTAATTTAGCATCTGCTAAAGCACGTTTTACAGGTTCTTCAGTACGATTTAATAAATGTTTTGTTAAATCTTGGAATTTCGCTCTTGAAAGCGTTGTTTCAAATGAGATTGGTCCATTTGCGCTCATCGCAATGAATGGAAGTGAAATAGTTGTTGAAAGTGAGCTTGATAATTCAATTTTAGCTTTTTCAGCAGCGTCTAAGAAACGTTGTTTTGCCATCTTGTCATTAACATCAACACCGTGTTCAATCTTAATTTGAGCTTGAATCCAGTCAGCAACGACTTTATCCCAGTCATCGCCACCTAATTTATTATCTCCAGCAGTTGAGATAACTTCGAATGTACCATCACCAATATCAAGAATAGAAACATCGAATGTACCACCACCGAGATCGTAAACTAAGATTTTTTCTGATTTTTCTTTATCAAGACCATACGCTAAAGCAGCAGCAGTTGGTTCGTTAATAATACGGCATACTTCAAGTCCAGCAATTTGACCAGCATCTTTTGTTGCTTGTCTTTGTGCGTCATTGAAGTAAGCAGGAACAGTAATAACTGCTTTTGAAATTTTTTGACCAACATTGTCTTCAGCATATTTTTTCATATATGCGAGAACTTTAGCTGAAATTTCTTGAGGAGTGTAATCTTTATTTGTGCATCCAATATGAACTTTTTCAGCTGTACCCATTTTACGTTTAATTGATGAAACTGTATCTGGGTTAGTTACTGATTGACGTTTTGCTGCATTACCAACAATTTCTTCTCCACTTGCTTTAAATGAAACGACAGATGGAGTAGTCATTGTTCCTTCTGGGTTTGGGATAACTTTTACTTTTCCATCAGCTTGAAGATAACTGACGACTGAATTTGTAGTACCTAAGTCGATACCTAAGATAATTTCTTTTGCCATAATAGATAATTCCTTTCTTAAGCGTCTAATTTATCGCTTTCTTGTTTATTTTCTTCTTTATTGTCTTGTTTTGCTTTAGCAACTATAACGATTGCTGGTCTAACTAAGTGTTCATGAAGTTTATAACCATTGGTCATAACTTTAATAACTGTATTAGGTTCTTGATCAGAATCAACCGCTTCAAGTGCTTGCATGTAACTTGGATTGAATTTTTCTCCTTGTTTTGGAGCGAATTCAGTAACACCTTCGCTTTCTAAGACGGAAACGAGGTTTTTATAGATGTATTGGAAACCTACTAAATAATTTTTTAATATTGGATCTTCTGGTTCTTTTTGTAAGGCCATATGGAATCCATCTAGAATTGGAAGTAATTCATCGATAAATCCTTCAGCGCGATATTTAAGAGCATTTTTATGATCCTTTTCAATGTCCTTGCGGAGGTTTTCCATATCCGCATAGGCTTTATAATACATGTTTTTCCAGTAATCGCGGTCAGCTTTAGCTTTATCTAATTCTTCATTTAATTTAAATAATTTATCTTTTTTTAATTCTTTAGATTCTTTTGCTTCTTCGCTTGTTTCCGGATTATTCTTCTTTTCTTCCACCTTCACTATCATCCTTTCTTTTATCTTTATTGAAGTATTCGTTGAGTTGTTCAACCAAATATTCTAATGTTGATACGACTTTGTCGTAATCCATTCTTTTTGGTCCAATAACGGCGATATTTCCATTTTGATCGTTTGGCATGTGTACCTTAGCGGTAATAATAGAAACATCTTCGTCATTTTCATCTTCCCCACCAATGTGAACAGAAATTGTATTTTCGTCTTCATTGATGTCATCGACAACTTCACGAATCTTTTCAGGAGTATCGAATAAATCGAGTACTGATTTAATTTTTTGAGCGTCATTTCTAAATTCTGGCTGTTCGAATAATTCTTCTCTACCATAAGTTTCTAAACGACTCTTGGTAAATTTGATGAACGTTTCCATAATTGAACGATAGATAACTTCATGATCGACAACATAATCAGTTAAGATTGGTTTAATCAGTTGCATCTTCATTAGAAGTTCAGATATTGCAGTGCCTTTTAAACGTTCATTGAGCAAATTAATACATTTTTGAACATCAGTAAGTGAACTGTTTCCATTTAAAACAAACGTTTTATTTTCGACATATCCTTGATCAGTTACAAAGACACAAGTAGCAGAATTATTTGATAACGGAATCATTTGAACTGATACAAGCTTTTCTTCAGTAACATTAGGTCCAAGGACAATTGACGCTAAAGAAGTCATTTGAGCTAATATTTCACAAGATTCTTTAATCACATCGTTCACTGATTGAACTTTTTGATCTAAAATTGCTTGCATTTGATATTTAAATTCTTCATCAACACTTCTTTCGCGAAGATTCTCAATATAATATCGATAACCTCTTGATGATGGAACTCGTCCACTTGATGTGTGGGTCTTTTCAAGAAGACCATCAGTTTCAAGCGCATTCATTTCAGCTCTAATTGTTGCCGAAGAACAATTTAAACCATATTCATCAATAAGAGTTTTACTTCCAACCGGTTGAGCGGTTTTAATAAAATGCTCGACGATTAATTTGAATACTCGGTCACGACGATTCATCTTGATACCTCCTTTTTAGCACTCGCAAACCTCAAGTGCTAATCATAAGTATAATTAAAAATTTGGCACTGTCAACATCAAAGTGCTAATTTTTTTTATTTTTT
>JAQYER010000108.1 GCA_028723545.1 Caryophanales bacterium
TTTTTTATAATATTTAAGCATTGCTTCTCTTTGAATTTCTATATTGTTTAATGGAGTGTCTTCATAATCAAAATCATCTTCTAATTTAATCACTTCTTCCTCTTCAGGAGTGTTGTTTTCATTTTCATTAGAAGCATTTTCTTCAATCGATTCATTCACTGTTTCAATTTTATTTTCTTCAACACTAGGTTGTTCTTGATCGATATTTTCTTCAACAATAGATTCTTTTTTCTTACTCATAGTTATGTCCTCCTATGTTTAACAAACAAATAATAACATTAATTTATAATTAAAAAAACAACAACAGGTTGAATATTTGTCAATTCAAACAGTTGTTGTAATTTGTTTAATTATTGATTTAAAAAATTGTTATTGTTTTAAATATGTTCTTGTTTATTTTGTTGGAAATAATTTGTTAATTTTAGCAAGTGGAATGTATAAAGCTTCCATTGCAATTAATGAAACACCACCAGTAACAAATACATAAATATAATTGTAAGTAGCGGCAGCAGAAATTGTATAACCATAGTTAACAATTGAAGAAACGCTTGATCCAATAAAGCGAATAAGTGACGCTAAAACAACTCCGATAGCGATATATAAGAAACCAAGAGGAGAGAATCCTTTTTCATTGTTGGCAAAGCATAATGATCTAAAGAACCCTAATACTGCGCATCCACCAAAACCGATGAGATAATCAAATGGATAAGTATTAAATCCATAACCATCAGTAATACATGTAATTAATCCAAAGACAAAGGCTGAAGCGATAAATCCTTTTGTTGGTCCTTTTCTTAAAGCAATAACAAATAAAGGAATTAATCCTAAATTAATTGATCCTCCTGTCGTTCCAATATTAATCTTTATAAATTGTAAAGCGATAGCTAAAGCAGATAAGATTGCAATTTCCGCCATATCTTTAACGTCGATTGAATCTTTTGTTGAAGCGTTTGAGAAACATAATAATGCACACGCAAAAGAAACAATTGAAGAATATGTACATCCAAATGTAATTTTTGTTTCCGCACAAGAAGCGACATCTTCCCATACCCAAGCATAGTCTGCATTAAAATTTTCTTTTAATAAACTTTGTGTTAATGCAACGTTATATAAACTATTAGCGATTAAAAATAAAACGCCGACACAAAGAAGAATTAATGTTGAACCGATATAGAAATTTTTGTGAACATATTTTCCTAAAATTGTTAAAGGAATACTAATAAAACTAATTGCGAATAATGTAATAAATGGCCAAGCAGTGCCTTCTTTAATTGATTGTAATAAATTGAGTGTTTCACGAGAATGAGCTTTGCTAATCTCATAATAATCTCCCCAGTCAGGATCGCTAACTAATGTCGCAACCGCACCTTTAGTTGTTACAAGATTTGTGAATAAACCAATAAATAGAAGGACTTCACAAATGATAGTTAAAAGAAATAGCCAATTATCTTTTAACCAATTAATTTTTGATTTGTTTTCCATAAAAAAATCCCACTTTCTTGCCGTTGTGGGATTATTTAAAAAATCATTAAATATTCCTACGCTGGCATTACCCAGATCAGGTATGGTCGACCTTAGACTAAAGATCCTCTCAGCCAGGTTCACCCCAGCTCCCAAGCATAAGTATATTCTTTTTAATTTTGCCAATCAATAGGTTTTATATTGTGTTTTATTAAAAAATTATTCGCTTTTGAAAATTGATGCATATTAAACCATCCACCTCTATTCGCACTTAAAGGAGATGGGTGAACACTTTCAAGAATATAGAAATTTGGATTAGTTAAATATTTTTTATATTTTTTCGCAAAGCCACCCCAAAGCATAAAAACAATTGGTTGATTTAATTGATTAATAAATTTAATGACGTCTTCCATAAATAAATCATATTCTTTAATATGATGTGATAATGGTTGACCTTGTCTTACTGTTAAATAAGCATTTAATAATAAAACACCTTGCTTCGCTAAATATGTTAAATCTCCATCATTTTTCATATGGGTTCCTAAGTCGTTATCAAGTTCTTTATATATATTTATTAAACTAGGAGGTAATTTTGTTTGAGATGGAACAGAAAAAGATAACCCCATTGCCTGATTAGGTTCGTGATATGGGTCTTGACCAATAATAACCATTTTAATATCTTTGACTGGAGTTAACTCAAATGCTTTAAACATTTCACTTCTTGGTGGATAAATAATATGGTTTTGATATTCATCGTTTAAAAATGAATGAAGGTTTTTTGAATAATCTTTCTTTTTTGTTTCAATAAATAAATCGTTCCACGTTTCCATAAATTAAATTATACTTTTGAGATAAAAAGATAACAATGTATAATTGTTATTAGTTTATGAAAGTATTAATTGTTTTTAATCATCCCGCTCCATACAAAATTAATTTCTTTAATGAATTATCTAAACATATTGATTTAGATGTTATTTTTGAAAGGGTAAAAGAAAGGGATCGATCAAAACTATTTTATTCAGAAAAGAAATGTGACTTTAATGTAATAAGCATTAAAGGAATATCTTTTGGAAATGAAAACTATTTTTCTAATGGGATAATTAAACATATAAAACACAATCAATATGATTTAATTATTATGAATGGATATAGCACTCTCGCAGAGATGAAAACTATCCGTTATTTAAATAAACACCACATTAAATATGTTTTATATATTAATGGAGGAATTATTAATTTCGATGAACCTAAATGGAAAAAGAAATTAAAAACTAAATATATTTCTTCCGCCTCATATTATTTCTCTCCAGATAAAAGAAGTAACGATTATTTAATATATTATGGAGCAAATCCAAACAACATTTTAAATTATCCATATTCCACTATTCACGAAAAAGAAATATTAACTAATCCATTATCAATTGAAGAGAAAAAGAAAAGAAGAATTGAAAACGGAATTGAATGCAAAAATTTATTCGTGTCATGTGGGCAATTAATTAAAAGAAAAAATTATTTTGAATTGATTAAGGTTTGGAAAAATATCGATAAAGATAATTTATTAATTATTATCGGCGATGGAAAAGAAGAAAATAAATATCTTAAATATATCAAAGATAATGATATCAAAAACGTTAAAATTACTGGCTTTTTACCACGTAAACAAATATTTAATTTATACCAAATATCTGATGTGTTTGTCTTTTCTTCTAATGAAGATATTTATGGACATGTTATTAACGAAGCTTTATCTCAAGGTCTTCCAGTTATTTCCACTCCAAATGTAAATGCTTCTCAACATTTAATAAAAGATGGAATAAATGGATATATAGTCAATAATATTGACTCAGATGATTTTAGACAAAAAATAAAAGATGTTTTATTATTAGATACCTATAATGAATGTATTAAAACCGCAAAAGAAAACACATATGAATTAATGGCGAAACAGTTTATCCAAATGTTAGAAGGAGTATTGAAAAGATGAATATTATTTTTTTAACAAGTTCAATGACTGAATCTGATTTTTCTTCTTACCAAAGCAAAGCGAAGATTAAGCCTAATCCTTCTAATCAAAATTTTTATAATAAATTAATTAAATGTCTTAGTTTAAAAAATGATGTATATCCACTATCTTTAAGGCCTTTTTGTAAAGGGATGTTCGACGAAGAAGAATTGCCTGAATCAAGAAGCGACGATGGATCAATAACATATTATTATCCAAAAGTATCTTCTTCTAGAAGATATAAAGTTTTTAATTTAAAAAACGAAATTATTAAAGTGGTTGATAAAATCATTTCCGAAGAAGATATATTATCTTATGTTATTATTGTTGACACTTTAAGATATCCGTTATTATGTGCGGCAAAAGAACTTAGAAGAAGAGATAACGCGAAAATCATTGGGGTAGTAACAGACAATCCTTCTAATTTATCAAATGTATCAAAGAGATATATCAAGTCTATATATAATGCTTCTTCTGATTTAGATGGATATATTTGTTTAACTGAAAAATTAAATGTTATTTTTAACAAAAACCAAATGCCAAATTATATTTTAGAAGGCCTCGCTGAAGAAATCGAACCAGCCAAGAAATTACCAATCGGTGATTATATCTTCTTCGGAGGAGCGTTATATGAAAGATATGGCGTTAAAAATTTAATTAATGCTTTCCATAAAATTGATGCGAAAGTCAATTTAGTTATCGCTGGAAGCGGGGAACTAAAAAAATATATTTATGATATGTCAAATAAAGATAAACGTATTTTGTATTTATCACAAGTTGATAAAAAAATGATATATAATCTCGAACAAAACGCTTTGTTAAATATTAATCCTCGTCCATATGATTTGACTTTAGATAACGAATCCGTTCCATCAAAATTAATTGAATATCTTTCTAGTGGCGCGCCGACAATGTCCACTATTCATTCAACTATTAAAACATTATTTAGTGATAATGTAATTTGGGTGGAAAATTCTTCAGAACAAGGATTACAAAACGCTTTAGAAGATTATTTCTCTAAAAAAGATCATAAAGAAGATATTAAAAAGGCTACTGCTGCTAGATTAAGAATATATGATTTATATGGTTTTAATAATCAATCCGTATCTTTATCTTCTTTTTTAGAATCAATTAAGACAGATTGAATTTTTGATACGATTTGTAATGTTGATAAATGTTTATCAAAATAATCTTTATTAGATTTTCCTAATAAAGTTTTTTCTTCTTTAGATAAGAAAATAATTTTTCTAATTGAATCTGAAATGGATTTTTCATTTTCTAAAGCAAAAATCGCTCCACCAGCGTCAGACAATAATTGTTGTCCATCTCCTTGAATAATTCCTAATATTGGGCGGGAATATTGTAGATATTGTACTGCTTTATTTGGAATTGTTTTTCCAACATATCCTTCTTTAGATAAAGACACGATCAACGCATCAGCGTTCCAATAATATTTTTCCACTTCCCTTGTTTTCATTAATCCATGATAAATGACTTTATTTTCCAGATGTAAATCTTTTATCAAACACTTTATATTATCTATTTCTGATCCATTACCCATTATATGTAAAACAACATCAATATCTTTTAAATAATTCATCGATTTTACGATTAAGTTAATGAGTTGTATTTTCCCCACATTTCCAGCATAAACAATATTATATTGGTGTTCATATTCAATAGGACAACACTTTTCAGCGTCGAATAATGCAGGTTGATTTATATATATAAAATTTTTATTTTTAATATTTAATATTTCATTAAAGTAATTTATAAACGATGGAGATGAAACGATAATATTGTCACATTTTTTATATAAAGAGACACTCCAGGAATATAAAATTTTATACATTAAAGATTTATTAGAAACCGCTCCTGTAACAACTGTGGATTCTGGCCATAAATCTAGACAAAATAACGTATGAGGAACATGATGTTTTTTAGAATAAAGAATTGCCGGAGATATAGAAATAACAGGAGATAAAGACATTGAAAAAACAACATCAAATTTTTCTTTCATAAATCGGACATAATGCCTCGCTAAAAAATAAAATGAAAGATAATTGAAAATAACAGAAATACGGTTTTTCTTGCGTGGAAAAACATTTATTCGATGAACTTTTACTCCATTTATTATTTCAAATTTAATTTTTTTATATTCTGGCAATATTTCATTAAATCCATAATTAGGCTTGCCACAAACAACACTGACTTCGTGACCTAATTTAACTAAAGTTTCAGCAATTTCAGTTGATGAAATTCTTTCTGGATAATAATATTGCGAAACAAATAAAATCTTCATATTTGATATTATACAAACACTTTTATTTTTAATAAAACATTTGTTTGAATAAATTAACAAATAACAAATGTGGTCAATGTCATCGCAACAATTATTTTTAAAAAGTCTCAGGGGGATGAAGCTTGTTAATCTGTTGCATTTACTTTGTCATGTGACAGTTTTCACAATTGCGCCATTAAAATCAATGCTTATTTTCACAATTGCGCGAATTTGCTTAGTTTATTTTCGTACTTGTAACCTAAAAAACACATTTAATGAGAAAAATATTGAATCCTATACGTGCGCTTTGCCAATATATTTGGCAAAATTGAATAAACAATATATAATCATATCCATGCAAACAAAAATTAAAACAAGCATCATTGTTAATTTAATTAAAACAATTACCCTTACTTTGTTTTCATTTTTAACATTCCCTTGGGTATGTCGTATTTTAACTGACTCTCAATTAGGGGTTTATTCGTGGTGTGTTTCTTTTGTTTATTATTTTCTCATTTTAGCAAGAATATCTATTCCAAATATCGCTGTTAGAGAATGCGTTAAAGTTAAAGATGATCCAAATAAATTGTCGATGAAAGCCCAAGAATTTTTCATCCTTCAAGCAATATTAACGATATCTTCTTTTATTCTTTTAACTATCATTACATTAACTGTTCCGATTTTTAGATCAAACAGCGATTATATTCCTTTGATTTTTATATTGAGCATTAATTTTTTAAGCGGTGTCTTTTCATTTGAATGGGTGTTTGAAGCTCTTGAAAAACATATATATTTATCGATTCGTTCAATCATTATTACAGCGATTATTGATATATTGATTTTCGTCTTTGTTCGATATCCATCTCATATTGAAATATATGCTTCTATTAATGTTTTATTAACAGTCTTAACAGTTGCTTCAAATTTAATTTATTTACCTAAACTTGTTAAATTCAAAAAGACTGAAAAATATAATTTTAAACAATATTTCCCTACTTTATTTACTTTGTTCATTATTTCATTTTTAGTCGCGGTATATGATAAAACTGATACATTTATTTTAGGAATTATCGATCCAAGCAAAGCGTCAGTAGGTAGTTATGCAGTTGGAATTAAGGCGATTGAAATTGTTATTGGAGTTATTACTGCGCTTGGAACAGTCTTTATGCCTCGTGCGGTTAAATATTATGAAAATGATTTAGTAAAATATCAAAATCTCAATAAATATTCCGCTAATATAGGATTAATCATTGTTATTCCATTAATCGCTATATTTACTGGATTAGCCAAGCCTATTACTTCATTAATTTGTGGAAACTATGCAAATAATTTATATAAAGATGCTGATAAAGTATTAATAATATTATGTTCATTAATGGTTACTTATTCTTTATCCCACATTATTTATACACAAATATTAATTCCTTCTAAAAAAGAAAAATATTATATGCTCGCGATGGGAGCTGGTTTCATTTTAAATATTGGTTTTTCTCTTTTATTTGGTTTAGTGTTATTCCGTTCTTCTCCAGCATTTGGAGTAGCGTTAGGAACATCACTTGTTGATTTTATTGTTTTAGTGTTTTTAATAATTTTCACCCATAAATATTCAATTAAAATGATTTTCAATATTAATAATTTAAAAATATTAATTGCCGGAATTGCTATTGGGTTATTAACTTATTTTGTATCACCTTTATTAATATCAACATTTAATAATTTAATGCCTATTCAATATAATTATCTTCTTGTATTAATAATTATGACTTTAATCGATGGAATAATATATTTACTTTCATTATTTATTGCTAAAGAAAAATTAATTAGATCAATTGTTCATAAATAAAAACAGTAGAATTTAATCAAAATTAATTATCTACTGTTTTTAAAATTGTATTAACGTTATTGCTAGAATAATACAATGTTAAGAATAATTCCTACAATTAAAAATATAACAGAAGGAAAAAGCATAAATGTTGTATTTAATCTTTCTTTCCCTCTTTTTAATTCACGATATTCGTGATAAGTTTTTGGAACTTTAGTTTCACGGATATTTTTATGAAACACTGTGTTCCACGCGACTAAAATGGAATATGATATCGCATCGAACGCTCCATAATTGGATACCCAAACGATAAAAAAGAATAATACGCCTAATAAACCAGATAAAGAGAAAGCATCAATTAAACTAATTGGTAATCTCTTACTTTCCCCAACCATTGAAGAATAATATCTTATTAAAAAGATTATTACTCCTATAACAATAGTAACCCCAAAAGAAATTGCTAAACCAATGATATATCCTTTCGTGAATAATTTTGGTTTTTCTTCTTTGGATTCTTTAAGTGGATTGTTTTTATTTTTGTTCATTGTATTGGGCTAAATAACGTTCAAATTCTTCATCGTTACAAGAAACAAAATGTCCTGGAACGATTTCTCTTAAAGTTGGTTTTTGATTAGAATAATCATGCGCTGTTTCAGGATTATATCTAATTCTTGTACGTCCTTGTTCAATATTTGGATCTGGATGTGGAACCGCACTTAATAATGATTTTGTATATGGATGTAATGGATGTTTAAATAATTCATCAGAAGTAGTTAATTCCATAATAGATCCATAATACATAACTGCGATTCGGTCACAGAAATATTTAACAACACTTAAGTTGTGAGCAATGAAAAGAATTGTTAATCCTAAATCATTTCTTAATTCATTAAGAAGGTTAATAACTTGCGCTTGAATAGAAACATCGAGAGCGGATACTGGTTCGTCAGCAATAATTAATTCTGGATTCATAATAATCGCACGAGCGATACCAATTCTTTGACGTTGTCCACCACTGAATTCATGTGGATAACGATTTGAGTGTTCTGGTAATAAGCCAACTAATTCAAGAACGCGATTAACTTCTTTAGTAATGAAATCTTGATCTTTAACACCGCGAATAACAAGTCCTTCAGCAATGATATTTCGGACAGTCATACGTGGATTTAATGAAGCAATTGGATCTTGGAAAATCATTTGGATTTTCGAAGTAATATTTTCTTTTTTAGCTTCGGCTCTTTCTTTTTTATATTGAGCTTTTTCCTCTTTAGTTAACGCTCCATTTTGTTCAATAATAGCGTTATATTTTTCATCAACTGCTTGAACAGCGGCTTTGGCGATATCATCATTACAATGAGCGTCATCGTGTTTAGCTAATTTGATTTTTTCTCTTTGAGTAGTAATGATCTCAGTTGCTTTAGCGATTTCTTCATCTCTAATCACATTATATTTTTCACGTATTTTATTAACTGCTTCTTTATTATTAGGATCTTCAAGAGAATCGATTTCTTCTTTTTCTAATACTCGAAGTTCCGCTAATTTGTTAGTTAAGCGAATACGTGTAAATTTAATTTCTTTTTCATTCCATCTTGTTCCGGCGGCAATACGAACGCCTTTAAACCATACGTCACCAGAGGTGATTTTGTATAGTTTAATAATTGAACGGCCAGTTGTAGTTTTACCACATCCTGATTCACCAACAAGTCCGAATACTTCTCCTTTATAAATATTAAAAGAAACGTCATGAACTGCTTTGGTGTATTTATATTGTCCTTTACCAAAACGGAAAAATTGTTTGAGGTGTTTAACTTTTAAAATTTCTTCCGCATTTGAATAATCAAATTCTTTGTGGTTTTCCACTTCCACAACTTCTTCAGGAAGAGAATAATTTTTAATGTTGTTATTCATTACTATTTACCTCCCTTCTGAATTCGTTTTTCTAATTTAGCTAAAATTGAGTTTTTCGCTAAATCATAATGTGGAATATTGCGTGGATTTTCTTTTAAAGAATTAGCAATACGTGCTGAAACTGTTTTTGGTGCTTCTACATCTGGTGCACTTTCATGCAATAACCATGTTTTAGCGAAGTGGGTATCGCTAATTTGGAAAAATGGAGGTTCTTGTTCATAATCAAGCGCTAAAGCGTATTGGTTACGAGCAGCGAAAGCATCACCACGAGGTGGAAGAAGCATATTTGGAGGTGTTCCAGGAATTGCGTCTAATTTACCTTTTGTATCTAAGTCAGGCATTGATCCAAGTAAAGCCCAAGTATATGGGTGACGAGGATCATAGAAAATATCATATACTGTTCCATATTCAACGATTTTACCAGCATACATAACTGCGATATCGTTAGCCATATTAGCAACAACACCTAAATCGTGAGTAATGAAAATAATAGATAAATTCTTTTCGACTTTTAATTTATTAATTAATTCAAGAATTTGAGCTTGAATTGTAACATCAAGAGCGGTTGTAGGTTCATCACAAATAAGAATTTTTGGATCACCAGATAAGGCAATTGCAATAACAATACGTTGTCTCATACCGCCTGAAAATTCAAATGGATATTGATAGAATCTTCTTTCTGGATCAGGAATACCAACTTCAGTCATTAATTCAATCGCACGAGCTTTTGTTTGACTTGCTGTTAAAATAGATTTCGAAACGACAAATTGTTTGACGTATTGATGTAATACTTCATTGACATATTCATTATCAACAACTGAATAATCTTTAATTAAAGCATCGATATGATTTAATAATTGTTCAGTAGTGTCGATAATTGATTGATAATATGTTTCAATTGGAACAATAACTTCACGTTCTTTAATTCTAATTTGAGCAGGGACATCAAAGATGTCAGAAGCATTATATTGATTTAATAATTGTTCTTGATGTTCTTTTAATTGTTTAGAAGATTTGATTTGTTCTAAATCAGTCCAAATAACATCAGGATAAACATCAATTAAATCATCAGATTCTAATTCAAGAGGAGTTTTACATGCTTTAACTAATTTATTAGTGTTTTTAAAATCTAAAGCAAATTTCTCAAAATCAACTTCGTCAGCTTTTTGATTAAAATATTTTTCTTTTAAGTCAACTAATGATTCTCTTAAGAAATCTAAATTGTGAACATAGATATCTGCTTCATTAATAACTACTTTTTCAATAAATGGTAAAAATTGGTCAGCATTTAATGCTTCATAAGCTTCTTCTTCAGTTTCAAATCTTTGTTTTGTTTTAAATGCTTTGAAGAACAATGCATCGTTTTCTTCAGTTTTATAATAACCGGCTTCTTTGTTAAATCTAGCTAAAAATTCTTTAGCTTCTCTAACTGTGGCTTTATGTTGAAGGAACATTGCTTCAGTAAGTTGCTTACCAACTTTCATAATTGGGTTTAAAGCACTTAATGGATCTTGGAAAATCATTGAAATCTTTGTTCCGCGGATTTTTGTAAATTTATCCTCGGAAAGATTTAATAAGTTTTTACCATCAAATAAGATTTGACCATCTTCGACAATTTTATTGTTCGCTAAAATGCCTAAAATGGCTTTTGAAGTAACTGATTTACCAGAGCCAGATTCACCAACAATCGCTAAAGTGCGACCTTTATATAATGAGAAATTAATTCCACGAACAGCTTTAACTGTTCCAGTATTAGTTTTGAAGGAAATACGAAGATTTTTTACTTCAAGAATTTTTTCTTGTTTTTGTTCCATAAATTAATCCTCACTTCCTCTAAGTGATGTGTTAAATGCATCACGTAAGCCATTACCTAATAAGTTGAATGAAATCATTAATATTGAAATAACAATTGCTGGGAATAAAACCATGTGTGGCGCGCTTGATAAATATTTTTGTCCTTCGTCAAGGAGAGCACCAACAGAACTAATTCCAGAGAAGGTGAAATCAACAATTCCTAAGAATGAAAGTGAAGATTCACTAAAGATAACACTAGGAACCATTAATACACAGCTAGTAACTAATGTTCCGGCGGCATTTGGAAGAATGTGTTTGAAAATTAATCTTCCGTCTTTCGCACCTAATGTGCGGCTAGCAAGAACATATTCTTGACCTTTAAAACGATAGAATTGCATACGAGTAGTTGATGCAACACCAACCCATCCGTTATAAACGAATGCGACTAAGAATGATAATATCAATACACCTGTCGCCCCAATCGATGCTTTTAATGAAACGTTGTTCGTAAACTGAATTGAACAAACAGTCATAATAATAATTGTTGGAATAGTTGAAATAATATCGGTAACACGTTCCATGATTAAGTCCGCTACTCCGCCATAATATCCTGATATTGCACCATAAACTAATCCAATAATGAAGTTAATTAACGAAATGCCAATACCAAGCATTAATGAGAATCGAATACCTTTGGCTAATTTAAGACAAATATCTTGTCCATTTCCGGTTGCGCCAAAAATATAAGCTGGTTCAAATCCGTGCATATATGTGAAATATTCATAATAATCAACACGGATTGTATATGTGCCATTACCATCATCTTTTTGGTAAACCAAATCACCATTAGAGTCTTGTAAATAAATAGGCACACAATTATCGTTTTCATCAATAACTACTTGAGCAGTACCTGAAATGAAATCACCATTATCATTTTTCTTTGGAACAATTTCATAATAAGCGTAGTTATATGGTCTATTGTTATAAATTAATTTTAAGTTGTTAACGATTGTGCTTGTTACAGATAATCCATTTTCAGAAGCGAAACGATTAATATATCCTTCAACATCAACAATTGGCTTTAAAATTGTAACGCCTTTTTCAATTTCATATTGTTTGATCGCGTCAATTTGTTCTTGTGTTTGAGCGTTGATGTTTTGGCATCCAACCATGGCATAAGAGTCTTGACGAACAGTATATAAATCATATTCTTCTCTTAAATGAACAAATTTAGAATCGACAACAATATGTTCTTTTTTAATAAATTTAGAAATAATTGGACGTTTAGCGTCAGTGAAACGCATAAAATCATATTGGTCTTGTCTAACTTCAACTTTTTTAGAACCATCCCAGAAACCACTTCCTCTAGTTGCGTCTCCTAATGAAGGTAATACTTCAGAATAATAAGTATCTTGGAATCCTAACGAACTTTGAACTTTATTTTTTGGATCAACAATTGGCTCGATAATGGCAAATAAAGAAATGATTGCAATTAATATAGCGGCCACAACAGATGCTTTGTTTTTTGCAAAACGATGCATCGCATCTTTAATAAATGAAACAGGTTTTGTTTCAAATTTAGTATCATGAATTGATTCATCTTGATGCGCAAGAGAAAACAATTCTTGAGGAATATCATTTAATTCATATTGTTTACGAACTGGGTGAGTTGATTGGACAACTTCAGTATTAACTTCTTTCTTAAATAATTTTTTAAAGAAGTTTTTAATATTGGTAAATAATTTTTTCATTATTGTTTACCTCCGCCCATACGAATACGTGGATCGACAATGCCATATGAAATGTCAACAATTAATCCACCAACTAAACCAATTGAAATGTAGAACATTGATAAGAATTGGAATAAGTCATAGTCACGCATAAGAATTGATGTAAGATAAAGCGCTCCAACACCTGGAACAGCGAAAATCTTTTCAATAATCATAGAACCACTTAGTAATCCAAGAATTTCACCCAATAACATTGGGAAGATTGGGACTAATGAGTTTCTAAAAGCGTGACGAACAGTTGCTTGAGCGCGACTTAATCCTTTTGTTCTCGCTAATAACATGAAGTCACTTGTTAATACTTCTGTTAATTCAGCACGAGTATAACGAGCATAACCAGCAATTGAACCAAATGACATTGATAAAATTGGAAGAATCATTGAAACAAACATTTCTGGTGATAACCAATTTGTTCCGTTTGCAATTGTGCTATATGGCCAATTGAAAACATAACAGAATAAATATTGTAATAAGAAAGCATAAATGAAGCTTGGAACTGAAATAACAAGCATAACAACAACGCTTAATACATGATCAGGCCATTTATTTTTTTGTAAAGCCATGAATATTCCTAATCCAATACCGATTGGGACAGAAACAATCATTGAATAGACATTAAGTAAAATGGTTGGAGGTACACGTTCCCAGAGAAGTTCATCTGGTGGCATTGCTTTTGATTCAGAATATGAATATCCCCAACGAGATAATGTTTGAGTAACTCCATCACTATCAATATAAGTAGCAGGAGCAAACAAATTCTTAATAAATGACCAGAATTGTTGAATAACAGGAACTTCAGAATATCCTGTTGCAGAAGTTTTATCAACTTGCATACGTCCTAAAGCAACCATTCGCAAATAGAAGTTTTCTGGGTCTTTTCCAGGTCCGGCTGCTTGAGAAATAGGTAATAAACGTACTAAACAGAAGCAAATAATGAAAATTACAACAAAAGTAAAAATCATTAAAAGCAATCTCTTTAATATATATATTAATGTGTTCTTTATATCTTTCATTATTTGCCTTTCTAATCGCACAAGAAGGGAAGAGATGCGCTCTCTTCCCTTTTGTTTTAATTGCGATTTAAATTATTTTGTATATAAATCAGCGTATCCGTTTCCGACTTCTTTTAAGAATTCTTGCCATTCAGAATCGTTATAATTGAATGTCATGAATCTAACTCCACCGTAACCGATTAAGCTAATGTATTTAGATGTTCCGTTTTCAACTTTAAATGATGTTAATGAAGTTGATGAACGAGATACAATTGGAATTGCTTCAAATCTATTTAAGACTCCAGCTTCAAGTCCACCTAAAATAGTGTTCTTTCTATCACGTTTTGCTTGAGTTTCTGGTGTATCATCTTCAGGAACAGTAATTGAAGTCATTTCTTTATACCAGTCATGGAATGATTTCTTTGTAGTTGTTCCGTCTTGATCATCATCAATTTCAAGGAAGGCTTCGTCTTGATGTCCTTTGAAACCAAATTCACAAGTTTGTGTAAATTCAGCATCACAATAAACTTGCATTAAGTTATAAGGAGCAATAGCAGCACCACCCCAAATAGAGAAGATCATATCGTAATTACCATTTGAAGCAGATGTGTAATAGTCTTCGTCTTTTGTCATTGAAAGTTCGAAGTCAATACCAGTAAATCCAGGAACTGAATTAGCTTGTTTGATTTTTTCAACAGCACGTTTGATAACGCCTGGATTATTGTCTGTTCCCCACCAATATTCGACTAATCTTTCATAAGCAGCTTTAGTGTTTTCAGATGTATTATCATAAACACGGAATTCAATAGCGATTGTATCACCATTATTGAGGTGTCCTTCTTTTGTTGAATTTAATTCAGCTTCAAGGCCTTTTTGGACATACCATGTTGCCATGTTGATGTTATATCCGCATGATTCTTCGCTTAAGGCAGAAACTATATAGTCTTCAGCATATGGGTTTCCACCTAATTCTTTGTATACAGCGTCATATACGCCTTTACCAGCTTCTGTATCACGATACATTTCACCTTTACGTACATTTGATAAATACATACGGTTTAATAATGATGTGAATGCTTCAGAACCAGCAGTTGCACGTGAAGCGAAATCGTTTCTATCGATAGCGAGTGATAAACCTTTACGGAAGTCTAGGTTTGTAAGAACTGTTTTATTGTCAGTTCCAGTTTGACGTTGTAATAAAGTTTTGTAATCTGTATTGAATGAAACTTTTTGAGTATATGATTCTGGAGTAACAGTCTTACGTGAAGATAATCCGTATTTAGTCATATCTTGTTTTGTAAGTTCAATATCATCAAGATTACCTTTTTCAAATTCAAGAAGCGCAGTGTTGTGTTCTGGAATAATTGAAGTGTCAATTGCAGTCATTTGGAATTGATTGACGTGATGTCCATCTGTATATCCATACCATTTTTCATTCCTTTCCATAAGGATGTGTTTTCCTGATTGGAATTTAGTTAATTTGTATGGTCCATATGAAGCATAGTTTTCAACTTTATTTGAAGCGTATGTTGTTTGTTTTGAACCAGTTTGGAGAGTTGTTGTTAATTTATCATATAAATCAACTTTAACAATCCAGTTACCAGTTAATGAGAAGATGAGATCTAATTGACCAATTTGTTGAGTTAAATATAAACGAATCTTGTATTCGTTAATTTTTTCAATACCTACTCCATCAAAGTCTTGTTTGTAATTGTTCTTAACCATCGCGAATAATGGATATTGCCAATACCAAGATTTTGAATTTCTTTGCCAAGTTGAGACAAGTGTTTGAAGGTCAGCTTTTAATGAATCTTCAGTATATAATTCATATGTGGTTTCATCTTCTGAAATCATCTTTTGATCATATTTAGTACGCGCAAAGACTTTTTTATCAGTGAATTCACCAATCCAAATGTCATAATTGCACCATTCTTCGATGTCGACTTGGTCGATTGTATCAAGGCCATGAACTTTTTCTGCCCATTCAGCAGCGTGATCACCTTTATCTTCTTCATATTTCCAAATGTAATAAGATATAGCGTCTTCAATACGTTTAGCAGCTAATTTAGCTTTATCAGAAGTGAAGTTATTAGGAGTGTTTCTTGTGATAGTATATAAAGATTCATCTCCTTGAGCACTATCACCAAATGGAGTAGAAGCCCATGATATTGGTTTAGCAATATTGATGTAATATTTTCCATCTTGAGCGAATGTTGCATCAGTATATTCACCAGATGAGTTATCAATATATTTATAACATTCATCTAATGTTTTACGTCCTTGTTTGTAATATCTTTCAGCATTAGCAAGAACAACACCATTTGCGTACCATCCATCAGCGCGGTAGTTAACTAATGATGGGTTAAGAAGTCTTTCCATAGATTGGACATAAGTGTCCGCATTAATTGGAGTTCCATCTTCCCAGCATGCATTTGGATTTAAATCAATTTCCCAAACATATCCAGTATCTGGGTTACCGCGATATCCGTATTTGTCATATAAAGTTCCGTCATCATTAGAAAAAACTTCTTCAGTAACGTCTTTTGGACCAACTGTTCCATTATCAACATCTTCTTGATTCCAAGCGGCCATTTCAGGAACTACTTCATAACCATCTTTACCATCCCAGGCAATGTCATATAAGCCGATTTCAGTAAAGGCAGGGATATAACTTTCGTCATTTGTTTCCCAGTCATGAGTGTTCCAGGTTTTAGGGTTAGTTGATAAGTATGTATTGTAAGTGTAACCTTTGCCAGCATCTTTATTACAGCCAACTAACGATAAGAGTGCTACACCGCTTAATACGAGTATTCCACATTTTTTTAGTTTCATATCAATTTCTCCTTTCATATATAATATATGTGCGTATATTATATGCACGTATGAATAACAATGCAAACAAAAAAATAATTAATTTAGTTAGCATAGTTAACTATTTTTATAAATTCTCTCGATTAAATCAAAGATAAACAATATATTTGTTTGTTTTTTGTTTCTATTATGTATAATATAAACACTGAATTTTTATACAAAGGAGGTCTTAACAATGAAAAAATCACATACAGTAATTCCAGTTATGTTATTAGCGTTATTCCTCGCTGGTTGTAATTCATCAAGCAATACAACTCCAAGCGACACTACACCATCAACTGGAACAAGCACTTCTACAAGCACACAAACTTGGGAAGGCAAAACAAATGAAGACTTTGAATATGCTAAAACTACTTACACTGATTTAAGTGGACAAGAACAACCATTAACAAGAAACACATTGTATTTGAATCAAAATGCTCCTCATCTTGATTCATTAGCACCAGAACCACACGTTATGATTGTTCCATTCGGTTTTACAGATGAAAATCTTCAAGAAAAACAAACACCAGAAACAATCGAAAGAATGAGAAAAACATTCTTCGGAACACCTGAAGAACTTGCTGAAGTTGGAGGATGGGAATCACTTGCAACTTATTATCAAAAATCAAGTTATGGAAAATCCAATTTCCAAGGGCAAGTCATTCCTTCATGGTGTGTATATGATGGTACCGCTGAACAATTTAAATCAAAATATGGTGGAGGCCTTGGTGTTGGCGCGGCTGAATATGCTGCTAAATGGTATCGCACTGAATACGCAAAAGAAGGACATGGTTCTTTAGGGGCAGATGCACATCCATATTCATGGTTTGATTCTGATAAAGATGGATTCCTTGATCTTGTTTGGATTGTATATTCTCAACCAACAGGAACAACTAGTGACTGGTGGGCATATGTTACATACACCAGCAACAGCTCAAACAAAATCACTCCAACCGTAAAAACACTTGGTTTTGCTTCAATTGACTGGATGAATAGCGGATTTAATGGTTATGATCCACATACATTCATTCACGAAACTGGACACACATATGGTCTTGATGACTATTATGATTATAAGAACACTTGGACTCCAATGTGTGGAGTAGATATGATGGATCATAACTTAGGTGATCACAGCATGTATTCAAAATTCACATTAGGATGGACAAAACCATTAGTAGTAGATGATACAGCTCAAATTACATTATATCCTGGCACTACTACTGGAGATTGCTTCATTATTCCATCACCAAATTATAATGGTACTGCCTTTGATGAATATATGATGTTTGAATTAATGGCGCCAGTCGGACTTGCTGAACAAGATTATATCAATGGATACACCGGCACAACTGGATTCGATGTTCCTGGAGTAAGAATTACTCACGTTGATGCTCGTGCATATAAAGCAAACACTGATAAATTCAATGGTGAAAATGTAGTTGAACCACAAAACTGTGTTGACTTAATTCTTGATAATACATATGGTGGAAGAATTACTGAAAACGATTATTTCGAAACATCTTCTGGCGGTAAAAGTTATATGTACAATTATGGCTTAATGGTTTCAAATGGTAAAACATGGGAAAAAGGATTAAGCGTCGACAGTGGAGCGTTATTCAAAAAAGGTGCAAGATTTAATCTTGATGAAGGATCATCATGGGCACAAACAATGCCATCTGGATCAAATCTTTGGAATAAAGCTAAAGTTAATAACGGAAAATATAGCAATTACACTATCGATAAAACTTGTACATTTGATTACAGTATTCGTGTTGTAAGCATTGAAGAAGACGCAACATACGGATATAAAGCTGTTGTTCAAGTAACTAAAAGATAATTAACCAAAATAAAAAGAGTCGTAAATATAGTCTAACTAAATGTTTCCTATATGATAACGGCTCTTTTATTATTATTTAATTATACTTCCGCCCCATTCCACTACTGAAAATCCAAAGCGATTGAATGGATATAATTGTTGTTCTTTAATGCTAGTTTCTTTGTCGACTTTTTTAATATGGATAATTGTTCTTAATATTGAATCGGGAGAAAATGAAAATGATAATGGGCATTCATTATTTCTTTCTTCTGTTTGTTCAAAATACACTAAAGAATGAATATTGTTTTCTAAAATAGGTAGCCAATACATAATAAATTCATCAGCTTCTTTATTGTTATATCCAAGATAATCTAGTTTTTCTTCTAAGAATTCGATCGAGTTATCTTTATTAACATAAAATCCTTCATCAAAATCACATTTATATTCGTTAATTTCATCAAAGTATAAACCATAATATTCACGGTTAGAATCGCTGTTATTATTAGTGAATAACCCATTTTCTTTTAAATGAATATTCCAACCATCTTCATATTTTGGATATGTTGTTAATAATCTATTTGGATCATAATATTTAATTTCTAAATCCATTTCTTGAGTTGGGTAAAAATAGATAATAGGTTTTAATGTTAATACATCATCTATAAAATCGCCACTTTCTGAAACTTTATCTGTATATTTAATTGTTGGCTCCTTTTTCGTTCCATCAAGCAAAATATATGTAAATGCATATACGGAGTTAACGCTTTCTTCTCGACTAGTTAATGTATTTGACCAAACATTCAATCGATTAGATTTATAAACAACACTTGATATTTCTTTATCAATATTACAGGTATTTTTATATTCATCAACTAATATAACAAGGCTTGAATCAGAAGATAAATTTTTTCTATATAAAAGAGAATAATATGGGTAATTTGGAAAAAAAGATTGAACCGATTCGTTAAATTGAGATAATTCATCATTATCGGAAATATGTTTAGATTTATTGGTTAATCCTAATAATTTTTGATAATTATCATTATTTTTAAGATTAACAGTTATGTTATATGTTTCATAATAACAATCAAATGTATCTTTATTAGGATCGGTTGCTGGAGAACAACTCGCTAATAAAGATAAAAGAATAAATAGTGAAGGAATTTTATATTTCATAATTACACTCCTCGATGAAATATTTGTATTATTATTTTAAAAGAATAAATGCTTTTTTGTTAAAAATTATAATA
>JAQYER010000109.1 GCA_028723545.1 Caryophanales bacterium
AAAAGAAAAGAAGATCCAGAATTAAATAAAGAAATCCAAATCGCTCGTTCAAAAGTTCGCTCTAAAAAAGTTGAACCATGTTACAAGAAAAAACAACGATGGGAAGAAGAAAGAGTTAGAAAATATCATCGTCGTAAAAAGATTAGAGAAGAAATTCGCCGCCAAAGAGTGGAACGATATAAAAAGGAAGCACGTAATAATGAATAAAATATATTTAGGCTCACACGTTTCAATGTCATCTCCAGATTTTTATTTAGGAAGCGTTAGAAGTGCGCTTGAATGGGGTGAAAACACTTTCATGTTTTATACAGGCGCTCCACAAAATTCATATCGCCTACCTTTAGAAAGATTAAAAATCGAAGAAGGAAGAAAATTATTAAAAGAAAACAATATTGATGAATCTAAAATAATTGTTCATGCGCCTTATTTGATTAATCTTGGTAGCAAAGAAAAAATCGATAATTACGAATTAGCCAAAAAACTAGTTATCAATGAATTACAAAGAACAAAAGCTTTCGGATGTAAAACATTAGTGCTTCATCCAGGAAACCATTTAAAGGCTAGCAAGATTGAAGGGTTAAACAATATTGTTGAAGGGTTAAATTATATTTTTGAAAATGATAATACCGATGTAAAAATCGCGTTAGAAACAATGTCTGGTAAAGGTAGTGAACTTGGAACAACTTTTGAAGACATTAATTATATAATTAATAATTGCAAATATTCTGACCGCTTAGGAGTGTGTTTGGATACTTGCCACATTAACGATTATGGATATGATGTTAGAGATATTGATCATATTCTTGATGAATTTAACCAAATAATTGGTTTAGAAAAATTACTTGTTGTTCATGTTAACGATTCAAAAAATCCTATTGGAGCGCACAAAGACCGACATGACAATATTGGATATGGAACAATTGGATTTGAAACATTATCAAAATATATTCATCATCCTTTGTTGATCAATGTTCCAAAAATACTTGAAACGCCTTATGTAAATGAAAAACCTCCTTATAAAAAAGAGGTTGAAATGTTATTGAATAATGCTTTCGAGGATAATTGGAGAGAAAATTTATAATTATTTGTATTTCAATAATTCTTTAATTAAGGTGTCATACACTAATTCATCTTTGCATGAATATTGATAGACGCCTTTTTTAAATAAAACCCAAACTCCTTTTCCTCCCGCTATTCCGATATCAGCGCGTTTAGCTTCGCCTGGTCCATTGACTACACAACCCATAACTGCAACTGTAACATTGATATCATTTGTTTCGATGAAATCTAATATTTTTGTAGCGAGTGGAATTAAATTAACTTGCGTTCTTCCGCATGTTGGACAAGATATTAATCTTGGTCCATCTTTAATAATACCTAAATCACGTAATAATCTTTTACAAGCTTTAATTTCTTCAACTGGGTCATCACTTAATGAAATTCGAATTGTGTCACCGATTCCATCGATTAAAAGTGGTGCTAAACCGGCTGAAGAACGGATTGTTCCAATTTCTTTTGGCCCAGCTTCAGTAATTCCTAAATGAAGAGGATATTTAAATTTCTTTGACGCTAATCGATAGGCTTTAACAGTTTCTAAAACATCTGAACCTTTTATAGATAAAACAATATTATCAAAATCGTTATCATTAAAAATTTTAAGCATTTTTTTAACCGATTTAATCATAATATCGGAAGTAATTTTTGAATTATCTTCATCAATTTTGGTACATACGGACCCGGAATTAACTCCAATACGAATGACAGTTCCATATTTTTTACATTCGTTAATAACGGCAGTAATTTCTTTTTTGCCACCAATATTTCCAGGATTAATTCTAATTGCGTCCGCACCAGCTCTAATTGCTAAAATAGCGAATTCATAATTAAAATGAATATCAGCAACTAAAGGAATATTAATTCCTTTTTTAATTTTCTTTATCGCTTTCGCATCTTTTTCATCCAATACAGAAACACGCATTAAATCTGCGCCTTGCTCAGCGCATTCATTGATTTGTTTAATCACTTTTGAAACGTGACTTGTTTTGATGTTACACATTGATTGGATAAGGACTTTATTTTGTCCTCCAATGGTGATGTTACCGATTTTAATTTGCTTTGTTGATAATCTTGGAATATTTTTCATAGTGTTTTTATTATAAAACAAAATAAATATCTTGTAGATATGTTTTTAATTTGTTATTATTTCAAGCGTACAGACAAGGAGGCGAATACTCATGCGTGATAACTTTATATTAAAATGTACTGAATGCGGTGAAGAAAATTACCTTGCATCAAAAAATAAAAAATTACATCCTGATAGAATGGAAATCAAAAAATATTGCCCAAGATGCAATAAAAAGACTGTCCACAAGGAGAAAAAATAGGGTTTATTTAAACCCATTTTTTATTTCTTATGATATTCGATTGTTTGTTCGAGGAAGATACTTCCAACGTTTATATTGTTGGTGATGATGGAAATAACGTCATTATTGTTGATCCAGGAAATAATCGTAACAATCATTTAATTCGTCATTTAGAAAAATTAAATGTTAATGTCAAAGCAATATTTTTAACTCATGGTCATTATGACCATATTGAAGCGGTTAAAGATATAAAAGATAAATATAAAGACGCAAAAATATATATTCATTATTTGGAAGAAGAATTTTTGAATAATCCTAAATTAAATTTATCGTTTAGACATTTAACTAACCATGATGTTATTGAATACGATTACGAAACCATTTCAGTAACAGATAATGAAATTATCGATATTGTTAATCTAAAGATTAAAGTAATACACACTCCATTTCACACAAGAGGAAGTGTTTGTTATTTGTTATTAGATAAACAAATTTTATTTAGCGGAGATACTTTATTTTACCGTAGTATTGGTCGAAGTGACTTACCAACTGGAAATAGCAAACAAATTCCATCTTCGCTTCTTAAATTGGCTAAATTAGATGAAAAAATCAATGTTTATCCAGGCCACGGAAGAAAAACAACAATCGAACAAGAAATAAAATATAACCAATATTTGCGATTTATATATTAAAATTATATAATATCTTGATTTATTAAGGAGGAAATTAAAATGAACGTCACAGAAATTAGACCAGGAAACTATTTCATTGATGAAGACAACCTTTATTTATGTTTAGATATCTTATTAAATAAAACTGCAATGAGAAAAATGGTCGCAGCAATTAAAGCAAAAAATATGAGAACAGGATCAATTGTCCAAATCTCACGTAACTCAGGTTATGATGTCGAACCAGTTCGCTTAGACAAAAAGAAAATGTCATATTTATATGATTCAGGTGATTCATTAGTATTTATGGACCAAGTTACATATGATCAAGTTGAAATTGCTAAAAGCAAACTTGAATGGGAAATGAATTTCTTAGTAGCTGATGCTGAAATCGAAATCTTAGCTTATGAAGATGAAATTCTTGGTATTAGCCTTCCATCATCTGTTGCATTAACAATTGTTGATTGTGAACCAGCAGTTAGAGGTGATACAGTTAACAAAGCAATGAAATTTGCGACATTAGAAACTGGATATCGTGTTAAAGTTCCATTATTCATCAATAATGGCGAAAAAATTCTCGTTCGTACAGATACTGGCTTATACGATGGCCGTGCATAATTAAGGAATAAAATATGGTTACACCAATTATTCTTGCAAAAACAATGGAGAATCTCTCAGTCGGAGCATTCGTAGGAATTATTATTGCAGTAGTGATTGTGACCGCAATCGCGACATTCTTCTTAGCTCGTTGGTTCTTCAAAAGAGAATTAGCTAAGAATCCACCAATTAACGAAAAGATGATTCGTGCGATGTTTAGATCAATGGGAAGACCTTGTAGCGAAGCCCAAATCAGACAAATCATGAAGAATGTAAATTCTCAAAAATAAGTTGAAAGAAAAAATAATAAAAATTGGCATTAAAAAGTGCCAATTTTTTTATTGCAAAATCATCGAAAAAATATTAAATTTAATTCGTACTAAATTGATTAAAAATAACGCATAAAATAAATATATAAAATTAGCAGAAAAGAATCAGTTATTTTAAAGAAAAAAAATAAGATTAGTTAATTATAAATAAAAACAATATATTCATTAAAAAAATCGAAAATAGTTATAATAGTGGTTCGATTGTGGATAAAAATCAGTAAAATTAATTTTCGTCAATAAAAAAATTAGTATTTATCGAAACTTTTTGAACATTTTCATAAATACTAATTAATTTTCCACATTTAGTAAATATACTATAAAACTACTAAAATACTACTATTATTTAATCCATTTAACTTTGGATTCGCACTTGCTAATAAGTCTTTTAATATTTGGAATATGACGAATGATTATTAAGATTGAACCTACAGTTGCAGTCATTGCAAATTCCCATCCAAAATTAATGTAAAATCCATTTCCCCACATCGTAATATTTTGAAGTGTTTCTGGAATAGCAAAATTAACGAAGAAAAGTATCCAAGAAAAGACGCAAGAAAATATCGATAAAATAATACTTGATAGCGATACATATTTAGTCTTTTTTAATGTGATAAAGAACGCTAATAAATCAATAATTACTAATGCCCAATTTGTCGCTAGAATAAATCCGGCATAAGTTGAAACAGCTTTTCCTCCTTTAAAACCTGCGTATAGAGGATAGCAGTGCCCGATTAACGCGCCGACAGTAATTAAATAAATGCATAAAGTTCCATCATGATATAATCCTGCTCCGAATTCATTTATTAATATTTGGTTTAAATTTGTGAATTTTATTATTGCCCACATAGCGATCATCGGCAAAATGCATTTTATCATATCAAGAGCGATACAAAGGAACCCAATTCTTTTTCCGAATATTCTTCCAACATTGGTTCCTCCGCTATTATGTGAGCCTTCATTTCGTGGGTCGCGATGAAATAGACCTTTTCCAATAATAATTCCAAATGGAATTGAGCCAAATAAATAGCCCATAATTAATGAAGCCATACTAATAGCTATATTATATAATATAATATCCATAACAATTGACACTCCTATTGTAATGATTATATTAAAAGTTGTTAACTTTTCCAATAACTTTTTGTTATAATCAAAACGATTTTAAAGAAAGATTTTTTAAACATGAAAGAATTTAAAGACAATTATAATGCAAGTGATATTGATATACTTGATGGATTAGATCCGGTTAGAAAAAGACCTGCAATGTATATTGGCTCAACAAATGTTAGAGGATTGCACCATCTCGTTTGGGAAATTGTTGACAATGCAGTTGATGAGGCAATTAACGGATACGGAAATTCAATTACTGTCATAATTCATAAAGATGGTTCTGTTTCCGTTCAAGACGAAGGAAGAGGCATACCAGTTGATATTCATGAAAATAGTAAAAAGCCTGCTGTTGAAGTTTTATTTACTGTTTTACATAGTGGAGGCAAATTTAATAGCAAAGCTTATCGCACTAGTGGTGGTTTGCACGGTGTAGGTGCTTCAGTTACAAACGCTTTAAGCGTTTATTGTGATGTTACTATTTTTAAAAATGGATTAATCAATCATATTCGTTTCGAAAACGGTGGAAAACTTGTTGTTCCATTAGAAGTATTAGGAAAAACAAAAAAACATGGCACACTTGTCCGTTTTAAACCTGACCCAACTATCTTCCCAACAGTCGTTTTCAATTTCGATACGATTGCTGGAAAGCTTCAAGAAAAAGCCTTCCTATTAAAAGGTGTTCATTTTCTTCTCAAAGATGAACGTACTGGAATAGAAAAAGAATTTTTCTATGAAAGAGGTATTTCTGAATATCTAGAGTCATTGAATGTTAATAAAACTCCTCTAAGCGATGTTATTTATTTTGAAAGCACAATTGATGAATTTAATATTGAGGTTGCTTTTCAATATTGTTTAAACGACTACAATGAATCAATTTATTCTTACGCGAATAATATTAGAACTCCTGATGGAGGAACCCATGAAACTGGTTTCAAAACCGCTATTACAAAAGCCGTTAATGATTATGCTGAAGAACATAATTTATTAAGAAGTAAAACTAAATTAGAGGGAAGCGATGTTCGCGAAGGATTAACTGCTATTATTTCCGTACAAGTTCCTGAAAAATATCTTGAATACGAAGGACAAACAAAAACTAAATTAGGCACTCCAGCTATTTATAATGTTATTAGCAACTTTGTTTATAGCCAAATGTCATATTATTTGACAGAAAATAAAGAATTTGCAGTCAATTTAGTTAAAAAATGTGTTGATGCCCAAAATGCGAGGAACGCTGCAAGAAAAGCGAAAGAGGAAGCTCGTGGAACTAAAACGAAAAAAATAGATTTTGTTTTATCTGATAAATTAACACCAGCCCAATCAAAAGATTATGAAAAAAATGAATTATTCATCGTTGAAGGTGAATCTGCTGGTGGTTCAGCTAGAAAAGGAAGAGATAGAATGCATCAAGCTATTCTTCCACTTCGTGGAAAACCACTTAATACCGACAGTGTAACTCTTGAAAAAATGAAATCAAATCAAGAATTTTCAACAATTATTAATACTATTGGAGCAGGTGTTGGACAAAATTTTGATATTGACGATGCTAAATATGGGAAAGTTATTATCATGACCGATGCCGATGATGATGGTGCACATATTCAAACATTATTATTAACTTTCTTTTATCATTTTATGCGTCCATTAATTACTAATGGTAAATTATTCGTTGCTTGTCCACCTTTATATCGTGTTTCAAAAGAAGTTAATCATAAATTAATTTACAAATATGCTTGGGATAATATTCAATTAGAGCAAGCTAAAAAAGAAATTGGAGCGGGTTATCATGTTTCTCGTTTCAAAGGTCTTGGCGAAATGAATGAAGAGCAATTATGGGAATCAACAATGGATCCAAAAACTAGACAATTAACAAAAGTCGCTATCGAAGATCCTTTATTAGCTGAACAAAATGTCAGCATTTTAATGGGTAAAGACTCATCACAACGTCGTAAATGGGTCGAAGAACATGTTGATTTTAATGAAATAGATACATTTATTGAGGAGGTTAAATAAGATGGCAAAAAAGAAAATTAGTCCTGTTGAACCTTCTTTTGAAGAAATTATTCATATTGAACCAATGGAACAAGTTATGAGTAGCAGATACGCTACTTATGCTAAATGCGTTATTCAAGACCGCGCTATTCCAGATGCTCGTGATGGATTAAAACCAGTTCAAAGAAGAATTATTTATTCAATGTATAGAACTGGCAATTTATATTCAAGACCAACAAGAAAATGCGCGAAAGTTGTTGGTGATGTTATGGGACATTATCATCCACATGGTGATAGTTCTATTTATGATGCTTTAGTCAGAATGTCACAAAATTGGAAATTGAATTGTCCATTGACTGATTTCCAAGGTAATAATGGTTCAATTGATGGTGACCAAGCAGCAGCTTATCGTTATACTGAATGTCGTTTATCAGCAATAGCTGAAGAATTAGTAGCGGACATCGATAAAGAAACTGTTGATATGTCATTAACTTTTGATGATACTGACTATGAACCAGTTGTCCTTCCTGCTCGATTCCCTAATTTATTAGTAAATGGAACTGAAGGTATTGCTGTTGCTATTGCAACAGATATTCCAACTCACAATTTAAGAGAAGTCGTTGACGCGGTTATTTATCGTATTAATCATGCTCATACAACTGTTGATGATTTACGCCAATTTGTTTTAGGACCAGATTTTCCTACTGGTGGTTTAATTTACGATGGTCCAGGGCTAAAAGAAATGTATGAAACTGGAAAAGGAAGAATTGAAGTTGTTGCGAAAACTGAAATTATTGATGATGGTAAAATTAAACAAATTGCTATTACTGAAATTCCATATAAAACAGTCAAAATTAATCTTGTTCACGAATTAGATTTAATTCGTCACAACAAAACTATTGATGGTATTTTGGAAGTTAGAGACGAAACTGATCGTAGTGGAATGCGTATTGCGATTGATATTAAAAAAGACGCAAACATAACTGCTATATACAAATATTTAATGAATAAAACCGGTTTGACTACCTCTTATAGTGCGAACATGGTTGCAATTGTTAATGGTCGACCAAAAACAATGAATTTATTGGATTTCATTGATTGCTACGTTAACCATCAAGTCGACGTTATAACTCGTCGTAGCAAATATGATTTAACAAAAAATCAAAGCCGTTTAGATATCGTTAACGGATTGATCAAAGCTATTTCTATTCTTGATGAAGTTATTAAAGTTATTAGGTCTTCTTCTGATAAGAAAAACGTGAAGGAAAATTTACAAAAAACCTTTGGTTTTAATGAGCCTCAAAGCGAAGCAATCGCGATGATGCAATTATATAAATTATCCAACACTGACATTACTACATTAGTTAACGAAAAGAAAACATTGGAAGAAAAAATTGAATTTTTAAATGGCATTCTTAATGATCGCAAAAAACTTGATCGTTTATTAATATCTGATTTAAAGGATATTGCGAAAAAATATGGAAGCGATCGAAAAACACAAATTGTTGAAAAAATCGATGTCAGTGTCAATAAGCGCGATCTTATTTCCAAAGAAGACACAATGGTGGCGATTACTCGTGATGGATATATTAAACGTTCTTCACTTAAATCATACAATTCAAGTGGTGTCAATGCTTTACCTGGCTTAAAAGAAGGCGATATTTTGATTTATAAAGGTCAAGTATCTACAACTGATTATTTGTTATGCTTTACTTCTTTAGGAAATTATTTATATTTGCCAGTTCATGAAATCAATGAAAACAAATGGAAAGATGAAGGAAAGCATGTTAATTATTTATCGACATTAGCCCCTAATGATAAAATCATTAAAGTATATGCTTTAGAGAAATTTAGAAATGATTTATTCTTTGTTCTTGTTTCTAAAAATGGACAAATTAAACGTGTTCCAATTTCTGATTTTGAAGTTAGTCGTTATTCCAAAGCGATTGTTTGCATGAGATTACTTCAAGGGGATGAAGTAGCGGATGTTTGTTTTACTAATGGTAATTCAAATATTATTTTGTTCTCTTCAAACGGAAACGCTTCTATGTTCAATGAAAATGAATTATCTATTTCTTCACTTAGAAGTGGTGGCGTTAAAGGTATGAGTGGTTTATC
>JAQYER010000110.1 GCA_028723545.1 Caryophanales bacterium
TAACACAGATAATTTGTATAAGTCAAAGTCTCACACTAGACTAGTTAAAAATCCAAGCGTTATTGCTCGGATTTTTTATTATTATGGTTCAATTCTTCCTGGCGGTGGATGATGGAGATTCTTAGTATACGTCAAAAAATAACACCATCCCAAAAATAAATGAAAAGACACATAAAATCCTTTCTTTTTTTGTGTTTATCCGCTATTTTCCACCATATCGGAATTTAACCGACGCCATCCCATGTGTCAGTTTTTAAATGTCCAGGTGTTATTTAACGACGTTTACAATGCATTCTCCTGAAGAGAAAGAATCAATTGTTCTTGAATTAATCAATGGTGAAGAATCGTCATATTCCATTTCAAGAAAACATGGTGTTTCTCGTAGTCTATTGTGGACATGGGTTGAAACATATAGAAATGAAGGTATTAAGTTTGCAAGAGCAACAAAACCCACTAAAGGATTTGATATTCCAAATAACCTATTGGCGTATCAACCAACAGAGCACTATAGAGATCCTAATATCTTTCAAATTGTTAAAGATTTCTTAGACTCAAAATCTGATAAAACACAGGTCTTATATATCTGGGGACACTCATATGAATTAGAAGGATATAATGAGTGGGACAAATTTGAAAAATTTGTGAAGCAATTTCTAATAAAGATGGTGTAGAATATTTAATTAATGGTAAAGCTTTATTGAATGATAATTCTGGGGTTTATAGATAGAGGTAATAATTATGGATAATAGGGTATTAACTGTCGCTATCATAGGAGCAGGCTCAAGAGGCGCTGACTCTTATGGAATGATTATTTTAAAAGATCCTCGTTTCAAAATTGTTGCAGTATGTGATGTAAGACAAGTAAGACTTAACACATGCAAAGAAAGATTCGGCGTTGAAGACAAGAATCTTTTCCTTGATGAAAATGAATTCTTTAAAGAAAAACGTGCAGATATTTGTGTTGTTGCAACTCAAGATAAAGACCATGTTAGAAACTGTATTGATGCTTTAAGAGTTGGGTATGATGTTTTACTTGAAAAGCCAATTACATATTCAAAAGAAGAATGCTTTAGATTATTAGAAGCACAAAAGAAATATGGTGGTAAGGTTTTAGTTTGTCACGTATTAAGATATGCTTTCGCATACACAATGGCAGCTAAGATGATTGATGAAGGTAAGATTGGCCAATTAGTGGATATCCACGCGATTGAGCAAGTTACTTTCTGGCACCAAGCACATAGCTATGTTCGTGGTAACTGGAGAAGAAGTGAAGATACATCTCCAATGATTATGGCAAAATGTTGCCACGATATGGATTTACTCCAATGGTTTGCTAAATCAAAATTTAAAACCATTTCATCTATTGGCTCTTTATCTTATTTCAAAAAAGAAAATCAGCCTGAAGGCGCAAGCGATAGATGTAAAGATTGTAAATTCAAATCAACATGTCCATACAGTGCTGAATGGGTATATGTCCAAAAATGGAAAGATGCTGGTTCGCCAAAACAAATGTGGCCACAAAATGTCATTTGTACAGATGAAGTATTAACTGAAGAAGGCATTAGAAAAGCCTATGAAAATGGTCCATATGGTAGATGTGTTTTTGCGTGTGATAACGATGTAGTTGATCATCAAGAAACAAATATTCTCTTTGAGAATGGTGTAACTGCTAACCTTTGTATGACAGCATTTACTGGATGTCATGGACGTATTTATAAATTCCACGGAACATTAGGAGAGTTAGACCTTGATGAAGAACACCAAAAGCTCGTATTAAAAGCATATGGTAAACCAGTTGAAGAGATTTCGTTCTCAGGATTACCAGATGTTTCAGGTGGACATGGTGGTGGTGATGCATCAATGATTAAGACTTTATACGATATTGTTAATGGTAGTGCACCTGCTAACACATCATTAGAAAACTCTCTTGAATCACATTTAATGGCAATTGCCGCTGAAGAATCCAGACTTCAAGATGGTGAAGTTATTCGTAGATAATTAATTTATGAAATATTGTATCTTAATTACTGGCATGCCGGGCGAAGGAAAAAGCTCGGTAGCATTTTAAATTTTTTATTTATTTTCTATGCGCGCGCACGTTTAAATCTTATTAATTTATATTTAATTATTCTTTATTGATTTTGCGATACTCTGACGGAAGATATCCTGTTTCTTTTTTAAATACTTTAACGAAATAATTATTATCGAGATAACCAACATATGCGGAAATTTCTTGAATGGAATAATGAGATTTCCTAAGTAATAGTTCAGCTTCCACACATCTCATCGATGATATGTATTTCCCAATTGTTATCCCCATTTCTTTTTTAAAAAGTCTAGAAAGATTAGCATAT
>JAQYER010000111.1 GCA_028723545.1 Caryophanales bacterium
ACCATTTATTATCGAGATCCGCTTTTAAAACAACAATTAGAACAATTCCTCAATTTAAAAACGAATAAGAAACAAGTGTTTTGCATTTGGGGACATTCTTATGAATTTGAAGTATATAATGAATGGGATTATTTTGAATCAATTTTGAAAATGATTGCTAATAAAGACGATATTGATTATTTAACGAATGGTGAAGCATTTGCAAATGATGATTCAGGTGTTGTTAAATAATTAAATATCAAAATCGAAATCACTAATTTCGCTTGAGTTTATATCGATAATTTCACTAAAAGGAATAATTGCGTCATTGATAATTATTCTTTTTTTGTTCTTGTCTACTTTTTCAATTATTCCTTTTAAATCATATAAATAGCCATCATAAAAATAAGTAATAGTTACTTCTTCTTTGTGATAATTGACTAAAATCTTATTTATTTTGTCCGCTCTTTCGCTGGCGATTTTTGGTTTATCAATTTTATTTTTCTTATATCGCATTTCATTAAGACAAATTGATTGTTCAATAAGTGACGCAAATGGAGCGTATTTTTTCATCCCGCGATCAGAACTCATTTCTTATGTCCTCCTATTTGACTATGTCTTAATTTTGCTGTGCTATTTTTTAATAATGACGATCCTCTTAAAACAATATCTTTGCCATATTTATTTTTTAAAGTATCCATTACTTTTTGTAAATTTCTTCTCTCTTCTTTTTCTTCATTGTCTTCAAAAAGAGATAATTGTTCATATTCACTATTTTCTAATTTTGAATAAGAAATATATATTCTTCTAATCGGATAATCTTCAACATATTTATCAAATATCTTTAATAAATAATGAAGGATATTATCACTATCATCGGTTGGACCTGGAAGAGTAATAGCTTGAGATATTCCTCCTCCAATTTCATATGTATACCCGATTGACAAAGACACTCGTGAAGTAGATTGATGATGTTCTCTTAATCTCATTGATAAATCATCATTCATCTCTTTAATAATCATTTTTGCATCTTCTTTATCATAATCTTTCATTAATACTTGACCAAGAGAAAAAGAAGTCGAAGTAGGAATATATTTTTGTCTAATGTTTGTATTATCAATTCCATTCGCATGTTCCCACATTTGTTCTCCAATGATTCCTAATTTCTCTTTGAGAAAATTTTTATCAGAGTTCGCTAATTGGCCAACAGAATATATACCAAAAGAATTTAATTTAGCTTCATATCCAGATGATATTCCCCACATTTTTGTTAAAGGAGTAACTGGCCATAATTTCTTTTTAATATCGGCTTTTTTCCATTCAACGATATAAGGTGCTTTCTTTTTGCCATCTAAATCTAATGCGGCTTTAGCCATAAACATATTTGGTCCAATACCAGAAGTAGTAACTAAATTAGTTTGATCAAAAATCGCTTTTTGAATTTTTCTTACTAACTGATACGCTGTACATTCATACATTTTTAAATAAGGTCCCAAATTAATAAATAATTCATCAACTGAATATATATGAATATCATCTTCACCAACAAAATCTAAAATAATTGAAACGACTTCTGCGGACTTTTTTAAATATAATGACATCCTTGGAGTAGCAAATATCATCCCTTCAATATCAGGTAAATCTCTTTTTCGGCATCGAGAAGGCACTCCAAGAGATTTTAAAAATGGTGATACTGATAAAACTATTGTTCCTTCTCCTCGACTTTCATCAACAACTGCTAAAGGAGTGGTGAATGGGTTGACATTACGTTCAACACATTCAACAAAGGAATAGAAAGCCTTCATATCAATAACAGCAATGCGAGTTTCCATAGTGGTATTATCATATCGCAAAATAACTTTGTTATATATACAAAAAATAATTTTTGTTATTTATGTAATTATTCGGTAAAATGTATAAGCATAAAGCAATTTTATGGGAACAGCAGGATTAGGAAATTTAATACTTAAATTTGCATCTTCAGGCATATTAGGAGTTGTTTTTGTTATTGTTATTTTAGTAATGGCATTAATTTTTAGCTTAATTCGCAAAACATTTATGCAAATATGGCAAACAATCATTTTTATCGTATTGTTTGTGCTTTCATATTTTATTTTTAAAAATAATTTTGGAACATGGCTATGTGAAAAATTCATTCTTCAATTTGGATTAAATACTAGTGTCGTAGTTAACAACATTAATGTTTATGAAATAAATAATTTCACTGATTTGATTGAATTATTAGGAATTTTAGCAAATGACACTAAATACACAGCCGAATATGCATACACAATGTCTCATTCAATGTGCCACGCGATGGCGCTTGGTTTATTAACTATTGCTAATATTTTTGTTTCTCCAATTATTGCCTTATTAACTTGGCCAATTATTAAATTGTTCTTTCCAAATAAACTTAACGCTGTTAATTTAAGATTCCCTGCTCCAATAATTGGTTTACTTGAAGTTTCATTCGCATTAATTGTTGTAATCAATTGTTATTCATCATATTCAGAAGGACTTAATGTTTTAATTAAAAATGTTAATTATTTAGAACAATTAAATATGTCTTCCAAATTATTTAATGTTATGAAATTATTCTCAGCTGATTTCTTTGGCTTTTTCAAAGCATTGAATTTCAAATTGTTTAATTTCCAATTTGCTGCCGGCGGCGAGATTTATAATTTATCATCTGAATTCGCTCAATTAGCGAACAAAGTTTTCCCTGAATCAATTGATGATTCGTTAATTAATTCATATAAAGAAACACTATTAAACTTGTGGATGAATAATAACGGAGTGGCGATTACTCCTTCATCAAGAATTATCTAAAAATACAAATAAAAGGAGTTTAATTTATCAAACAATAGTAATATACTATTAATCACTTGGGCCAATAGCTCAGTTGGGAGAGCGCTAGCTTCGCAAGTTAGAGGTCGCCGGTTCGATCCCGGTTTGGTCCACCAGATTGAAAGCAAGAACTTCGATTCCTTGGTTATCGGAGTTTTTTCTTTATAGCCCCGATTCATACTTTCAATGATTAAGAGTGGTGTATGGGAAACAAAAAAGTCATTTTTCAATAGTTCGATTCCCAACTTTTCTCGCACCACCCAACATTGCATAACCACCTTTGCAGGACGGGTGTAAACTAAAAAAGAAAAGATTATGAGTTGATTAAATAGCGACGAACTATACCGTATTTATCCGGACACGGTAATTGATTGCTTATTTATATTGATTCCTAAACACTTTCGTGATTGCATAAATCTAACAAACCTAACAAAAAGGATAGTATTATGGAAAATAAATTTACAATGACCTTTGGTCAGTTGCCTTCAAGTTATATTAATAGAGAACGTGTTTCGGATAAAATATGTAATGATTTTTGTTTGGATTTCCCATTGTCTCATATTTACATTATCAGTGGAGTGAGAGATTTTGGCAAAACTGTTCTTTTAACAAATGCGTCTAAAAACATTGAAAAGAAAAAAGTGAACTGTACCCCAAATCCTAGGCATTAGGAAAGGGGTACTTTTTTATGAAATATTCATGGGAATTCAAACTCACATTGATTCAACGTGCCGAGGATGGAGAATCTTTACAAAGTGTATCTATAGATAATGCAATTGAAGAATCACTTCTTTATAAATGGTTTAAAATATATCAAATTATCGAAATTAATAGATAAAAATCAAATTTATAATGCATTTACTTCTTCAAATCTTTTAATTTTAGATAATGAAATATATTTCAACGATTTGTTGTATTTAATATTTCAGTTAACATTTTTTTATTTATTTTCTATGCGCGCGCATGTATATATCTTATTATTTTATATTTAATTATTCTTTGTTGGCTTTGCGATACTCTGATGGAAGATATCCTGTTTCTTTTTTAAATACTTTAACGAAATAATTATTATCGAGATAACCAACATATGCGGCAATTTCTTGAATGGAATAATGAGATTTCCTAAGTAATAGTCCAGCTTCCATACATCTCATCGATGATATATATTTCCCAATTGTTATCCCCATTTCTTTTTTAAAAAGTCTAGAAAGATTAGCATATGTCATGTTTGCATAATTCCCTAATACAGTTGCGGTTAATTCTTGAGAATAATTTAATCTTATATAATCTGCAATTTTAGAAATGGTTGGAGATAAGCCTTTTTTATTTTGTTTACTCTTTTTTACAGATTCGGTTAATTCTAAAATCATTATTTCAATATCATTCTTGATTGCCACCAAATCTTGTGAGGACGTCGTTTTTTGTACAAATCGTTGTGTTATCTCATTAATATCAATAGGGGAAGCACCGCCATTTTCTGCCGCTTTCCTTGCTAATGTTCTAATAATATTGATACCAATA
>JAQYER010000112.1 GCA_028723545.1 Caryophanales bacterium
AAGCTCCACAGATGAAAATTAAAATTTTTGATTTGTTGAATGAGCTTTCAACAAATTCTCCATATTCTCTCTTGCTCATATCAAGTGAAATTAATATAACATATTTTCGGAAAATTATATATAGAAACGCTCAAAAAATAACAAAAAACCAGTGTATTTATATAAAAAATCGAGCTAAATTAGTGGTTTTTGCAAAATTTCTATATATAGTCCACTCTTTTTAAATAGCAAAAAATGAGGCCAATTATTTTAGCCTCATTTAAAAATTTATATTTTAGAAATCAATACCGCCGATAGAATTAATTATTCGCACAAATCCACGACTATCTTTCATAATATATACAAAATATCCATATTGATTTTCTGTATCGGTATACGAATAACAGCTTCCTTTGTTACCATCATAACTATGGACAAATCCATGTGAAGTAAATGTGTTAATAACATAATTATAACAATTATCTAAATCACTTATTGAATTAGGATAGATGAATGCATCTGCGTTAAATGTATATCCATAATCGTAAAATCTATTACCAACCAAATCGGTTTGAGGATAATAAATTTCTGCTTTATATTGATTTGGTAAAACCCAATTAAAGGCACCTGATTCACCCACGCAATAAGAAACAAATTCACTAAGATTAGTCTCATAATTGGTTTTCATTGGTTCTGTACCTTCATAAATTAAAATTTCGACACGATAATTAAATGTATTATGTCCAGCAAAAGTATAATCAGTTGTTGGATATTGGGCAAAGTCAAGGAAAGTGTATTTACCATTATCATTTGGTTTATAATAAACAACATGGCTTACCCCACGAGTGATATAAGAATAAACTTCACTATATGGATCATTAATATCAACACGATATTGTTTATATCCAATTTTGCGATATGCATCGCGTAATTCTTTAAATCGATCAACTGATAAATCCATGGTTGCGACACTTAATTTATTATTATCATCAAACCTATGTCCTGCATATGAAGATAGTGAATAGAAATGATAATTTATATCATATGTTCCATCTAATTTGATAAATTCATTGCTATCGAAGAATGATGAACAATGTTCATCAATTTTTTCTTGAATTGATTTACTTCTTATAGGTTTATCGTTACGGTAAATAAATGTATAAACTGTCGCACTTGTGTCTTCAACAATAGGCACAACGTCAATATAAACATCATTTAATTGGAAAAGAAAGTGTTGATAACTAACTGCAAATGAATATTGATATCCATCAATAAATGCCACATTTTCCATAGATAAGATATCATCTAAATATTGTGAAGCTTCGTTTGAAGTACAATTAACTTGATAAAATAATCCGTTTCCGTTTTTATCATCACTTCCATAAAGTTCTTCAAGGAAGAATTGAGATGAATGTCCAAAATGGAATGTCACATTTGTGTCATTAATAATTGTTGGGAAATTAGTTATTCCGTATTCATTTTCGATTAATTCATCAAAAGATAAACGGTGAGAAATAATTGAGGTTGGAGTAACATATATTTTTCCACCAAGTTTATTGTTTGCAGCAGCTTGGAAATTAAAATAATACATGCAATTATTTAATGAGACAAGTTTTGCGTTTTTATCGTCTACTTTATAATCACCTAAAGATTTAATTTCTTCATAAATTTCATTAATTTTTGTTTCACCAAGAGATGATGGAACAATTAATTGCATTATGAATGGATTGTTATTTTCATCACAAATATAATCTGGGCAAATAATATCGAAAGTTACATCTTCATTAGTGTTTATTGAAGAAGGAATATCATATGCATATCCATATCCAGTATATAATGAACCAGAATAAACTGGATTTGATGATAATAAATACGCTGCATACGTACCTGCTCCCATTTGATCTACTAAAGCTTCTTCTGAAAAAATAGGAGTGTAATATGATGAAGATGTTTTTGTTACTTCCGCATCATAGAAATATGGAGAATGTCCTTCTTTGCTACTATAATCGGCTTCAACTTTAATATTGCCTGATACTTTAACAATATCATTAATGCTTGGCTTATATGTATCACTAGCTGGAATTACTTTCATTCCAATCGGACCAGTATAATTATCTTCAATCGAAATATAAAATGACCCATCAAAATCAACATTAGTAACGATAGCTTCGATTTCAGCTTCACTATAGCATGGAGAGTATCTGAATTTATTAACATATACTGACTTCAAATCAATTATTCTTAATTCAATTTGACTACCATTATTTACCCAATTTTGATATGCATCGGTGTTTTTAATTCCACCTTCTTCAAAACTAAATTCTGAAGTAATGATTAAGTCATCATGATTTTCATCATATGTTTCTCCAGCATTGAAATTTGATATTCTTCCATCATAGCCAATGCGAATTTCATAATAATTGCAATAAGAAATACCATGTAATTGGAAGAAGTTCTTTAAAGTAGAAGAAATGCCATTTCCGTAATATGTATATAACCATGGATCGTCTTCACTTTCTTCAAAAAGAACTTGATATTCTTTTAAATAGTCAATGAATTTTTGTGATTGACTAATAACATTCGTAAGATAACTTTTTCCCTCAATACGACCATACATATTAACTTGTCCATCATTAGATACATCAATAGAATATTGATGAACAAAATCAGGATCTGAATCTAATATTACAAATCCCAAATCTTTGTAGAGATAGTAATAATCTGTTTCTGAATAAATTTCGACATATTTTTTATCGATATATCCACTATTAGCGTCTGGGGTAAAATATAAATTATAATAACTCGTATTTTCAATCGCGGTTTCTAAAGAAATCGGATCTGGAATCGAAGTTGAAGTAGTAGATGAATCGCCAGTCGAAGTTGAAGTGATTGGTGAAGTAGAATTACAAGAAGATAAGACTAATAAAGAAAATAATAACGGTATAAATGCTTTATTTTTCATTTCTTTTTTCCTCCTCGCGAATATTGTTATCGCAAACACTATAATTATATATTAATTATTAATAAAATCCCACTCGTAAAGTGGGATTTATTTTCAATAGATGTAATAAAGATTATAAATATTGGCTAACTTCGTCAAAATGATCTTGAGATAAATATGTATAGTTATTTTCCCAACCATCTGTATCGCCGACAGTGGAAGATTCATAAACAACGACATCAAGGTCAAAGTCAGAATTTGCAGAACAAGTTCTTAATTGATGAGCAGCATGTTCTTGTCCTTCTACTGCAGCAGTAAATGTACATACACCTAATTCTGAATCAACAACATAATTGTAATTGTATGTTTTGTCAACGCTTGTAACAGAACCTGTTCCTTCAACAAATTCAGTTTTCATAACATTGAATGCAGCAACACCTTGTAACGCTCCTTCTGATTCAGGAGTGAAATCGATACGGTATTGGAGATAGCTTCCACGATTATTGACTAAATAATATGATCCAGTAAATGTAGCGGCTAATGAAGGTCTTTCAATTACTTCAATTGTAACTGAAGCAGTAACTTCAGAATTGACAGTTGATGTTGCAACAAATGTGTATGTTCCAGTTGCTTCTGGAGTGAATGTATAATATTTATGTGTGCCATCATAATCGGTCCAGTCATTTTTTTCAACACCAGTTAATGTTTCACAAGAAATTGTGTAACCTTGATCAGCTTTTGAAGGATTAATTCTAGCAGCTAAATTAATAGAATCACCTAAAATGATTTTTGTTGGAACTGTGCCTTCTTCCCACCAATCCTGTGATTCATTATATGTAACAGTTGAGAATTCAATGCTTGAAGGTTCTGGTTGTGGAACAACTAAAGTGAAACTAAATGATGCACCTTTAGATGAGGTAACAGAAAGTTCATATGTTCCTGGTTCGCTTGCAGTGAAACTAAATGTTCCAGAATAAGCACTGAATGATCCTCCAAAAGATGGATATTTTGAATTTGAAATTGTGAATGTTTCAAATGCATATGTTTCAATTTCTGGAACTGGATTAATAAGAGCAAATTCATTGTTTAATCCATATGATCCTAATGTTCCAGTAACAGTTGATCCAGGTTCAATTGGTGTTCCATCAATTGCAATGCCGAATGAATCGAGTTTCCATTGAGACAATGAATAATATGGGAAATTAAGTTCAGTTAATTCACCAATATCTTGAGTGTAATTGACAAGTGAATAACCACAAGCATCTAAATCAGGGACAGTAAATGTTCCATTTTCATCATCGACAACAACTGTGTCTGAATCTGGTGAATAAACTGTGCTACGAAGTGACAATAATGCACCTGTATCTGGGTCAAATCCCGCTCTAGCATTAACATAATAATAACTAACCCCGCTTCCAGATCCAGTTGTATATCCATATGATAATTGGAATACATTGTCATTGACCATTTCTAGAGTGTAATCATGATTTGGGTCTGTTTGGCCGAAAGAAACAATTTGTTTAACGGCTGATATGCCACCACAAATATTAATATAATCTGGGTTTGGAATTCCTTGGTTGAATGAATATCCATCAAAAGCCTCTTCAGTTAATGATGTTCTTCCGTATGCTCCTGTTTCAGTATCAACGGCGTATCCTTCAACACCATCTTCAGTTTCATAAAGATAATCAGTTGTTGAAGACCATTCACTTGATTCAGAATATTTTAATGTTCTTTTTCCTTCGTGTTCACCATATTTGATTGAAACTGATGTTGAATTAGGTCCACTTCCATAGTCAGTTGTAGTTTGAACTTCAACAGTGACAACGCTAGATTCTTTTGCTTCAGCTGCGCTAATTAAGTCAGCGACTTTTTCTTCATCTGTACGTGTATCTACTGGAGTGGTTGGCTCTGTAGATGTACTAGGTTCAGTTGAAGGAGGTTCGCTTGATGTGGTAGGTTCAGTTGAAGATGAGTTACATCCGGTTGCTAATAAAAGAGCAACAGATAAAACTGTTAACTTGGTTAATTTTTTCATTTTTCCTCCTTTTTGTATTGACGTTACGTCTAATACGCTTGAATAATATGCAATATTATCAATCAAAACGAATATAAATGTAAAGAACTTTTTTATTTTTTTGTTATTTTTAATGTTAATTGATTAATATTATGTATGAAACATTTTTTATTTTTGATCAATAATCCAATATTTTATACCCCAATGTTCGAAATCCCATTTTTCATCATAAACATTACATTCATAATCAATATAAAATAATTGTTCGTTTTCAATAACAAAATTGGTTGGATAATAATCTATATTTATATTATTTTTATAAAGGATTAAGCAAATATTTCTCATTTGCAAAAGAAATTTATCGATATTTTTTCTTTCTTTAACTAGCTGTTCTATCGTGGGCCCATTAATATATTGCTTAATAATGATTTCTTTTTGAATATCAACATCTATTAATTTAGGGATTGGAATATTAAGATTTTTTAAAGTATTGTAATCTTTTAATTCCGATTCAATTTTATTTCCAAATTGATAATAATCACATTTCTCATGATGAATTTTCTTTAATACATAATAATTCTTATTATATTTACATAAATAAGAATACCCACCTTTCCCTTTACCAAGGAAATTAATGATTTGATATTCTTTGTTATTAACTATTATTTTTTCACTAGTATTAAACATATATTTAATCTTAACAATAATTTAATTAATTTGATATTCAAAATAAAAAATCACATCAATCAATTTGACGTGATTTCTTATTTATAAATTAATTATTATTCGCCTTTTTCTAAAGCAAGTGTTCTTGTTGTTAAATCACATACTTCAGATGGTCCATAATATTGAATTGCACCTGGGAAAGTAAATGATGTTTCAACTGCCCAAATTTGACGATGTTCTTCAAAATATTTAAATGGCTTACCATTGAGGTCCACTAAAGCTTTACGAATAACTGGCTTATCTTCACCATGTCTTCTTTCAATATTCATCATCTTTGTAATTGGCATACCACCCGCTACCCATTCTTCAGCTGGTTTTGATAAATTAGACACTTTTGAAAGATATCCATTATAGCCATATTGAATTAACATAAAGGCGTTATAGCCTAATGAATAGCAATAGTCTGCATCAAAATTTGATGGGAAAGCACATCTTCCTTCATATCCAAAGAAATGATGTAAAACACTGAATTTTCCTTTATATAATCCTTTAGCTTTTCTTTCCATTAATTTATCTTTGACTAAAGCAGAGAATAATTTTTCTGATTCAATTAATGATACTTGAACATTACCGTGTGGGTCTCTTTCTAAGAATAATTGTTGTTGAACTAATTGAGGAAGAGCTTCAAATACTTTAAATGATTGTTCACTTAATCCTTTTTCAATGAATTGATATTTATCATTCCATGTTGGTAATTCATTAAATTCATTAGCTTTTGATCCTGCTAATAATTCATTAATTTCTTGAATTAATTTTTTAAATTCAGGAACAAATTCAACAACGCCTTCAGGAATAATAGCAACACCGAAATTCATTCCTCTATTTGCTCTTTCGTTAACTGAATCAGCAATATAATCAGCGATTTCAGATAATGACATTTTCTTTTCAGCTACTTCTTCAGAAATTAAACAAATATTTGGTTGTGTTTCAAGAGCGCATTCTAACGCAACATGAGAAGCACTTCTTCCCATAACTTTGATAAAATGCCAATATTTCTTTGCTGAATTAGCGTCTCTTTCGATATTGCCAATTAATTCACTATATGTTTTAGTTGCTGTATCAAATCCAAATGAGCATTCAATGTCTTCATTTTTTAAATCGCCATCAATTGTTTTTGGACATCCAATAACTTGAATATTGGAATTATTAGCAGCGAAATATTCCGCTAAAACGGCTGCGTTAGTGTTTGAATCGTCTCCACCAATAATAACAATTGCGTTGATATTATGTGATTTACAAACTTGTTCAGCAATTTTGAATTGTTCTTGAGTTTCTAATTTTGTTCTTCCTGAACCGATAATATCAAATCCACCAGTATTACGATATTGGTCAATATATTCATCAGTAAAAACAATATATTTATCTTCAATTAATCCACTAGGACCACCTAAGAAACCGATTAATTCATTTTCTTTGTTCGCGGATTTTAATGCATCATATAAACCAGATACAACATTATGTCCTCCTGGAGCTTGTCCGCCAGAAAGAATAACACCAACGATTTGTTTTTTGCTTGATGCATTATTATGTCCTTTTTGAAATGTGATTTCTTTTTTTCCGTATGTGTTTGGGAATAAAGATTTAATTTTTTCTTGATCCGCAACTGATTGAGTTGCTTCTCCTTCTTTAACACAAATTTCTGAAACACCATGACGAAGCATTCCTGGTAATTTAGGATTATATTGGTATCTAGAAATTTGAAGTGGTGATAATTTCATTTTTTTATTCTCCTTTGTAATAACCGATATTATTTTACAACTTTTCATAGAAAAGTCATTATTAAGTTAATTTACCAACGAATATCTAATTTAATTTGCTTTAAAGCATTTAATTCTTTTTCATTTTCATATACTTGCTCGTTATTCATTAGCCAAGTTCCTAATCCAACTTGGGGAATTTCTACTCCATTATATAATTTAATTTTATCTATAATTAAAAACCTTTCTTGACTAAATCTTCACATAATGATGAATAAAACGAATATATTTTATCTTTTTTCTTTTTATTAACCATAAAATCAATGATTTCACTATGAGAAACCGAATCATTAATTGCGCTTCCATGATATTCTCCAAATTTAGCAGAATCATTAGACACTACTCCATCGCTATCTTTCTTTTCAAAATGATGGGAGAACGCTAAAGGGATGCCCATGACAAAATCATCTTTGCTTTTATTTAAAGTTGTTGAATAACTTTGAGTATATACTTTGTCTGATATTGATATTGTTTCTGTTAAATATGAATTAACCGGTGATAATTGTTCACATACTTTTAATGAATTTGGATGTTTATCTCCAAATATTTTGTAAACTAAATTAACCCAAAAGGCGATAAATTTTAGTATCCATTTTGGAAGTTTTAATATATTCTCTGCAATCGGTGATCCTTTGTGTGGAGTGCATAATGTTGTTAAAGACGCAACATGATCTTCCATACCAAGTTGTTGAATCATATATTTTGAATCTAATCCACCTTTTGAATGGGCAATAATATTAACTTTATCGACTTTTTCCTTTTCTAAAATTGATAATATTTCTTCTTTGAGCATTGAAGCATTATTTTCAATTGTACCTACACCATCAACATTTGATTTATAAACATGATGTCCTTGAATTCTTAAAATACGGTCAATATTACCAAATGATTTAATAAATTTAATATCTTTGATTATAATTCCATGAACCAAGATAATTGGGT
>JAQYER010000113.1 GCA_028723545.1 Caryophanales bacterium
AAGCATTTTGGTTTAAAAGCCGCGAATACTTTAACAATCGTTGGAGTGATTGTTAATTTAATTATGTGTTTATTATTCTTTATTATTTCTCTTGTCCCAGGAATGTGGTCAGAATCATATATCGATGGATATGAAAATATAATTAATAATGCTTTAGATAATACTTTTGGAGGAACATGGTTTGTTTTATTAGGTAGTACGGTCGCGTTTATCGGTGGTGGTATTATTAATAACACGATTAATTTCTTCTTAGGTAAATTATTAAAAAAAGATAATGCCTTATCATTTTTCTTAAGAACATATGTTTCAACTGCGATTGGACAATTTTGTGATAATTTAATATTTGCATTAATTGTTTCATTAAATTTCTTTGGTTGGACATTTATTCAATGTCTTACATGTGCGATTACTGGAATGGTTGTGGAATTATTATGTGAAGTAATCTTTTCTCATTTTGGTTATTATATTTGTAAGAAATGGAAAAAAGATAATGTTGGAGAAGCATATTTTAAGTTAATCAATAAGGAGCAATAAATATTATGAAAGTATTAATAAGCGGAACATCAAAAGGTATTGGAAGAGCCACCGCGATTGAATTTCTTAAACATAATCATCAAGTTATTGGAATTGATCGATTACCTCCTTCAATTGATCATCCTTCATATGTTCATTATCAATTAGATATTTTTTTAGATGAATTACCTACTATTGATGATGTTGAAATATTAATTAATAATGCTGGAACACAAAACGATAACGATATTGATAATAATTTAAAAGGAACGATTAAATTCACTGAACAATATGCTTTCCAAGAACATATTAAGTCAGTTTTATTCATCGCTTCTTCCAGTGCTTCATCAGGTTCAGAATTCCCAATGTATGCAGCGTCAAAAGGCGGAGTAGTGGCCTATATGAAAAATGTTGCTTTAAGAATTGCTAAATATAATGCGACATCAAATTCGATTTCTCCTGGTGGAGTTATTACATCATTAAATGAACATATAATTAATGATGAACGCCTATACCAATTAGTGAAAAATGAAACATTATTAGATAAATGGGCTAGCGAAGAAGAAATCGCTACTTGGGCGTATTTTGTTACAGCTATTAATCAATCAATGACCGCACAAGACATATTAATTGATAATGGTGAGATGGCTAAATCAAATTTTATTTGGTAAATGATCAAATATTAAATTAATGCATTCAATTAATTGATCAACGACTTTATCAAAATTATCACTATACCAAGGATCTTCAATATAATTATATTTATCAACATATTTAGTAATATTGATGAATTTATCATTATCACCAAACATCCTAATTAAATTATTTAAGTTATTATTATCCATATAATATATATAGTCAGATTCATTAACATCGCGCATATTAATTCTTGAAGCGCGATGTTTTTGATATTCAATATTATGTCTTGTTAAACAATATTTCATCGGAGGATAAATATCATTTCCAATTTCTTCTAATGATGTTGCTTTAGATTCAATACTAAATAAATGTTCAATATTTCTTTCTTTAATAATTTTTTTAGCGATATATTCAGCGGCAACACTTCGACAAATATTGCCATGACACACAAAGATAATTTTAATCATAATTAATTGCTCCAAATTCAATATATTTGCTTAGATAACGTTAAAAAACATATCTTTTAATAATTATCATCTTATCATATAATAATTTCACAAATCATATATGAACACAAAATTAAAAAACTATTTCTTATATGGAGGCGGAACTAAGCAAGAATTCCGTAAAGCATACCCAAATTTATTAAATGAAAACCATAAAGTGTGGAAATTAGCCTCACTTATCATTTCCATAATTTTTATAGTTGAATTTATTATTACTTTAGCTTCTAAGAACAATACTTTGTATGGAATTTGGTTATCTAGACTTATTATATATTCTGTTGGAGCGTCTTTATATATTACATTTGGAATATTGCTAAACACTGCAATAAAACCAAAACACGGAAAGTATCTTTCGTTTTGTATATTAATGTTCGGTGCTTGTGGAATTGCAATTACATTAGTATTATCATTCCTTGATTTATCTAATCCAGTAGCGATTGCCGCCACACTAGCGTTCATTGGCTTTTTATATGTTGATCGACCAATAAAGAATTATATTGTTATTACTTCTGGATTGTTAATTTATTTAATATACATCACCGCTGTCGTGATTAAATTAGGTCTCCCTAATGAATATTTAACAACGGATGAATTTTTATCATCATTATCATCGGTTATTATTTTCTCTCTTGTCGGATTAATATTATCTTCATTTGTTAATTATCGTCGTATTAAAAAACATATTGAGATATTTAATTTAGAAAAGATTGGCAATACTGATCTCCTTACCAACACATACAATAAAAATAAATACGACGATACAGTATCAAAACTTCAAAAAGAATTAGAAGTTAGAGATGTTGATTTTGCAGTTGTTGTCTTTGATATTAATCGCTTAAAAGAAACCAATGATACATATGGACATAACCGTGGAGATGAATTAATTATTAAATCAGTTGAATTAATTAAAGAAGTATTCCAAAAAAGTGATGTCTATCGTATTGGTGGGGATGAATTCTGTTGCATCCTTACTGGTGAAGATTATGAACACCGCGCATATTTAATTACTAATTTCCATAACAAAGTCGAATCAATCCATAACA
>JAQYER010000114.1 GCA_028723545.1 Caryophanales bacterium
TTTAAAGATATACAAAAATTAAAGGAGATCGATGAATTATGAGCTGGATTAAAGATTTAAAAGATGGAGATAAAGTTGCAACTGAATTATTAGTTAATAATGTCACTAAAGGAGTGACTGATAAAGGATTAACATATTTAAACATCTCCTTACAAGATAAAACAGGAACGATTGAAGCTAAAAAATGGGATGCTTCTGAAGAAGATATTCGTCAAATCAAAGTAGGCGTTATTTTATATGTTGAAGGTAATGTCAATTTATATAAAGGCGCAAATCAATTAAAAATTAATAACATGGAAGTTATTAATAATATCTCCAGCATTGATTTATCACGCTTCCAAAGAGTGTCTCCAATCCCTTTTGATACATTATTAAATAAATTGAATAATCTTTTAAATTCATTCACTGATAAAGATGTTTCTTTAATTACAAATACAGTTATTAAACATTTCTATAATGATTATATTAATTATCCTGCAGCAGTTCGCATTCACCATGAGTTTGGACATGGCATTTTGCATCATTCAATTATGATGGCGGAGCTCGCTGATGCGGTTGCGAAATTATATGATAATGTTGACCGTGATATTTTAGTCGCTGGTGCGCTTTTACATGATATCGGCAAAACAATTGAATATGAAAAACCATTAACTCCAGCTGTAACAACCGAAGGAAAATTATGTGGCCATATTTCAATTATGTATGCTGAATTCAAAAAAATTGTTGATGGATTAAATATTCAATCTGAAGTGCCATTATTATTAGAACATATGATTTTATCCCATCATGGTTCTTTAGAATTCGGAAGTCCAGTTTTACCAATGACAAGAGAAGCATTATTGCTTTCTGAAATTGATATGTTAGATTCAAGGATGATGATATTAGATAAAGCTTATGAAGGTGTTGAACCAGGAACATTTACTCAAAGAGTGTGGGCTTTAGACGATGTATCGTTTTATAAACCAAAAAATCGCTAATAAATTATTGAAGATAAAACAAAAAGTTAGCCAAATTCTAATATCGGCTAACTTTTTTTGTTTAGATTAAGTATTTATTTAAGTTTTTCAGAAATATGTTTTGCAATAGCAGGTAGATTTAATTCATTAAGATTTGAATTTTCTTTCATTTCAATTTTAAATCCGTCTGTTGCTACATATCGAGGAATAACATGAACATGGAAGTGGTGGATGCTTTGCCCTGCCGCTTCATTAACATTAGTTAAAATATTTACTCCTTTTGCTCCTAACATTTCAATTTGTGCTTGACCAATTTTCTGAGCGACGTCCATGACTTTATGCATTATATCGTGATCAACGGCTAAGAAATTGTCGTAGTGGGCTTTTGGAATTACAAGAGTGTGTCCAACAGTAGTTTGAGAAATGTCAAGGAAGGCGATAACATCGTCATCTTCATAAATTTTACTAGAAGGAATTATTCCTTGTCCAATTTTGCAAAATAAACAATCTTTTTTAATCATCTTACTTTCATCTCCTTTGAAATAAAAGGAGGACATAATGCCCTCCTTAGTTTAATTAATCTTCGAATAAATCAGGGTATTTTTCTTTAAAGTAATTATATACTGCAGTTGAGTGGTAATTGATGTCATATAATTCAATATAATGAGCATATGCATCATTTACATAAGTATCTTTACTTCCAAGAACATGTGCAATTTCCATTGCGATTTCTTCGGTGAATAATGGATTTGCAACAATATCGTTTTCACGAAGTTTGTTGTATGAATTGTTAGCGTTTTCTAAATCTAATTTAGATGTTGTAACAGCTTCAACAACTTCAACGATATATGATGCGCCACCTTCGTAGATAACGAAGTTATGTGGGTTGTCTTCGAATTTTTCAGCTGTTTCTGGTGTTAAATAATAATGATTATTAATATAACGGACATAATCAGTTGATTCATATTTACCCATATTAGAAGCGACTGTTTCCATATCTTCTTTAGCAATGTGGTCAACTTGAGTTGCGACGTTAATGTTGAATAAACGATTACGGATTGAATCTGGTAAATCAGTTAATCCACCGTTTTTAACATACCAACCATCAGTAGTGTAGTCATTGTCACCGAGTTCAGCAATCTTCATTGCGAATCCAACTTCTTTAGAATATGTTAATGAAGATGTAAATTCAGTAAGAGCTGATTTAGCGTCTTCTGTTGCGAAACGGTTATTTTCATCAATGAGAACATATTTATCAAGAAGAATACCTAATTTAGATTCTTTAATATATGAGAAGTCTGCTCCTAAGATAGCTTCCATATTTGTGTAGAAATCAGGTTCTGCTGTATGAGGATATTTAGCTTTAAGTTCAGTTTCAGTAACAACTGTTAATTTTGCTTTTGAAGCAAGGCTGAGTTCTTCACTTGATAATGGGACAACAGTTCCGTCTTCGTTAACTTTTTCAAATCCTCTCCAAACGTCTGCAATAAGTTCGAAGTCGACGTCAGCGTTTGGATCAGCTTGTTCTGTAATATAAGTTGATGCGAATGAATCGACGAGGTTAGCAGCAGCATTAGGATATTTAGATTCGTCAGCAATTTTAATAACGTTGACTTTACGTCCATATGCACGGCCTAAGATATGAGATGTATCTTGGTCATAATCGAATAAATATTGTTCAACGAGAAGGTCTCTTAAGATTTCTGGAACAATTTTACGATTGATATAGTCTTCATATCTATCTAAATGGATATATTGTGATACATCGTCTTCAGTTAAGACTTTGTTATCAATATATTTTTCATACCAAACGGTAGAATCTTTTAATTTTCCATTTTCAACTAAATCTTTGATGTCATATAAATCAGCGAAATGCGCCATAGCTAATTTGACTTCATAGAATTTTGAACGATCAGTATAAGCGCCTGATTTGATTTCATCATAGAAGACTTTGTTTACGCGTTCTTTAATACGATTGTATGTATTGATAACACGTAATTTTTGGATTTCTTCTTTAGTTTTACCAGTTGTGGTAGAAATTGATTCATCATTTTTATGAACATAAACATCTTTGTGTGAATTAACGAATGCGGCAAATTTTGCATCATCATTAGCTTCAACAAGTGCTTTAAGTTCATCATATGAACCTAATTGGTCATTGGCGATGATATTAATAACTTCTTCGTGAACTTTATCATTTTTGCCTTCGGCAATTTGATCATAAAGTTGTGACATTAAGTTATTATAAACATCTGTTTTTGATTCATCATTATTTAAGATGATAGGGTCTTTATAATTGTTAGGAAGGGCACGGATAGCATCACATCCTGATACGGCAACTGCGCAACAAGCAGCAGCGAGCACTAATAATAAATTATTTCTTTTCACCGCAGAGTCCTCCTTTTGCCCAAATGCCAGTTAAGTTGCCATTTGAGTCATAGTGATCTGTACCTTGGTAACCGATTGCACATACTTCTGAAATTAATAAGTTTCCATCACGTTCATTTGATTGAGATGAGAGCATTTCAGTATAAGAACGCCATGTCTCTTCCCAAGAATTGTAATCATCGAAGTCTGATTTGATTTTTGATGATTCGATCCATTTTGTTAATGAAGCATAAATTTTTTCATCAGCGAATTGGATCTTTTGTGATTCATAATATTTTTGGAAGATATATTTATTAAGATTTGAGTCAAAGTTACGAATCTTTGATTCGACTTCTTCAGCACGTGTCTTATAATCTTTGATTCCTTTGTCGACGTTATTTACATATGTGGTCTTATTTGTTCCGTCTTCATTTGTTGGATATCCGGTTTGTCCAGGATATTTAGTTGTGTAATATTCGCTTAATGTAGCGTTGCTTTCAAGTCCTGATTTCTTAATAACGATGAAGTGGATACCTTGGTAACCGCTATCACCAGAACCTGTTCCGCCTCTAACAACTAAGATTGGAGAAGCAGATGTGACATTGCCATTTGAATCACGGACGATGTCTGTTGCAAGAATTTTTGTTGCACCATGGTTAAGTGTAATTCCGCAAATAGATGCATCGACAAATCCTTTATTTTCAGCTGTAGCAAATGTGTCAGCTCCATTACCCCATTCATTTTCGTTAGCGGCTTTAGTTCCTGTTGAATCAAGTGTAGCACCAGAAACATCAGCAGCAGTGATAACTGAGATATTGTGTCTATTTAAATATTTGTTGTAATAGACATTTCTTGGATAGAAGATTGAATCTCCAGAGTTAACTGTAGCGTCTTCATAACCTTTTGTAACATCAGCAACTTCATTTAATTTTTCAAAGACACCATAAGGGATTTCTCCGATAGCTAATCCAGCTTTTGTTTCAGAGACAACACCAGCAGCATTTGTTGAACGAGTAACAACTGAGTTTTTGAGGTTTTCTTTGATTTCGTCTTCAATTGCGATATTTGAATTTTGAGCAGCAGCGGTCTTAGCTGAACCTGCTAAAAGGTTTTCATAAGCGTAAATACCAAGTTTGAATTCGTTGATGAAGCTAGTTGATTTGTCCATAATGCCTAAATCACCGAATGCAGCACGAGCAGTATCATCTTCATTTAAGTCACGTCCAGCAATGTAACCAAATGATTTGCTACCTTCCGCTAAAGCAGAAGCAACAGAATAAAGGTTAATTGCGTTTTGTTCTGAAATTGAACCGTCGTTGTAATTTGTTCCGCTTGTATCAGTTACTTTTACAAGAATGTGTGAAATGTGATATGGAACTTGGCTTTGGATATAACCTTCGTATTTATCACCATCTGCATCATCAGTTCTTGAATCGCGTAAATGATTAATGTTTGATTTGTAGAATTGATCTTCGAATTCTGTTAATTCACGATCATAAATAAATTTTTGGCGTAAATCTTCTTCATCTTTGCAACCATATGATTCGATTAATGCGTCGAATTCATCGTCAAAGTTTGTTTTGTTATCGTCAGCATTATCTTTTGCTTTCTTTTTAACACTGTCGACATCGTTTTCAGCTTCTTTAATGATGTTAGCGCGAATTTCTGATTGTCCAGCTTCGACTTCGAAATAGTTGCGAACAATTAATTTGTAAACTTCATTAAAGATTGTTGAATTAGAAGATGCATCATTTCCATAAGCACCGAATAAATCTTCAGCAGTGTAATGGAGAGTTTCGCCTGATGCATTTTTGTAAGTCAAGATATAACCTTCTGGTGAATATCTAGGACCATTACAAGCGGCAAGACCAGAGACGCTTAATAATCCAGCTATAACACCTAAAGTTAATTTGCTTCTTTTCATAATATAGCTTTATCCTCCTTAATTTCGAATATGCGAGAGTTATTTTATAACGGACTTTGTATAAATACAACACTTTTTTACGCGCTTGCACACATTACGCATTAAAAAATAGAATAATAGATAGTGTCTTTTTAAACTTTTAAAGTTAATTCGATTATTCAATTAACGATTTTTTCGTTCAATATTTATTCGATATATCCGTTATATCTAACAATGATAAATCATTATTAGATTTTTATCATTATTTATTTCGATTTTTTTAATTTTTATTTGTAATTATTTAATATTTTTTACACAAAAACCATTAAGTTTATTTTCATCAAATTTAGAATAATTATTCAAAAATTGAAAAATTTAGTGTTAAAAATATAATTTTTAATAAATATTTTATCGAATTAGTTGAAATTAATTGTTTATATGAATAAAATATTGAACGCATTGAGGTAAAGAAAATGGCAAAAATCGTAATTAAAAATCTGCATGTTTCAGTCAAAGATAAAGAAATTTTAAAAGGATTAAATTTTGTTTTTGATGAACATGAATCAGTTGCATTACTTGGTCCAAATGGCAATGGTAAATCAACATTAATTCAAACTATAATGGGTAATCCAAATTATCAAATTACCGAAGGTAGTATTTATCTTGACGATAAAGATATTACTACTTTAGAAGCTGATGAAAGATCTAAACTTGGAATCTTTTTAGGAATGCAATATCCAAGCGAAGTTCCTGGGGTAAATAATGCTGATTTTTTAAAAGCTGCGATTAACGCTCATCAAGAAAAGCCAGTTTCTTTATTTAAGTTTTATCAAATGTTAGATCAAGCTTATAAAAGAACTTCAATTCCATTTGAAATGTCAACGAGAAATTTAAATGAAGGATTCTCTGGTGGAGAAAAAAAGAAAAACGAAATACTTCAAATGCTTTTATTGAATCCAAAATTCACAATGCTTGATGAAATCGATTCTGGATTAGATGTCGATGCCATTCAAGTCGTTGCAAATGTTATTAAAGAAGAACAAGAAAAAGGGAAAGGATTTTTAATTATTTCCCATTACGCCCGTCTATATAA
>JAQYER010000115.1 GCA_028723545.1 Caryophanales bacterium
TATAAAAGATGTATTAATGTTATCATTAATATATGTTTACTCCACTACATGTTTATACCGGATCTTCTTTATTAAAATCTGGAATTAAAATTGATGAATATTTAAAATACGCTTCTAAACTGAATTTTAACAATTTAGCTATTAGTGATTTTGAAACATTTCGTGGAGTGCCTCATTTCGTTCACGAATGTCAAAAATATAATATTAAACCGATAATTGGTATTGATTTAATTATTGAAGGATTATTATTTACTTTTTTCATTAAAAATGAACAAGGTTACAAAAATGCTTTGACATTATTTTATGAATACAATAACAAAAGATTATCTTTAAACAATTATCATTTATATTGTGATGGTTTAATTGTTGTTTTATCAATTGTGAATGATGAATTTAAAAATCAATTTAATGATAATAAATTTAATTATTGGTTAGCATCAATTCAAAAAGATGTTCTAGATTTTTATTTAGGATTATCAATTGATTATGATGATTATTTTTATTTAGATAATGTTAGAAAGTTCGCTAGTGAACATAATTATAAAACATTATGTTTTCCATTTATCAAATATCTAAAAAAAGAAGATGCAATTATTTTAGATATGGTTGATGCGATTAATAATAATGAAAAAATTGAAATTAAAAAACACAATGGACCATATTATTTAATTACTGAAGATGAATTAATTAATCATTTCACATCTGAAGAAATTGAACAAACTAATATTATCGCTAATCAAATTGAATTTAAATTTATCGAAAAAAGAGGAAAGATGATTAAATTCAAAAATGATTTAAATATGACTAGCGACGAATATTTAAGATATTTATTATTTGAATCATTGAAAAATCATCAACTTGATAATAATGAAATTTATATTAAACGCGTTAATTATGAATTGGATGTAATTACTAAATTAGGATATTCTGATTATTTTTTATTAGTTCAAGATTATGTTAATTGGGCAAAAAATAATAATATTTTAGTTGGTCCTGGTCGTGGTTCATCAAGTGGTTCTTTAATCGCATATTTATTAAATATCACAATGGTAGATCCAATTAAATACAATTTATTATTTGAACGTTTTTTAAATATTGAACGTATCAAAATGCCAGATATTGATGTTGACTTCCCAGATATTAATCGTGAAGATATCTTTTCATATTTACGTCAAAAATATGGATTTGACCATGTTGCAAACATTTTAGCTATACAAACAATTGGTCCAAAACAATCAATTCGTGATGCTGGTCGAATATATGATTATGAAGAATTACAAATCGATAAAGTATCAAAAATAATTGATGGAAATATGTCATTAAGACAAAATTATCGAAACAATAAAGAATTCAAACAATTAGTCGATTCTGATAAATATTATTTGCAATTAGTTTCTTTAGCGTCAAAAATTGAAGGATTGCCTCGCCAATCATCTTTACACGCGGCTGGTGTTGTTTTAAATGATGAACCGTTATTCGAAGTAATACCTGTATCCATTGATAATAATGACCATTTTGTTGTTGAATTTGAAAAAGATTATTTAGAAGAACAACAATTTTTGAAAATGGATATTTTAGGCATTCGCAATTTAACATTAATTCAAAACACCCTTGATTTAATTAATAACGAAAATGACCACAAATTATTATATAAAGACATTCCTTATGAAGATAATGATGCGATTAAATTAATTAATGATGGTAAAACAATGGGAATATTCCAACTTGAAAGTGAAGGAATGAGAAACGCGATTAAAGATTTATCCCCTACTTGCTTTGAAGATATTGTTGCTTTATTAGCGTTATATCGCCCTAGATCAAAACAATTTATTAAAACTTATCAAAACCGTAAAACTCATAAAGAGAAATATCAATTATTACATAAAGATGTTGAAGATATTTTATCTCCAACATATGGAATTATCGTTTATGAGGAACAAATAATGCTACTAGCTAATAGACTAGCGTCTTTTTCTCTTGGTAAAGCTGATTTATTTAGAAGAGCTATTTCTGATAATAATATTGAGAAAATTAATTTATATAAAAAGCCTTTTATTGATGGGTGTATTAATAATGGATATAGCGAAAAAGAAGCTTATAAATTTTATGATTTTATTTATCAATCTTGTGGTTATGGATTTAACCGTTCTCACTCATTAGTGTATGCGATTTTATCTTCCCAAATGGCGTATTTAAAAAAATATTATCCAGAACAATTTTACGCGACTATTTTAGATAATATTAACGGTTCTTCATCATCATTTAATTTAACAATTTCGGAAATAAAATCACTTGGAATAAAAATCAAAGTTCCATCCATTAATGAAAGCGATAACCATTTCCGCATCAAAGATGGATATTTGTTATTCCCACTTACCATTATTAAAAAAATCCATTCATCATTGATTAAAGATATTGTTAATGAACGGGAAACAAATGGTAAATTTAAAGATTTCTTTGATTTTGTGTTAAGAGTTTATAAATATCATTTATCGGCTTCTGATTTAAATAATTTAATTAATGGAGGAAGTTTTGATGAATTTAATGAAAATCGTTCTTCATTAAGAAATGCGATTATTCCCGCTATTCAATACGCTGAAGCGTTAGTGGATAACGAAGGTCAAATCGTCATTGATATTTCATTACTTCCAAAACCAAATATTCGAAAAGCTGAAAAAGATTTATTAACTGATTTAAATTTAGAATATGACGCTCTTGGATATATGATATCTGGTTCACCATTATCTTTATATCAAGATAAAATTAACAATATTGAAATTACTAATATTATTGATTTACAAAATGTTAGAAAGAAAGTCAATATTGTTGGAGTAATTAAAAATGTCAAAATTATTACTAATAAGAAAAATGAACATATGGCGTTTGTTTTATTATATGACGATACAGGTGAAATTGAATTTACTGTCTTTAATAATTTGTTGCCATTAGTAATGAATTTTTTAAAGAAAAATCACTGTATTGAAATAATTGGTTATTACAATAATCAAAAAGATAAATATCAATTATCGATTGAAAATATTATCGACTTGGAGGCATAAAAATGGCTAAATGTTATATTGTTGATGGAAATTCTCTCCTTTTCCGTGCATATTATGCGACCGCTTATGAAGGTGTAGATAAAATATTAAGAACAAAAGATGGCACTCCAACGAATGCAGTTTTTGCATTCGCAAATATGATTAATAAAATCTTAAATAACGTCAAAGATGGCGATTATTTATTTGTTGGATTTGATACTGGTAAACCAACATTTAGACACAAAGAAGATGAACAATATAAAGCTCAAAGAAAGCCAGCGCCTGAAGAATTAAAAATTCAAATGCCAATTGCTCGAACATTATTAAAATCATTAGGTATTTTTGTTTATGAAATGGATGGATATGAAGGCGATGATTTATGTGGAACAGTCGCTAATATTGCGTCAAAACAAAATATTGAAACAATTATTTATACTTCTGATCGCGATTTTCTTCAATTAATCAATGATTACACGACTATTCATATTCTTAAAAAAGGAATGTCCGATATTTTAATTATAAATGAGCAAACAATGATTGAACAATTCGGATTTAAACCTCGTCAAATCATTGATTATAAAGGTCTTCGCGGTGATTCTA
>JAQYER010000116.1 GCA_028723545.1 Caryophanales bacterium
TTTTCCATTGGTTCTCCACCAAGTAAAGTTAATCCTTTAATATAATCAGGCTTTAATGAATCTAATATTTGGTTTTCAATTTCTTCTGTAAATAATTCACCGTGATTAAAATCCCAAGTTTCTTTATTAAAGCATCCTGGGCAATGATGTGTGCATCCAGATACAAATAAAGTAGTTCTTACTCCTGGTCCATTTGCAACATCACAATATTTAATCGCTGAATATTTCATTATAAATGAAGAACCCTTTCTTTGATTTCTTGTGTTCGGCCTTGATTCCAGAAATTAGAACCAATATATCCACAAGTACGACGAGCAACATTAAGCTTACTTTGATCGCGATTTTTACAATTTGGACATTCCCAAATTAATTTGCTTTCTTCTTCAACAATTTGAATTTCTCCATCGTATCCACATACTTGGCAATAATCAGATTTTGTATTTAATTCAGCATACATAATATTGTCATAAATAAATGACATTACATCTAATACAGCCTCGATGTTATTTTGCATATTTGGAACTTCAACATAGGAAATCGCACCTCCAGGAGATAATTTTTGGAATTTTGATTCAACTGCTAATTTAGTAAATGCATCAACTTTTTCAGTAACATGAATATGATAAGAATTAGTGATGTATTGTTTATCAGAAATACCTTCAATTACTCCAAATCTCTTTTGTAATGCTTTAGCGAACTTATATGTAGTTGATTCAAGTGGTGTGCCGTATAAAGAATAATCAATGTTTTCAGCTTTTTTCCATTTAGCAGTGTAATCATTAAGTTTTTGCATTATTTCTAATCCTAATGCTTCTCCTTCTGGTTCAGTTAATTTATGTCCATTAAGAGCGATAACAGTTTCCCATAAACCAGCATATCCTAAAGAAATTGTTGAATAACCACCAGTTAATAATTTATCAATTGTTTCTCCTTTATTAAGTCTTGCGAGCGCACCATATTGCCAAAGAATTGGTGAAACATCTGACTTTGTTCCTTTTAATCTTTCGTGTCGACATCTTAATGCTTTATGACATAATTCCATTCTTTCATCAAAAATTTTCCAGAATGATTTCATGTTTTTATTTCTAACTTCCCCTTTAGAAGATAAAGCAATATCAATTAAGTTAACAGTTACTACACCTTGGTTAAAACGACCATAATATTTTGGTTCATTTGTAACTGGATCAACATATGGAGTTAAAAAAGATCTACAGCCCATACATGTATAACAATGTCCATTACCGTTTTTATCAATTTTATTTTGAAGCATGATTTTTTCAGAAATGTAATCTGGAACCATTCTTTTAGCGGTGCATTTTGCCGCTAATTCAGTTAAATAATAATATTTAGAATCTTTTTTAACATTATCTTCTTCAAGAACATAAATTAATTTAGGGAAAGCCGGAGTGACCCATACTCCTTTTTCGTTTTTAACACCCTGCATTCTTTCTTCAAGGACTTCTTGGATCATAATCGCTAAATCATTTTTTTCTTGTTCATTTCTTGCTTCATTTAAATACATGAAAACAGTAACAAAAGGAGCTTGTCCATTCGTTGTCATTAAAGTAACGACTTGATATTGGATAGTTTGAATTCCTTTTCTAATTTCTTTGCGAAGTCTATTTTCAACAATATCATGGAATGCTTGTTCAGATATTGTTGTTCCCGCGATTAAGATTTCTTCTTTTAAATCATTTGTAATTTTTTCTCTCGATGTTTGCACAAAAGGCGCTAAATGGGTTAAAGAAATAGATTGTCCACCATATTGAGAAGAAGCAACTTGAGCAATAATTTGAGTTGCAATATTACATGCAGTAGAAAAAGATTTTGGTTTTTCAATTAATGTGCCAGAAATAACTGTTCCATTTTGAAGCATATCTTCAAGATTAATTAAGTCGCAGTTATGCATGTGTTGAGCGTAATAATCCATATCATGAAAATGAATTATTCCTTTTTGATGAGCTTCAACAACATCCATTGGAAGTAAAATACGCTTGGCTAAATCTTTAGATACTTCACCAGCCATATAATCTCTTTGAACTGAATTAACAATTGGATTCTTATTTGAATTTTCTTGTTTAACATCTTCGTTCGCACATTCAATAAGAGATAAGATTTGACTGTCGGTTGTATTTGCTTTTCTCGCTAATTGCCTGACATAACGATATGTAATATAGTTTTTTGCGACAGTAAAAGCACCAACTTTCATAATCTCGTTTTCAACAAGGTCTTGAATTTCTTCAACTGTTGATGAACGTTTTCTCGCTAATAATTTAGTTTCAACTTCTTTTACGCAATGATTAACTTGTTCATCGCTTAATCTTTGGTTTTCAATTGTATTTATATTTGCTTTTTCAATCGCGGCTTTAATTTTGGATATATCGAATTTAACTTCTTTACCACTTCTTTTAATGACTTTCATAACATTTATTATTCACAAGTGAATAATATCCCCCTTTCAACAATATGTGAAAAAAACTTTAATTCTAAAAAATAAAATTTTTAAGAATTATTATCTTTTGAACAAATAATATCTTAATGCAAAATATGATAGCAAAATAATGCTTCCAAAAAAAGAAAAATGCTCTATTTTTTTGAAAAATTTTTTGAAATAGATTTAAGCAAATAAAATATTTTAAAAAAACCTAAAGGTTTTCGATATTTTGGTTGCAACTAATTACTTTTATTTAATTTTTTCGTTTATTTTTCAATCACTGATAAGTATATATTTTTCTTTAAAAAATTATAAATAGTGCTAATATTTTAAAGTAATAAGCCTTTAAACAATTTCTTATTACATTATTTTTATTTTTAAAGGAGTTTTTCTATGTCAACTTTAGCGATTGAAGGAATGCAATGGGGTGATGAAGGAAAAGGCAAAATCACTGATTTATACGCGATGAAAGCGGATATTGTTGTCCGTTCACAAGGTGGAAATAATGCTGGACATTCAATCCAACACAATGGAGTGAGATACGCTCTTCGACTTCTTCCATCAGGTATTTTAAATGAACACGTTGTTAATGTTTTAGCGGATGGAATGGTCATTAATCCTACTTGCTTATTAGAAGAATTAGATAATTTAAATAATAAAGGAATTACTAAATATAATTTAGTTATATCTTCACGCGCGACTATATTACTTCCATATCACATTGAAATAGATAAAGCTCGTGAAGAAGCTCTAAAAGGAAATAAAATTGGTACGACTAAAAATGGTATTGGTCCATGTTACGAAGATAAAGCAGCGAGATTATCAATTAGAATGGGTGATTTATTAGACTTAGAATCACTTAAAAATAGATTAGAAGCAATCGTGCCTATTAAGAATTTACAATTGCAAGCTTTTGGTGGAAAACCAGTTGATATCGATGAAATATTTGATTTATTAAAAGATGTGGCAATTAAATTAAAAGACCGCATTATTGATACAACTGTCTTTTTAAGAAAAGCATATAAAGAAAATAAAAAAATATTATTTGAAGGCGCTCAAGGAGCGATGCTTTGTTTAAATTATGGAACTTTCCCATATGTTACTTCATCTTCTCCTCTTGTAACAGCTATCCCAAATAATACAGGACTTCCATTAACTGCAGTTAATCAAGTTTTAGGTATTATGAAAGCCTATTCTACTCGTGTTGGTGAAGGCCCATTCCCTTCTGAAATCGATGGAGATATTGCTCATAGAATTCGCGAAAAAGGTCATGAATATGGAACAGTAACAAAACGTCCTAGAAGAGTCGGTTGGTTAGATATACCTCAACTTAAATATGTCAAAGAAATATCTGGAATTACAAGTATTGCAATTATGCTTTTAGACGTTTTGTCTGCAGTTGAAGAAATTAAAATCGTTACTAAATATTATGTTGATGGTAAAGAAATTGATTATGTTCCATCGACTGTTTTTGAGTTATCAAAAGTTAAAGTTGAAACAATTACTCTTCCAAGTTGGAAAGAAGATATTTCTAATTGCAAATCATTTGAAGAATTGCCAATTAATTGTCAAAAATATATTGAAACAATTGAAAAATTATTAGAATGTTCTATTGATATTATTTCCGTATCTCCTGAAAAAGATGCGACTATTATCAGAAAGGAATTGTTTTAATTATGATCCAAAGATATTTATTAAAAGAAATGGAAAATATCTTTTCTGATGAATCTCGTTTTAATGCTTATTTACAAGTTGAAATCGCTGTATTAGAAGCATGGTCTAAGATTGGTGTTATTCCTAATCAAGATGTTCAAAAAGTTAAAGAACACGCTAAAGTAGATGTCAATCGAATTAACGAAATTGAATTAATAACTCGTCATGATGTCGTCGCATTTACAAGACAAATTTCTGAAACATTAGGCGAAGAAAAAAGATGGGTTCATTATGGATTAACATCTACAGATGTTGTAGATACTTCATTATCTCTTTTATATAAAAAAGCCAACGAATTAATTTTAAAATCATTAAACAATTTGTTATCCGCAATAAAAGATAAGGCCTTGACTTATAAATACACTCCTTGTATTGGAAGAACACATGGAATGCATGGAGAAGTCATTTCTTTTGGAGTTAAGTGGGCTAATTATTACGATGAATTACAACGTGGTATTATTGATTTTGAAAAAGCGAGAAAAGAAATTGAAGTTGCAAAGATTTCTGGAGCGATGGGAAATTACGCAAACATTGATCCAAGAATTCAAGATTTAGTTGCTCAATCTTTAAATATTGAATCTGCTAATATTTCTACCCAAGTATTATCAAGAGACCGTCATGAAAAATACGCATGCGCATTAACGATTATTTCAACATTATTTGAAAAAATCGCTACTGAAATTAGAAATTTATCAAGAAGCGAAATAGTGGAAGTAGAAGAAGGGTTTTCAAAAGGTCAAAAAGGCTCAAGCGCCATGCCACAAAAAAGAAACCCAATCTCTAGTGAAAATATTACTGGTGGAGTAAGAATGATTAGAGGATATTTAATTCCAATATTAGAAGATAACGCTTTATATTCTGAAAGAGATATTTCTCATAGTTCGGTTGAACGCGTCTCATTAATTGATATGATTGAATTATTTTATTATTTATCTAATAGGTTAACTAATGTAATTAATAATTTAGTAATATTCCCTAATAATATGCTTAAGAATATTAATTGCACGAATGGAGCGATTTATTCTCAACG
>JAQYER010000117.1 GCA_028723545.1 Caryophanales bacterium
TCCATCTATCTTGTAGGTGATACCATCAGAGGCACATTCGCCATTGCTGACATCAAGTGTCTCATAATTCCTATCCTTGATGATCTTCTGCAATTGTGCCTCCGTCAGCCTCAACTTTGGCAAGAACTTCAACTGCTCCATATCTATTCCTCCAGGTTAAGTCCAACAAAGATCAGTTCCTCTGCCAATGGGAGAGTACTCACCCAATCAATAAACTGATGCCATTCCGGGAGTCTGTGATTGTGTCGCTGAACAACAATCCTACGGAGTGTTTGGTAAGAGAACATATCTACCTTGGTGAGTTCTTTCCCCATTGGGATGGCTGCTTTTGCTTCCTGCAATTCCTGCCCGGTCAAACCTCTGCAATCAATGTGCATTGTGGATTCGGATGCAAGCCTTTCGTGTCCTGCTCTGTAGCACTCGGCTTCTGCCCAAAAAAATACAGGTGCAGTTATCTTTGCCCACACATTGATACCTCTGACAATCTTTGCGTGTTCATCACCTCTCTTGACCAATGTCTGCAGGAGAGCGAGGTCTTTCTTATCAATGGCAATGGATGTGTTTGAGGTGAACTTCAACAGACCTTTCATTGTGACCTCATAGGAGTCCTCTGTCTGTTCCACATCCATGTCTGTGAAATCAAGGTGTGTCTCACAATAGTTTTCAATCTTACTCCTTACCTCCTTGCCAAATGGGAGTCTCAATGCAGTCAATGCCCCGGCAAGTCCTGCAATCTCTATCGTTTCAACCTTCATAGTGCTACCATATGATTAAATACTGACCGCCCCTTACACCTTCGTGGATATGCTCAATCCTATCCTTGTACTTGTTGTAATAGAATTCTCCTGTTACCTCATAGTCTTTCTTTCCAATGGTGTAACCCATCGTTCCCCCTTGGCAATTGCCCCCAAAATAGGCTGCTTTAATTGTTTTCATTCTCTTTGAGTTTATAGGGAGGGTTTCCCATCCCTGGGTTGATCAATATCCTTTCTCCTCCTCCATCTTGATGTTCCTGCCTTTCAGAACATAGTGCTGAACATGGCTGATTGCACTTGGTGTACCCACTACAACCAGGGTTGGTTTGTGCCATTGGAGTGACTTTTCATCCATGCTATATGGAGGGTAAGAGGCAACACTTGCCTTGTCCAGGAGTTCACGAACTTCTTTGAATTCCTCTATTGTTTCCAATGTAATTTTCAGTCTCATAATATAAAGATTTGATTATTAAACTTTGCGAGTCCCAGGGTTTGGTATGTGCAAATTCTTGTCCCTGTCTCACATTGCAAAGATACACATAATTTTGATAAAACAAACAATTTTTTCAAAAAAGTTATAGAAATGGGCAGAGGTTTCTCTGCCCAAAGTCTATTAAGCAACAGGTGGTGTTGGCTCACAGGCACAATCAGCAGGATACCATACTTTGAGTTCTCCAGAGGAGTTAAGTCCTGCGTATTGCGTTCCTTTGTAATTGCTATTAAAGTTTATTGTAAGATTATTATTCCCTGTACTACTTGTGCCTTCCAAAATATGGAAATTACTTACCCCATCACCAACAACCTCCACAAAACTAACCATATCAACAGAGCCATTACTTATATTATTGCCAAGGTACAAGCGATTCGCATTGTTTATTGTAATATTTTTGCAATTATTACCTAATTCAACAACATAAGCATTGAAAGCATATATACAACTTGAGTTATCTCCTATATTCATATGTAATTGGAATCCGCTGATCAGACCACAACCATTACCAAAAGAACAGAATTCACTATTGTCTAACGAAACATTAGAAACATACTCCGCAAAAAACATATTAGAACTTTTGTATATAGAAATATCGTTACAACCTTTTGCGAAAACTACTGCACTTGTAGAAATTAAACGAGAACTCATAAAAAATGTACCACAGACAATGCCGTCGCAAGAAGAAAAATGCAAAAACATTGTTGTGCCGGACAAAGATAATGCCGTACAATTATCCCCAAAATAATTCAACAAAAATCCGTAGTCAGTAGTTAAATTGAAAGCAACAATATTCGGTAGTTGCATCACACTTTTCACAACATTATACTTGCAAATCCCTTGTATAGAGCCATCTATAACATTATCATTACTGATTAACGAAAACGTGTAG
>JAQYER010000118.1 GCA_028723545.1 Caryophanales bacterium
GAATTGTTATTTGCTTCCGAATTAGCGTTATATCTTTCTAAAAAAGAAGCCGGAGAAATAACATACACTAAAAAGAAAAATGTCCGTAAAGGACATAATCCTGGTGAAGCAATTTTAAAAAATTACACTACTATAAAATTAAATCACATTCGAAAAGAATCTATTGAATATATTAAAAACCATTCCGAACCTTATATATCACCAAAAATGAAGAAAATTAATTAATTATTTATCTGGAAATTTTTGTTTATATAATTCAATTGCGTCTTTAATAATTTGAAGCGCTAATTTGCGGCCACGAACATTTTCAACAACTGTTTCTTTTCCTTCTAATTGCTTATAAACAATAAAGAAATGTTTGATTTCTTGTAAAATATGGTCTGGAATTTCTTTAATATCTTTAAAAGAATTAAATACTGGATCATTTTTCGCGATAGCGATTATTTTCATATCTTCGCACCCACTATCAATCATTTCTAAAACTCCAATTGGATAACAATCCACTAATGCTAAAGGAACAATTGATTCAGAACATAAAACTAATACGTCTAATGGGTCTCCATCTCCAGCATATGTTCTTGGAATAAAGCCATAATTTTGTGGATAATGGGTTGAAGTAAATAACACTCTATCTAAGATTAACGCTCCTGAATATTTATCTAATTCATATTTATTTTTGCTTCCTTTTGATATTTCAATACATGCTAAAAAGGAATTTGGGTTAATTCGTTTTGGATCTGCTCTATGCCATATATTCATATATTTTATTCCCCTTTCTAATTCGTTATAATCTCATCGATTTATGTATATATTTATTTTATCATATCAAATATTTTTAAAATTGTTACATTGCAATAATTAATTATTTAACAAAATAATAATAATTATTATAATTATCGCATGAACAAAAAAATCATTTACTTATTTTGTATTTTCCCACTTCTAAATTCGTGTTCATATTCTGGTTGCCATCAATTATATAAAAATGGTGATTTATTATATTCACAAGATAATTACTTTGTTAGTTTAAATTCAATCAACGAAATTGAAACATTATTTAAATCAAATGATTCATTTATTATTTATTATGGATTAACTGGATGTTCTAATTGTGAGAAAGTAAAAAATAATTTAATTGATTATATTAATCAAGAAAAGCAATTAATTTATTATATTGAAAATCAAAAATTCGATTTAAATCAATTAAATATTTATGATCATTATTTTGATATTGCGAATTTATATTTATTTGATGATGGTAAGTTAATTAAAACGATTAAATCTGATAATTTAAATAATGTTACAATGATTAAAAATAATTTAAAAAATTATTTCAATGATTCATCAACATATGTTTTTAATAATTCAAATAATTATATTGATTATTTAAATAATAATTATGGAATATCTTATTTAATTAATCGTAATGATGAAGAAGCATTAACAAAATATAACAATTTAAAAAATAATTATGAGCAAAATAAAAACACCATCATATTTTATTTAGACAATATTAATAATGATGATGTTTTATATTCTTATTTAAATATTAATAATGATTTTATTAAAATCACTTTTGATCATGGAAATATTGGATATCATTTAAGTTAAATCTTTTTGTTTTGATAATTGACAGTATTAATTCTCGCAAGAGACTTGTTAAGCGCTAATTGAGCGCGTTTAATATCAATATTAGGATCTTTTGATTGAAGTCTTTGTAAAGCACGTTCTTTAGCTTTTAAAGCTCGTTCTAAATCAATATCTTCGAATTTTTCAATGTTATTCACTAATAATGTTATTTTTTCATTGGTAACATTAATAATCCCACCATGAACGGCAAAATATGAATAATTATTATTTTTCATAATGTGCATTTCATCATATTCAATTGCCCCAATTAACGGGAGATGTTTAGCTAAAAATGTTCGATATCCACTACTTAATTTGATTGTTAAAGATTCTACTTCTTCTTGAAGAAATAGTCCTTGAGGAGTAATGATTTCAAGATTAAATAATTTAGCCATTAATTACCTTTCTTTGCTTTTTCAATAACATCTTCAATTGTGCCAACATAAAGGAATGCTGATTCTGGATAATCATCAAATTTACCATCTAAGATTGCTCTAAA
>JAQYER010000119.1 GCA_028723545.1 Caryophanales bacterium
CAGACGAATTAGTATTAGTAATAGAAGAATTATCAATTGAAGAAGATGGTTCCCCACTACTTGTAGACGAAGCACACCCAGACATCAATAAACTTGATAATAATGTAATAAATAATAATTTTTGATTAGATTTCATAAAAAACCTCTAATTTTTTAACAATAATGTATTATACATTCATCGATTGAAATTAGTTAGAAAAAAATTATTTATTATTTATATTTTTTCATCATCAAAATCACACTTAAAAAATGCGAATCAAAGAAAAAACCTCCGTTTATCGGAAGAGCGGAGGTACATATAATAATTCTTATTTTATTTATTCAATGACTTTCTTATATGAATTTTTTAATATAAGCGCGCCTAGCATATAAACAATTGAGAATACTGATCCAACCAGATAACTCCAAATGGATGAGAATATTTCTTGAACATCATACGCTAAATCGACATAATGGATGACTTGGAAAACGATATCAATAATCATTAAAACTAAAAATATTGAAGCATAGCCCACTACACGGTTAACTCTTCTATTTGTGGCAATAAATAAACAAGATATACCAGCAAGTCCAGCAAATAAGGCAAAGAGATTCGCTAAAACATCAAATATCCATAAAGGAATATTTTCTCCAATAAGCCCAGTTTCGATTAATAATTGAATAGTTGGAATCAATGAGGCAATTCCAGTGACAAGCAAGGCAATGCCTGATATTAATAACATTATTTTTCCAATGAATTTCATAATTGTTTCTCCAAGCATTATTTTTGCACAAAACTATTAAATATCAATATTTTATTGATGATAAAGTGCTATAATAAAGCCATGGAAACTTATGAATCAAGAGAAGATTATTTAGAAGCGATTCTAATTATCAGCAAAAGACAAGGATATTGCCGTAGTATTGATGTGTCGATTGAATTAAGTTATTCAAAACCTTCAGTGTCAATCGCAATGAAAAAATTAAAAGACCATGGTTATATTTTAATCGATGAAAAAAATCATATTATATTAACTGATATCGGCGAAGAAATCGCTAAAAGGATATATGATCGCCACCTAACATTAACCAAATATTTAATGTCAATTGGAGTCAGTGAAGAAACCGCTAAGACGGATGCTTGTAAAATTGAGCATGATCTTTCTGAAGAATCTTATAATGTAATTAAAAAATTAATTAAATAATTATGTCAAAAATAATATTAACCACTATGGTAAAAATCATCAAAGACAATGGTGATTTTTTAGTGCAAATTCGCACGAAAAAAGATTGGCCAGGATTAACTTTTCCAGGTGGTCATGTCGAAGAAAATGAAGACATTGAACAATGTGCGATAAGAGAAATTAAAGAAGAAACTGGATTAACTATATCTAATTTAATTAATTGTGGATATATTGAATGGAATATTATTAATGAGCAAGTTCGCCACTTATCAATTATTTTTAAAACTTATGATTTTGAAGGAGAAATAAAAGATTCTAGTGAAGGACATTTATTATGGGTTAATGATGAAAATGTTCACTCATATCCTTTCTCCAATGATTTTGATAAGATCTTATTAATTGCAAACAAATGATTATTGATTTATAAACAAAAAAATACCTAATAAATATTTTAATTAGGTATTTTTGAATTTCATCGAAAATGATTGAGAATTATCTTGGATAAAACGATTAATCAAATTCCAATGACAAAACCATGAACAATGAATCCAGACTATCAAGGATGTTATTATTTGTCTGAATAATGATATCTACAAGAAATAATACAAATAGTGTTATTTTCAACTTTATAGACTAATCTATCTTTATCGTTGATTCTCCTACTATAAAATCCTTTTAAATCACCAGTCAGTGGTTCTGGTTTCCCTACTCCATCGCCAGCACCATTTCTAGATATGTCCTTAAGTAATTCATTTATTTTTTTACGAGTTTTTTTGTCGTTTTCCTGCCAAAAGTTATAATCTTCCCAAGCATTAGGAGTAAATAAATAATTCATCATTTAATCCTCTTCAATTAATTGATGCAATTCTGCTTTGCTAGATTCTAATTGCTTTTTTGATTCCATTAACCAATCATAATTTGCCTTTTCTTTCAATAAATACGCATTTTCAAGAAGATTGTTATATGCTTCTTCAGAAATAATAACGACATTTTTATCTTTTCTTGTAACAATGATCGTTTCAAAATCATATGTAGCTTTATCCATATATGTTTTCATGTTATCTCTTACTTGACTATAATTAACCGCAATCATATGTGATCCTCCTATGTCTATATAAATTATATTGTACAATTTCTTGTACGTCAAGAATTGCTATATAATTTTTTTACTTGGCATATTTATTGCAATTACGCAACCAAAAATACTTCGCAATTTTGCAATTACGCACATATAAATAGGTTATTGGAGAAGAAAATATATCAAAAAAGTATTTTTTTAATATTGATATTTATTTATTATTATCACTTAAATAATCGACATAATAATTTCTAACAAGAGATGATATTTCACCAGTTGTTAATTCTTTGAAATTATCATATGACAATACATCGAGAACATCCATGTGGACATGAGTTCTTTTAAATGGGAAATTTTTAGCAATTTGATATGTGTTTTTAAAGCCAATAATAACGATTGGAACTTCCGCTCGTTTAGCGACATTAAACACTCCTGCACGGAATGGAAGAAGCTCATGAGTTTTGCTTCTTGTCCCTTCTGGAGAAATACAAATTGAAACATTATAATTTTTAATAAAATCAATCGCTTTTAAAATCGCTTTCATTCCTTCTTTGTCATCTTCTCTATTTACTGGAATATATCCAGCTTTATAAATAAATGGTCCACAAATAGGAATTCTTAAATTCTCCGGTTTAGTCACACATATAATGTTTTTACGATGTAATTTATCCATAATAAACATTGGATCAAATTTCGAAGTATGGTTATAAACAATTAAACATGGTCCATTAGGAATTTGACTTAATCCAGTTTTATGAAGGCGAACATTAGCAACTAAATTAATTTGAAAGACAACTTCATATACTAAAAAATTAGCGAATTTATTTGGTTTATCAACTGGTTTATTGCGGTTAATAAAAGCTGAGAAAAATAATAAGATTAATAAAGAAATCGCCATCCAAATATAATAAAACACTGGAATTGAAACAATGCTTATAACAAAGGAATACCAAGTTGTGCCAAGTCCATCAACAAAAAAGCCAAAATAATAAATTAATCCGGATGAAACCAAAGCTAAAATTGCTAAAATAATTGTTAACAACATAATTAATACGCTCTCGCAAATAAGACAACCTTGTCAGCTTTTTTACCACAGCAAGGACATGTATCTCCAAATGGCTTTTGATTAAATGGCATACATCTAGATGTTGCTTGGTAAAGTTGTTTAATTTTATTTTCGCATTCTTCATTACCACACCACATCATTTCAGCGTAGCCACCTTTATTATCTAATGCGTCTTGTAATTGTTCTAATGAATTAACTCTTGTCATGTGATGGTCTAAATATTGTTTTGCTTTGTTATACATCTCGGTGTGAATTGTTTTTAATAATTCATCAATTTTTGATAATAATTCATCATCTTTAACAATGATTTTTTCACCAGTATTACGTTTAGCTAAAACAAAGACACCATTTTGAATATCGCGTGGTCCAACTTCAAGGCGAAGTGGCACTCCTTTCATTTCCCATTCAGAATATTTCCATCCAGGAGTGTTATTAGAATCATCTAATTTTACTCTAATACCCGCTTTCTTTAATGTTTGATAATATTCATTAGCTTTGTTCATTACTTCTTCTTTCTTTTGTTGAATTGGAATAATGACTACTTGGATTGGGGCGACATTTGGTGGAAGAACTAAACCATTATCGTCTCCGTGAACCATAATGATTGCACCTAATAAACGAGTTGAAACACCCCAAGAAGTTTCGTGAGGAGTATGAATTTTATTATCTTTTCCTAAATATTGAATATTGAATGCTTTAGCAAATCCAGTGCCAAAATAATGGGTTGTACCACTTTGAAGGCCTTTTCCATCTGGCATTAATGCTTCAATTGAATATGTTTCTTCTGCTCCAGCAAATTTTTCTTTATCTGTTTTCTTTCCTTTAACAAAAGGAATTGCTAATAAATCACGACCACAATCATCATAAGTATTGAGCATTGTAATCGCATCATTTCTAGCTTCATCTTCGGTTTCATACATAGTATGACCTTCTTGCCACAAAAATTCACTGCCTCTTAAAAATGGACGTGTTGTTTTTTCCCAACGAACGACTGAACACCATTGGTTATATTGAAGTGGTAAATCACGATATGAAGAAATAATTTTTGCAAAATGATCACAAAATACAGTTTCAGAAGTTGGACGAATAATTAATTTTTCTTCCAATTGATTTTTACCACCTTGAGTGGCAACTAAACATTCAGGAGCAAATCCTTCAATGTGATCTTTTTCTTTTTGAAGAAGTGATTCAGGGATGACTAAAGGCATATAAACATTTTGAACGCCTAATTCTTTAAATCTAGCATCAAGATCTTTTTGAATTAATTCCCACATTGCATAACCATATGGTCGATAAATAATAAAACCCTTTGTGGAAGAATAATCCATTAATTCCGCTTTTTTGCATACATCAGTATACCATTGAGCGAAATCGTCTTCTTGTCTTGTAATTGATTCGTTTTTGTTTTCCATATTTTTTATATCTCCTAGATATTATTAATTGAATTAATTTTCTTAATTGATTTTGGTGAAAGTGGTAATACCATTTCATCACTTGGAGCGATGACATCTCCAGAAATATATTCGATTCCTAATTTCATCATCAATTCAGTCGCTGACCAGTTTGCGATATTAATTGTAATAATTTTTCTTTTAAATGGAAGTAATCTTTCAATTAATCCATGTAAAGAAGTAATATTTCTCGCAGTTGCGACTTGTTTGACACTAATATCGGAAACATCGATGAAGAAATAATCACTCATTGCATATATTTCATGGGGGAGCGCTAATTGGGTGTCTTGAAGGAATATAGCGACTTCATAACCACGTGATTTAAATAGTCTTAATTGATTAGCAATTGAATCTTCAGCATTACCAAAAGAAGCATTTTCAAAATCAATTTCATCAAATGTTAATACAATGTTAATGTCTTTGACATCACTAATATGTGACAATGTTCTAAATAAATAAGGTATTTCTTGGTATGAAACTGGGAAAAAGACTGTTGAAGATAAATCATTTTTTTCCGAAATGAATCTTGAAATAGCGTTTCTTGCTACTGTGGAAAATAATTCTTTATCATCTCCTGTTTTAGCAGCGTATTTTTTTAGTTCAAAAATATTATCGAATATTGTTTCAATTGGTTTAGTAATTGATTCATATCCTAATATCTTATTATTTGTTACATCGTAAATTGGTCTAAATAAATATTTAAGGCGTTTTTCTTTTATAATTCTTTCGACTTCAGTTCTTGATTGTAAGTCACCTAATTCATCTAATTTCATTCCTTGTTGATACCAAGTTATTTCGACATTATCTTCTTTAGCGATATCGGCGACTGACACAATATTTGAAATCAATTCTTTTGCGTTTCCAATAAATAAATTATTTTCAGCTGCACCAAAAGAAAAAGAAATTAAATCAGATAATGAATGAAGAGTAAGGATTTTTAAAATATCGTTACTAATTGTTTTAATAAATTGCATAGCTTTTGATTTGGTGTAAATCGAAAGATGAGAAATTAATATTTGATGATTTGAATATTCATTAAATAATATTTCTTTTGAGCAATAATTTAATAAAACATCTTTAATTTTGGTAAATGCTAAATGGGATATTTCTTTATCAATGTATCCAGGGTTGGAATAATAGAAAATTAAACAAAAAGTCATTCCTTTTTGTTGCTTAGAATTTTCAATCGCTTTAATAAAATCTTCACGATTTAAGAAACGAACATTTTCTTTTCCTAAAGAAGAATGTCTAGTCATATATTTTAATAAATAAGAATTAATGTGAATAATTTGATTGTGATAATCAATTTTTTCCACTAAAAGCATTGAAAAATATGATTTCTTATTTTTGTTAACTAAAACATTAATATCTAAATATTTAGGCGCGTCTTTTGATGGATCGAGAAGATCGCCAATCCATAATATTAATCTTTGACGTTCTTCACTAGGGAATTCATTATAAAATTGAGTAATTGTAGATTGTTTTTTTCTTGATAAATTTGAGCGATTAAATGAAATGCATTCACCGGATTTAATTTTTAAAACAAACACTCTCAATGAGTTTTTTGTTTCAGCATATTCTAATTTAGTTTTACGAATATTTTTTCGATAAATGACAATTGAAAAAAGAATCGCTAATAAGCATATGACGATTAATGTTATGGAAATAATGATTGTAATTTTTTCAATGGTCATAAATACGTTTAATATTATACTCAATAAAATGAGTATTACAAAATAAAGATGATTTTAAAAAGATTTTTCAATTAAATATTTAATTGATTTTTTAAATTATTTCATCTTATTTATTCGTATTTTTTAAGCGAAAAAAATTAATGAAAAAAATAGAATTAATTATTTATTATTAAAAAACACCCTTATGGGTGTTATTTAACTGGCTTAATAAAGAATCGACCATATACTTGCTGAAGCGATGTTACTCCAACGAAGCTATCTTTATCTAATTCTTTAATCAATTTAATGACATTTTTTAATTCGAGAGATTGAATAACCATATAGATGACAATGCGCTCTTCTCCAGAGAACGCTCCCTTGCCCTTAACGACGGTTGCCCCATGAGGAACTTGAGCCAATAAATAATTAGGTAAGTCCGGATTTTTGGTAATGATTTGCAATTGAATTTTCTTATTTCTAACATTGATAAAATCGATTATTAACATCGCGACTAACATATACATTACTGAATATAATAAACATGTTGCAGAAACTTCCCAAGAATCTCCTCTATTATCAATTAATACTAAAATTGTATATAATGCGATAATACCACTATTAATATATGTTGAATATTTTCCAACAGATGTTGATTTCTTTAATGCTAAATAATAAGAAACAACATCAATTCCACCTGTTGAAGTTTCAACTTTAAATGCAATCGCGCTACTAAGACCAGTAAATACGCCACCAAATAAAGCACGGGAAATATAGCCACCACCGTGAAGAGAAATATACATTGCTAATTTTGATAATTCATTAATAAAAAATGGAACGTTTCTAAATACGTATGTCGCACCTGAAACTAAAATAACATTTAAAACAGTAAATAATGAAAATCTTAATCCGATTCCTTTAAATGCAATAATTAATATTGGAAGATTTATCAAAGCGAAAGCAACTGAATAAATAAAATGATATTCTTTTGTTGAAGGAGCAATAATGTTAATTAATAATTCCACTATTTGAGCGGCACCAGAAGCTCCACCAGTAACAAATGAACCTAATTCTGGGTTAGATGGAGAACAAAAAACGCAAATACCAAAGGCAAACAAAACTGCAGAAATAATTGTTGCAAATAATGTTGCCATATATTCAAGAGTCATTTTTAACCAAATGTGGTTATATAAGAATGACGATATTTTACTTTGTAATGTTCTTTTTTTAGCCATAATTTGTTATCAAACGCAAATATTCTACCAAAAAATATTTATTTTTAAACAATATTTGTTAAAATGATAGCAATTAATTTGTTATCTAACTTTTGTTAGATGGAATTAATTAATTATTTTTGTTTGTTGATTTCTATATTTATATAGGTTAAAATTACAATCGTCGCTTTTTAAGGAGGCAGAAAATATATGGTAGTATTAAACGCAATTGGAGCATTCTTTAAGAAAATTTGGAACTGGATTAAAGATACTGCTTGGATTCAACCACTTCTTATCGTTGGACTTATTTTTGGCATTATCTTCGCTATCCCTTCTATCGTTAAAGGAATTACTAAATTAAATGATGATTTAAATTCAAGTGAAGCATATTATACAAAGTTCCAAAAAACACTTGTTGGTGGAAGCAAATCTGATGCTGATCAAATTACAAACGCTATTGAAAATGAAGAAGTTGGCCAATATGGAGACAAATTCTTCCTCGTTTATGTTTCAAGCGATTGTTCTAGCTGTGTTGAAGCTAAAGAAGGATTCCAAGTATTATCTGATGGATGGAACAGCAAATATTCTCCAAAAAATGCTGGTGAAAAATTTGCTATGTATACAATTTTCACTGATGAAGTAACAGATCAAACTACTTCATCAAAATCAGCTTTTGTTCAATATTTAGATCGCCACATTTATTTCTTTGAACAAGCTGCTGCAAATGCATTCGAATCTGATTATTATCGTAATGGAAAACTCTCTGATGCTGACTTAACAGCGATGAGTGAAGCTTCAACTGATTTCCTTACCCCTACTATCCTTCTTATTGATAACACTGATTCAAACCCATCAGGCAATATCGTTTCTGAAGTAATGTTCGGTGTACCTGGAGACAAATCTTCAAATAAAGCTGACTTATTACTTGATTGTTGGAATCACGAAGGTGACTTCGCAATTGAATAATAATCAATATATTTTATAGAAGAAAACCACATCGCACGATGTGGTTTTTTCTATCTTTTTTTGTAGTGTTCAATAACTGAAGGTGGCACTAACGGAGAAATATCAATTCCGTTTTGATATAGTTCATCAATCGTAGAAGATGAGATAAATGTTGTTTCTTTATGAGACATGAAGAAGACAATGTCGATATCTTTATCAATGAATTCATTAGCTTCACTAAATTGGAATTCGTATTCGAAATCAGTAACTGCTCTTAATCCTCTAATTAAATGAGTCGCGTGATGATCTTTTGCATATTTAACTGATAATCCAGAAGAATAATCAACTTTAACATTGTGATATTCTTTAACAGTCTCTTTAATCATTTCAACTCTTTCTTGAACACTGAAGCGACTTTTCTTGTGAGGATTATCTGCTACTAAAATAATTATTTCATCAAAAATATTTAATGCTCTTTTCAATATATCGATATGACCAATTGTAATTGGATCAAAGCTTCCTGGATAAATAGCAATCTTCATTTTTATTATTTCCTTAATATTGTTATATATGCGAGTCCATATTTATATTGTTTTATTTTTTTAAAATATGGATTAATTATATTTAAATTATTATCGCTTTCAAGAATTAATATTCCATTATCTTTCAATAATTCCTTATTAATAATAATAGATAATAAATCATTATATACATCTAATTTATATGGAGGATCAGCAAAAATTATATCATATGACTGTGGTTTTGAATTGTTTAAAAAAGTTAAAACATCTTCTTTATATATTTCAATATTATTTATTACTTGTAATCTTCCAGCGTTTCTTTGAATAACTCGATAAGCCTCGTCATTTAATTCTACAAACGAAGCATGACTCGCTCCTCTAGACAAACACTCAAAGCCAAAAGAGCCTGAACCAGCAAATAAATCTAAAACAACGGAATTATATATATCAAAATTAATCGCTGAAAACATTCCTGCACGAACACGGTCCATTGTTGGTTTTGTTGTTTGAACATTTGGGGTATCAATTGTTCTTCCACGAAATTTTCCAGCGATAATTCTAATCATGATTTATTCTCACAATTCTTATGATGAGTTCGAAAAATATAAAATAATTGATTATTTATTTCTTCGTACATTAATTTCACTTCTAAATAAGCTTTGTTATATTGTTTCACTAATGGATGGATATCTAAATTGTATTTTGATTCCGCTAATAATTTTTGAGCCTTTTGGATTTTATCTTGATCATCTTTAAAATATTTAATTACATCTTCATAATTCGCTAATGCGACATCTTTTTTATATGATAAAACCATTACTTCTTCATTGTTTTCAATTTCTTTTTCTAATTGATTTAACAACAAAATTCGCGGATCTTTTTCAATCGCCTCTTTTAATAATTGACACTTATTTAATATTTGTTCATTCATCGTTTAATATTTTATCAAATTTATTTTATTTATGATACAATTTACTCGGTTGAGAAATATGCTATTTAAAATTGTTAAAGATAATAAACCATCACTAAGACAAAAGTGTGTTCCTGTTGAGGTTCCTTATACAAAAGAAGATAAGGAATTTGTTTTGGAAATGGTTGATTATTTAAAGATTTCTCAAGATGAACAATTAAAAGAAAAATATAAAATTCGTGAAGGTGTTGGATTAGCCGCTCCACAAGTTGGAAGAAATATTCGCGCTTTAGCGGTTCATTATCCTAAATATGATCAAAACGATAATGTCACATATGTGACTTATGCTTTATTAAATCCAAAAATTGTATCGAATTCAGTGAAAAAAGTCGCGTTATCTAATGGTGAAGGATGTCTTTCAGTTGATGATGACCACCAAGGCTATGTTTATCGTTATTTTAAAATAATCGTTAAAGCCTTTGATGCAATTCAAGATAAAGAAATATTTATAACCGCAAGAGGTTATGATGCGATTGTATTACAACATGAATTAGACCATCTTGATGGCATATTATATTACGACCATATTAATAAAAAAGACCCATTCTATAAAGATCCAAGTGGCCAATTAATTTAAAAATGTTTCCTTTTTAAAGCAATTTATTGCATTAAAAGTATTAATTGGTATAATTCATTTGATTTTTGTTATTTTTGATTTATTTTGAAGGAGTGTGTTATGGCAATTTCTAGCGAGCCAGTTTACATTTACGCCTTAGGCGGACTATGTGAAGTGGGAAAAAATACTTATTGTATTGAAAATGAAAAAAACATCATCGTCATCGACGCAGGTGTTCGTTTTCCTGAAGCTAATTTACCGGGTGTTAATTATGTAATACCAGACTATACAAGACTTAAAAATAATCAAAGAAAAATCAAAGCTTTATTTATTACTCATGGCCACGAAGACCATATCGGTGGAATTCCTTTCTTACTTCAAACTTTATATATACCAGTTATATACGCTCCAAAATTAGCGGCAGCTTTAATCAAACATAAATTAGATGACATGAGAATTAAAACTCCAGTCGAAATTATTGTTTATGATGAAGATGATGTTATTTCTTGTGGTGATTTCACTGTTTCATTTTTCCATGTAACTCACTCTATCCCTGATTCCTATGGTATTTGTGTTGATACTCCACAAGGTCGAGTTGTCCATACTGGGGATTTTAAAATCGACTTAACTCCTGTTGGTGAAAATATTAATTTATCAAAAATTGCGATGATTGGTTCATCAGGTGTTGATTTATTATTAAGCGATTCAACTAATGCTGAAATTGAAGGATATACTCCAAGTGAAAAAAATGTATATCAATCAATTTACGATATTTTTGATACCGCTATCGGAAGAATATTATTTTCTACTTTCTCTTCCAACATTTCTCGTATCCAACAAATCGTTCAAGCTGCAATTGAACATGACCGATATATTACTGTAATCGGAAGAAGTATGGAAACAGTTATTAATATTGCTCGTGATTTTGGATATATTAAAGTCCCTGATCGTTATATCGTACCTGTTTCTGATATTAATCAATATAAACCAAATCAAATATGTGTATTATGCACTGGATCACAAGGTGAACCAATGGCGGCTTTAAGCAAAATCGCAAACGGAGATAATCCACATATGAGAATTAATCCTGGAGACACTGTGGTGTTTTCATCTTCCGCTATTCCGGGTAATGGAGTGTTAATTGATCGCGTAGTTAATAAAATCGCCCATCAAGGAGCGAATGTTCTAACTAATACAATATTAAAAGACGTCCACTCATCTGGCCACCCTTCAAAACAAGAATTAAGATTAATGCTTCGTTTAGTTAAACCAAAATATTTTATGCCAATTCACGGTGATTATCGCATGTTAAAAATTCATGGTGAAATTGCCACTACAGTTGGTGTTGATCCAAAAAATGTCTTTGTCTTAAAAAATGGAGAAACATTACAAATGATTAACCATCGTATCGTTGAAGGTAATTCTTTCCCAGCTGATCCAATATATATCGACGGTAAAAATATTGGAGCGGTATCACAATTTACTCTCCAAGAAAGAGAAGAGATGAAAAATGATGGATATATTAATGTTGTTTTGGCAATTAACAATAATAAAGTTGTTGTAAGTCCAGAAATTATCGTTAAAGGATTTATTTATAGTGATGCATTTATTTCTAGCATTAAAGAAATTGCGGATAAAGTCACATTATTAACGATTAAAGAAAAAATGAATACGGAAGAAATTGAACATAATTTACGTCGCGAAATACGTAATTATGTTTATCGTAAAGTAGAACGTAAACCAACAGTTGTTGTTTCGGTATTAGAAAAATGTTAATTTTAGCTAGTCAATCTCCTCGAAGAAGAGAATTAATCAAACAAATTACTTCTGATTTTGTTGTAATTCCATCTAATGCAGATGAAAGTTCATTGCACGTTCCAGCATCAGATATGGCTTTAGAACTATCAAAATTAAAAGCCTATGATGTGGCGATGAAGCATCCAAATGATGACGTTTTAGCGTGCGATACAGTTGTTATATATAACAACCTTGTATTAGGAAAACCAAAAAATGAAGAAGACGCTTATAATATGCTAAAAATGTTAAGTGGTCATAAACACGTTGTTATTTCTGGTTATACATTTATTTCTAAAAATAAAGAAGTTTCAAGAAGTGTTAGAACATATGTTTATTTTAATGAATTAAGTGATGAATTAATTAAAGAATATATAAAAAGCGGCTCTCCAATGGATAAAGCCGGCGCGTATGGTATTCAAGATAAACAATTTAATTTAGTCAAATCAATTGAGGGAAGCTATTATAATGTTGTTGGCTTTCCATTAGAAGATATTAAAAGACATGTCTTTAATATCAAGTAATTATTCATTAAATATTCTTTTCGCTAATGATTCTAAATCACCTTCATAAACGAGGGTGATTTTATTTGACATTTTAATTACACTAGGAAATCCTAATTCATTTAATTTTTCAATATTGACAAGATCATAATTTTTTAAAATTAATGATAATCGTGAACCATTGACAAAATGTTCAATAATATTATCTTTACCACCTAAAGAAATTAGCACTTCATCATTATCAATGTTATTAATTTGTGATTGTTTATTTAATGATTTCTTTTTTAATAATGAAACAATTAAAAAGATTGATAAAACAATGACAATAATTAAAGCAAAACTAATGGCAATCCAAACACCATATTGTTTTAGAAAATTATTGAATGGACTTTCGGTTAAATCACTATAAAATATATTCATGACTTCATTATAGTGAAGAAAGGACAATATGGCAAATCATTTAGAATGTGAAATTAAATCAATGATCAATGAACAACAATATTTATATTTATATAATAAATATTTTCATTTAGGAAAATTGATTACACAAGAAAATATCTATTTTAATGATCGAAATGATATTTTAAAAAATTTAAAGATATGTTTAAGAATTAGAACTAAACAAGATTCGATTAATTTATATGTTAAAGCCCCTATTAAAGAAGGTAATTTAGAAATCAAGCAACCAATTGATTCATTTACAAGACAACAATTAATTCAAAAATGTATTTTGCCAAACGGAGAAATAAAAGATTATCTTCATCAAATTAATGTTGATGAGAAAGATTTATATTTATCAGGTTCATTAATTACTGAAAGATTATCTTTTTTAGATGGAAAATACTTAATTTGCATCGATAAAAGTTATTACAAAAATATTGTCGATTATGAAATCGAAATTGAAGGTCCAACTTTATTAGAAGCTGAACAATACGCGAAAAGTTGGTTTAAAAAAGAAAATATCCCCTTTAAAGGAGATAATATTCCTAAATCTGTTCGAGCGACTTCTTAATCATCATCTTCATCATTCCATGATTCGCCGCACATTCCTAAATGATCACATGCGATTTGAGCGATTCTTTTCGCGCGAGGAATGAATGTTCTGATTTCTTCTTTATTATAACCAACTTGCATTTTGTGGTCTTCGATCATAATTGGACGTTTTAAAATGCTTGGGTTCTTGCGAATAAAATTAATTAATTGAGAAATAGTCATTGAATCAATATCGACGTTGCCTTCTTTAATTATTTTAGATTTTTTAGAAATAATGTCATCCGTGCCATTCTCGGATTTGGTAATCATTTCTTTTAATTCATTTGGATTTAAAGTCGAATTAAAAATATTCTTTTCGACATAAGGGATCCCTTCTTCGTCAAAGAATTTTTTTACTTTACGGCAACTTGAGCAACTAGGCGATGTATATAATCTAATCATATTGGTTCCTATCTCAAATAATATTATATCAATTGTAGCAAATTATTAAATGTTTATATTGATAAATTGACCGAATAAAATATTAAGACTATAATATAGTCAATATTTTTTTAGGACACATTTATGGCAAGAATTTTAAGCGGTATTAAACCAACAGGACAATTAACATTAGGAAATTATATTGGAGCAATTAAAAACTTCGCTCGCGTGCAACACGATGGAGAACCATTTATTTTTATCGCGGATCTCCACGCTTTGACTTTACCAATTGACCCAAAAACATTAAGAAACAATTCACGCGATATCGCTGCATATTATTTAGCAGCCGGACTCGACCCAAAAACAACTACTATCTTTTTACAAAGTTCAGTTCATGAACATTCAGAATTAGCTATTATTTTACAAAATTATTTATATATGGGTGAATTATCAAGAATGACTCAATATAAAGATAAAACTCAAAAGATGGATAACAATGCGATTGGATTAGGATTATTTGCTTATCCAGTTTTGATGGCTGCTGATATTGTTTTATATGATGCACCTCGAATTCCAGTTGGCGAAGACCAAGTTCAACACGTCGAATTAGCGCGTGATTTAGTCAAGCGTTTTAATAATCGTTATGGTGATGTTTTAGTTATGCCAAAAGCGGAAGTAACTAAAGTTGGTAAACGTATTATGTCATTATCTGATCCAACTAAGAAAATGTCTAAATCTGATCCTAAAGGCGATATTTATTTAAGCGATGATTTAAAAACAATGCGTAAAAAAATTATGTCTGCAGTCACTGATTTAGGACATGAAGTTAAATATGATGTTGTTAATAAGCCAGGTATATCAAATTTAATGACGATATATTCAGCATTAACTAATAAAACAATGGAAGAAATCGAACAAGAATTCGCTAATAAAGGTTATGGCGATTTCAAAAGAAGTGTCGCTGATGCATTAATTAATGAAATGGAACCATTTAAAGCAAGATATGAACAAATTATTAATTCTGGCATCGTTGATGAAGTATTAAAAGAAGGACAAATTCGCGCTTCAAAAGCCGCGAAAGAAACGCTTAAACGCGTTCAACAAGCGGTTGGATTATATACTTTAAAATAATGGATAAATGTTTAATTGTTCTTGATATGGATGGAACTCTTCTTAATAAACGTAAGGAGATTTCTTTGTTAACTAAAAATTATTTATTGGAATTATCTAAACAAGGCCATAAAATCATTTTGGCTAGCGGTCGACCAGTTCGTTCAATGATTTCATATTATGACGAATTAAAATTAGATACTCCAATGATTTGTTATAATGGAGCGTTCGTCACTAATCCATATAATAAAGAATATGATTCCACTGCTTTTACTTTTCCAATTGAAGATGTTAAACAAATTATTACCGATTTAGGAACAACAATTTGTAAAGTAATGTGTGAGTCAGAAACCAATATTTATTTAGATAAAGAAGATTCATATTTAAAAAATTATTTTTGGTATGAAGGAATGAATATGATTAAAGGAGATGTAAGAGATACATTAAAAGAACCTCCTTTAACTTTTATTGCGAGATTAAAAGGCACAATCGATAAAGATTTTATTTTTAACACTGTTAATAAGCACCATAATATTCGTGCGAGATTTTGGACAGATGCGCCTTATTTTGAATTATATCGAATTGAGGCATCTAAAGGTGGATGTATGCTCGATATTGCGTCGATGTATGATATTGATAAAGACCATATCATTGTTTATGGTGATGCAGATAACGATATTGAATTATTTGAACATGCTTCCATTTCTGTCGCTATGTCGAATTCAAAAAGCCGCGTAAAAGAAAGCGCGACAATTATTACTGAACACGATAATGACCACGATGGTATTTATTATTCTTTAAAAGAAATATTATCTAAGAGATTTTCTTAATTAAGTCTAAATATTGTTTATTTAATTTAATTTCAAATGTTTTATTTGATAAATATGATAATTTCCCGCTTACATTTTTAAAGATAATTTTGTATGCGTGCAAAAATTGGTTTTCAAAATTGTATTGTTCTTTAAATTGGCGGTTAATCGTGAAATTACCGTATTTTGAATCACCAATAATTGGATGATTGATATATGAAAGATGAACACGAATTTGATGTGTTCTTCCAGTAATTAAATTAACATCTACTAAACTATATTGTTTAAAATTTTGATAAGGAACGACGATGCTTTTTGCAGATAACGCTCCATTTTTTACATTGCCAACTTTGACTAATCCAGTTTTTTCATTTTTAATTAGTGGAGCGTCAATTTCCATTGGTGAATCTATTTTTCCTACAACTAACGCTAAATAATGCTTTTCAAGATTGTTTTTATCTTTTAATAACTGTTCTAATATTTGTAAAGATTCTAAATTTTTAGCAAACATAATAAGACCTGAAGTATTTCGATCTAATCGATGAGCAGGTGCGGGAATAAATCCTTTATTATCTTTTGGATTATATTGTCCTTTAAAATATAAATAATTTAATACTTCATTGGCTAAAGTAATTCTTTTTTCATTTTGATCTCCGTGAACTAACACTCCACGAGGTTTATTAATAATTAATATATTTTCATCTTCATAAACAATCGGATAATTTAAATCTTTTTTCAAAGCTTCTTTTGGTTTATTAAATTCTTCTAATTGAGAATCAGTTACATATATTGAAACAACATCATTTTCTTGAATAATATAATTTTCTTTTACCCAATGACCATTTACTTTAATATCTTTTTTACGAAATAAACGATAAATAAAGCTTAATGGAGCTTCATTTAAGTATTTGCGAACATATTTATCAATTCTTTGATTTGATTCTAAATTAGTTATAGTAATGTTTTTCATAAAATGATTAACAATATTGTATATTGAATTTTTGTTTTTTAACACATATAATTCAAAAAACGGAGAATTACCCAAGTGGCTGAAGGGGCGGGCTTGGAAAGCTCGTAGGCTTTAACCGGCGCTGGAGTTCGAATCTCCAATTCTCCGCCATATTAGTAGAATAGGTTTGATACAATGATTTCTATCAGTATCAAGCCTTTTTTTGTATTTAGAATAGGTGCGAACTTAGATAATAGGGTAATTCTGGTTTCTTTTTTGATTTCTAGACAGCTAATTATTATAAGGATATTAAGAAGCTCTAAATCCTGTTTACACGATTTGAGGCTAGGGTGCTAAAAATTTTACACGATTTCCAATAAATTGATTTCATCATCACAGTTTATCCCTCATTTATTCCCTCATTTATTCCCTCATTTTATTTAAAAAATAGTTGGTAATATGATATGATTTACGCATAAAGTGAGGATAATAAGATGCAAAAAGATTTCATTTTAGACTTAATAAATAACAATAATGAATGCGAGTGGATTGAATTTAAAGAGAATTGGTTTAATCCAGAGCAACTTGGTGAGTATATTTCTTCTTTATCAAATGGAGCTGCGCTAAAAGGACAACCATATGGCTATTTTATTTGGGGAGTTCAAGATAAAACAAGAACTATCGTAGGTACATCATTTAATTATCAAATTGATTATAAAAAAGAGCCTTTAGAAAACTATTTAGCTAGAAATCTTAATCCAAGTATTCACTTTAAATTTGAAGATTATAAAGAATTGGGATTAGTCGTTTTAAAAATACCTTGTGCCGAAAAATATCCAACATCATTTAATGGCAAAAGATTTTTGAGAATCGATTCTAGTAAGGCATGTTTAAACGATTATCCATATAGAGAAGTGGATCTATTTAAAATATTGAGTGAAGGTAAGCCATCATTAATAAAGGAAGAATCAAATAATCAAGAACTTACATTTGGTGGTTTATTAACTTATTATGCTTCTAAAGGTATATACCTCAATAACGATACATATAAGAAAAATTTGAAGCTAATTACTAACGATAAGTATAATAAACTTGCGGAGCTTCTTTCTGATCAAAACCCATATACATTCAGGATCTCTACATTTGCTGGGAAAACAAAAGCTGATGTTCTCTATTCAGTGAAGGATTATGGATATAAATGCATATTGTTATCTCTTGAAGAAATCCTATCATACTTTGAAGCAATAAACATTCCTCAAGCTGACGAAGAAAATAGAAAAGTTGAAAGACTTGAAACACTTTTGTTTGATCCTGATGCGATTAGAGAAGCTATTGTTAATGCCGTTGTTCATAATAAATGGATTGATGGTAATGCACCTCAAATAGCAGTATTTACTGACAGAATAGAGATATTATCACATGGTGGAATACCATTTGGTCAAACACAAAAGGGCTTTTTATTAGGTGAAAGTAAACCTGTGAATAATGAATTATCTGACATATTTTTACAATTACATATTTCAGAAAGAACAGGGCGAGGCGTTCCTACTATCATTAAAGCTTTTGGTGAAAAGTCAATTCGATTCGAAGATAGCTTTATCATAGTTACCATTCCCTATAATTTTATTAATTCGATTAACACATCTGTTGTGTCAATCGGCACTGGAGTTAAGAATGAGGGAATTAAAGAAGGAATAACTGAGGGTATAAAATTGTATTTAAATCGAAATCAAGAACGTATTTTAAATGAGATAAGAAATAATCCTAATATCACTACAATAATGCTTGTTAATAAATTAAATGTAAGTGATGCAACTGTAGAACGTGCTTTAGCATTTTTGAAGAAAAATTCTATCATAAAACGTATCGGCTCAAATAAAACTGGTTATTGGGAGGTATTAAAATGATCAATAGTACCCTATTCGAAGGTGAATTATTATGAACAAATTGTGGCCAGAAAAAATAAAGAGATGCAAACACTAATATCGAAAGAAGCTACTTTTGATGCTGGTGTAGATAAATTAATATCCCATTGAGAAATATATTATTTGAACAAATCACTCGAATATATAATGAGTTGTCTGTCGATGATTTTAGTAAAATGCCATTTAAAAATGCGGATGGATATCATAGTAAGACAATAGCATATTCCATTTGGCATATTTTTAGAATTGAAGATATTGTTGCTCATGAATTGATTGAATAAAATAATCAAATTCTTTTTACTGATGATTACATAAAAAGAATCAATGCTCCTATTATTACACCTGGTAATGAATTAAAAGGTGTTGAGATTAGTGAAGTATGGTTAGTTAATTATTGGTGTAGTAAATATATAAAAGGATTAATTCAGATGCCATTTTCTCGCCATTGGATTATGTATATAGAAGCAATTAATCGAATTAAATCAAAATTATTAACGAAGGGTGCTAACTTTTTTACACGATTTAAAAGTAGAGGTGCTAAAAATTGTATTAAAACATTTCTACTTTGACATATAACGAGCATAGGTTTGATACAATGATTTCAGTCAGTACCAAGCCTTTTTTTCTTTTAGTTCAATTTAAGGCAAAAGAAAAATGTATTAATCAAATGAATCGATCTTTAAGATAATTAATTATAAAAAAGTGTTATAATTTTAAAAAAATTTTAATTTTATAACACATTAATGATAATTCTAATGAATGGTTTTATGTCACGTAAATAATATTTATATTATTTTTTAACGATATCTAATACATGCGAACTCGCTCCAATAAGATCAGGACGTTCTGCAATTGAAAAATGATATTTTACATATTCTTGGAATTGTTCTTCGCTTAATCTTGTTATTGCACTTCTAATATAATCTGACGCTCCATCTTGAGCGATAATTTTATATCTTTTTAAATTTAATAATCGGTTAAATTCATCAATATCTTCAATTCTCACCATTGTGTATAAATCACCATCAATTGGTTTTGTGTGATAATTTTCATCAAGTTGACCATTATTTAAACATTCTAAAATATGTCCTTTCACTATCGCGTAAGTAATAACAGCATATTCATTCATATAATAACTTATTAAAATAAAGCCATCTTTTTTGGTAATTCTTTTAGCTTCACTTAAAGCTTTTAATTGTTCATCTTTATTTAATAAATGATACATTGGTCCAAACAATAAAGTTACATCAAAAGTATCATCATTAAACATTGATAAATCTAAAGCGTTTCCTTGATGAATTTTCACATTCGATTTTTTATTTTTAAAAACATCAATATTGTGTTGAACTAATTCAACTGCGGTAACATCATATCCTAAAGAATCTAAATAAACACTATATCTTCCAGTACCTGCTCCGATATCAATTATCTTTTTTGATTTATCATTATTTAATATTTCTAATATATATTTGATTGTTGTTAAAAATTCGACTTGTCCATGTCTAGTACTTAAACGGTTTTCTTCTTCGAAATGATTATAATAATCTTCGATAAGGGAAATATTAGGATTTGTTGATTTGAAATTCATGATTATATTATAAATATAAAAAAGCACTCTTTCGAGTGCTAATTTATTTTTGTTAATAATTATTCAGCTTTAGGTTGTTCTACTGGAGTAGCTTCAACAGTTTTTGGAGCGTTAGCAGCTTCGATTGCTTCAAGATTAATTGCTCCATGACGTGAAGCACGGCGTTGGCTTTTTTCACCAGCGCGATCAGCTTTTTTAGCATTTACGGCAAGAGAGATGACAAACCACGCAATGCCTACTGCGAAAAGGATTAATCCCATGATTCTAAAAAATCCCCAATCGCCTGTTGACCATTTTAACGCTTCAGCGATTTTAGCATCCGCTTGACGTAAAATAACGGAATTCGCTAAATTTTCAATTAAAGAAACAATAATTAAAGCAAATCCTGCTAAAGCAATTGTTCCACCACTAATATACCAAGCTAATTCTTTGCCGGAAACTGACACATTTTCTTTTGCCATAATAATCCTCCTACTCAATCAAGAGTTTATTAAGCTTGTGGTTGGGCTTTTTGAGCTTCAGCACGAGCTTCTTCAATAAATTGATTCATGAATGGAATATAACATCCTTTCCATTCATTTTCCCATCTAATTAAATGGTCAATAATAATTTTCTTTAATTCAGAAATAACTTGACCAAAGTTTTTACCTACAGGTAAATCACGTCTTCCACTAGTCATTTCAATAAGAGCGAATAATGGATCAACTACTTCATAATAATCTGATGAAGTAATGTGTGATTTTTGTCTTGTTAAATTGCAAAGATTAACAACTTTTGAAAGGTCATTTTGAATGAAATTAGATTGTGGAGTAATTCCGCCTTTAGCTTCTTGTCTTGCTTTATTGTATTCAGCGAATAAATAATCTAATTCATCAAGTAATAAACGGAATGCAAATCCACGATAATATAATTCATCGATTTTAAGAACTTGTTCTAAGACATTTTTTTCAAATTGTTGATTTTGAATCGCTCCACTAACATGAGCATTAACAATGTCGTTAATAACTTCGTGTAATTGAATAGTTTGCTCTAAGATTGTAATATTTTGAGCGTGATCAACTGAAATTCCTTCTTGACGATCTTTAACGATTGTTGAATCATCACCATAAATTTCATCATAGAAATTATTGATTTGTTCAAATACTTTTTGTCCTTGTTCACCAGAATTATCTAAGCAAACTTTTAAAGGTGTTTGATTTTCAATTTCGAGTTTTACTTCTTTTTTGCGAAGATCATAGAATTTTTTATCGTAACTTTCTTTACGAATGGCATATTCTAATGTGCCACGGATGACGTCATTATAATGAAGTAATGACGCGATTGTTTTTGAATAATTATTCATCAATTTTTCCTTCCTTCTTCATGACATAGTTTTCTAGGTCTTTGAATTTTTTCAACGTATGGCTAGCATACTTCGAAACCGATAGCGGTGCGTGAGCCATACAGAAACTGTTTTCTTTATATTCATTAAACATGGATATGTCGTTACCAGAATCACCAACGACATAAATGTCGCTGTGATTAATATTAAAGTATTCTTCGTAAAATTTCAATCCATTAGCTTTAGAACATCCTTTTGGAGTAATTTCAATCATTTCTCCAGACCAGCTAAATTCAACTGAATCTTTGAATACTTCACGTAACTCTTTGTTGGCTTGTTTAGCTCTTTCTTTGTTTTTTTCACCTAAGCCAAACATAACCATAATCTTATAAACTTTACCATGATTGATTTCATTAATAAAACCAGTTTTTGAAATAGTGAATTTATCATTATATACTCCTTGGAAGAAACTCCAAAGATTGTAACCAATATAATAAAACAATGTATCGAAATTGTATTTTGATAAAAATTCTTTATCTTCGCTCATTAACCATACCGCGCGTAATTTATAATGAGATTCCAAATATTCAATCACTGGATTAATATCGTTTGGATTAAAATAATCATCTTTTATTTTCTTTCCATCATGAACGATAAATGAAGAATTACATCCAATAAAATCAACAGGTCTTTTTAATCTTTTAATGATGAGATTATTCGCGCGAATATTTCTTCCAGTAACACAGACGACTCTATTTCCTGCATCGATAAATTTTCTTAAAAATCTAACAGATTTGCTAGAAATTAATCTTCTTGTTCTTTTAGGATAGAAAAGCGTTCCATCTAAATCAGTAGCTATTACTTTACACATAACTTTTTATATTCTAAATATAAAATAAATTTTTATCAATATAAATCAAATTATTATTCAATAATTATTGATAATAATCGCATAATTAATTGAAAATATCTGACAAAACGCCATTGCCATTAAAAAAGAGGTAGCTTTCGCCGCCTCTATAAATTGATAGATATAAATTACGCTAAATCGTTTTCTGCCTCTAAGACACCATATCCACCATCATCACGGCGATATACAACAGCGATTTTTCCATCTTCGTCATCAAGATACATATAGAAATCGTGATCGATTGCTTCCATTCTTGTGACTGCTTCATCAATGTTCATTGGTTCAAGGAAGACTGATTTAGTTCTTACAACTGTTTCTTCTTCCTCTGGTTCATCAACATATGGTTCAAAATTATCAATTGCGACCGCTTTACCTAAACCAATTTTTCCTGATTTTGAGCGATCCATTCTTGTTTTAAGTTTTCTCATTTGACCTTCGAGTTTGTCAATTGCGAGGTCAACACCAGCATATAGGTCATCATTTTTTACTTCTGCTCGGAAGTCCATTTGAGGAGTAAAGATTGTAACTTCAATTTTCGATCCTACTTTGTAAGAGCGAACAACAACACGGCAAGTTACATCGTCGTTGATGACAAAATATTTGTCCATACGAGCAAGTTTCTTTTCAATAGAGGAGCGAATTCCGTCCGTGACTTCGATATTCTTCCCCAAGATTTGATATTTCATAGAATATCCTCCTTCGATAGTAAATGTAGATTGATCTACACTTATATTATCTCATTTTTTTCTTAAATTTTCTTGTTATAAAAAAATACATTTTTTAAGCATATAAAAAGTCCACCATATTTAGTGGACTTAATAAATATTAATCTAATAATTTTTTAATATCTTCAACCTTATCAAGTTTCTCCCAAGGAATATTTTGATCTGGTCTTCCAAGATGGCCATAATTACAAATTTCATGGTATTTGAATGTTGGCTTACGAAGCGATAAATGTTCAATGATTTTTCCTGGTCTTAAATCAAAGATTTGATTAATGATTGATAAAATTTGTTCATCGGAATAATGAGATGTTCCAAATGTTGATATTCCAAGAGAAACTGGTTCAGAAACTCCAATTGCATATCCTAATTGAATTTCAAGTCGGTCAGCAACTCCTGCCGCGACTAAGTTTTTTGCAATATATCTTGCCATATATGCGGCTGAACGATCAACTTTGGTTGGGTCTTTTCCAGAGAAGGCTCCACCACCATGACGAGACGCTCCACCATAAGTATCAACAATAATTTTTCTACCAGTTAATCCAGTATCTCCCATTGGTCCACCAATAACAAAACTTCCAGTAGGATTAATTAATAATTGAAAATCTTCATTTAAGGAAAAAGATCTAACAACTGGTAAAATAACATCTTCTTTAACGTATTTTTTAAATTCATCCATGTTAATATCTGGATCATGTTGAATTGACATTAAAACAGTTACTAGACGAGGAGATTTATTATCTTCATAATCAATTGTCACTTGTGATTTCATATCTGGACGAGCATGAACGAATTTTCCTTCTTTTCTTAATTTAGTTGCCACTCTAACTAATTTATGGGCTAAAGAAATAGCAAGAGGCATATAGCCTTCTGTTTCGTTTGATGCATAGCCAAACATAATTCCTTGATCACCTGCACCAATTTTTGTTGAATCATTATTTTCAACTCCCATCGCGATATCAGGAGATTGAGTTTTAATTTTTACATCAACTTTGACAGTATCAGCATTAAAACCATATTCTGGCTTTGTATAGCCAATGTCACGAATTACTTCTCTTGCAATTTGATCATAATTAACATGTGCTTTTGTGGTAATTTCTCCACCAATCAAGCAATAATCAGTCGTAACAAATGTTTCACAAGCAACATGTGACATTGGGTCTTGTTCTAAACAAGCATCGAGAATTGCATCACTAATTTGATCAGCAACTTTGTCTGGATGTCCTTCTGATACAGATTCACTAGTAAATAGATTTAATTGTTTTTTCATTTTAAAGATAACCTCCAATAAAAAATGGCCCCCACCCTTTGTGGAAAGCCATTATCATTTTGGTTTTTCCTTTCTTATCGCTCGAAGGGGGTGGTCCTTCGCTAAGGAGAGCACTTACTAAATATTTAGAGTTGCTACCGCTTTTTTTCATCCTTATTAAGCGGTTCTTGATAAGAACTGTAGATATATCTTAATAATAAGATAATGTTAAGTCAAATAAAATTATATTGATTTTAATGCTTTAGCGATTTGGTCAGGGCAAGATGTTTCTCTTGTTCGACTTCCACGGCATTTAATTCCTTCTAATTTCGCTATTACTTCGTCTTTATTCATTCCTTTAACCAAAGATGAAATACCTTGAAGATTGCCATGGCATCCGCCTAAAATTTTTAAATCAGTAACGACGTTATTATCATCGACAGTAATTTCAAATAATTGTGAACAGACGTTTACTGGTTTATATTGAAATGTTTTCATTATTTAACGATATCCCCGTAAACAACACCAGCACAGCAACCAGCATTGCATTCATCAGTATCAATATGCATTGCAAGAGCGTATTTTTCACTTACTCTAACAACTGTATCACCAAAGACGATATCACGTCCGGCATTAGTGTTAACATGAACAGAAACAATATCACCATTTTTAACACCAAATTCTTCAGCATCACTTGGTGTCATATGAATATGACGTTTAGCAATAATTACTCCTTCTTCTAATGTAACTTCACCACATGGACCAACTAATTTACATGGAGCGCTTCCTTTAACATCACCAGATTCTCTAACTGGAGCGACAATGCCGACTGTACGAGCATCAGTAAATGATAATTCAACTTGGTTAAGAGTGCGGCATGGACCTAAAATTGAGCAATTTAATTCTCCTTTTGGACCAACAACTTTAACTTTTTGATTTGAAGCGAATTGTCCAGGTTGTGAAAGCATTTTCTTTACTTCTAATTCAGCGCCTTCACCAAATAATGCGTGAAGAACTTCTTCTGTAACGTGAACGTGACGAGCACTTGTTTCAACTAAAATTTGTTTCATTTTTGTGTTTTTCTCCTTTAAAACGTGAATATTATAACATTGAATTGTTTAATATCATTAAAAAATGCTTTTTTTCTTTTAATTAATTTTACATAAAGTTAAAATACGTTTAGTAATTGGAAGGAGGAACGTTTATGGATGAAAATAACAAAGAAGAAGTTTTAACACCTGAACGATTAGAATATTTAATTGATAACAAAAAAGTTAAGATGATTCGAGAAATATTCGAAACTGTTCCTGCTTTAGATATTGCTGAAGTCGCTAACGAGATTGAAGATGTAAAAAAATTAGTTTTCCTTTTTAAAGTTGTTAAAAGTGAATATACAGCGGATTTTTATACTGAATTAAGTTCCGACACTAAAGAAAATTTAATTAAAACAATGTCCGATGACCAATTAGTGGATCTTTTAGAAGACCAATTCACTGATGATATTGTCGATGATATTGAAGATTTACCAGCTAATTTAGTTTATCGTGTATTAAAAAACGTCAGTAAAGAAAAAAGAAAAGATATTAATCGTTTATTGAATTATCAAGAAAACACAGCTGGTTCAATTATGACTGTTGAATTTCTTGGTTTAAATCAAAATCTTGACCGTGAGCATGCTTTATCAAGAATTCGTTCAATTGGTCGTAACAAAGAAACAGTTTTAACGACTTTCGTATTTGATAATCAACGAAAAATGGTTGGTACATTAAATCTTGATGATTTAATATTTGCTCGTGATGGAGAACTTGTTTCAGACATTATGAATCAAGACTTTGTCACTGTTGGTGTAAATACCGACCAAGAAGAAGTCGCTCAAATGTTTAAAGACTATGACTTAAATGCCATCGCGGTATTAAATGATGATGAACGCTTAGTTGGAATTATTACTATTGACGATATCGTCGACGTTATCGAAGAAGAAGCTACCGAAGATATGTCTAAGCTCGCTGGTGTTACCCCACTTGACAATTCATATCTTGAAACATCGGTTTTTAAGATGGCACTTAAATGCGCGCCATGGCTAATATGTTTATTAGTGTTAGGCACATTTTCTTCAATGATTTTAAATAAATTCGAGCATGCTTTATCTTGTTTACCAATTCTTGTTCCATTCGTTACAGTATTAATGGATACTGGAGGAAATGCTGGTGGACAAACAACTACATTAATGGTCCGCGGTCTTGCTGTTCAAGAATTTACTCCAAAAGATTATTTTAAAATTGTTTGGAAAGAACTTAGAGTAGCGGTTGTTACTGGATTAATGGTTTGTTTCTTTGCTTGTTTGTGGTTTATTGCAGAAATGTATTTAAACATTATTGAATTCGATGGATCAATCTTGAATAGTGAAGCCCTAACTGGATTCCCACTGTTCTTAGCAAGATTTAAAGTAGCGGGATTAGTTTCTCTTACTTTATTCTTGGGAATTATTGTTGCTAAATTTGTTGGTACATCATTACCAATGCTTGTCGCATCATTAAAGAAAGACCCAGCATTAATTTCATCACCATTTGTCACAACAATTGTCGATGTTTGTTCATTATTAATTTATTTAGGATTTGCTTATTTAATTTTTGGTGAATTCCTTGGTGCGTTATAAAAATTTGTCCTTTTATCTATCTTTTGATAAATAATCTTATCTATATAAAAATATTGCTTGTTAATAATTTTCGAAAAGTGTATATTAATATAGCATTTGTGCACTGGTGGCGGAACTGGTAGACGCGTACGTTTGAGGGGCGTATGGGGAGACCCGTGTGAGTTCGATTCTCATCCGGTGCACCATTTTATTTAAAATGGGGTGTTAAGTGAATAAAAATCTTAACACCCTTTTTAATTACAATTTTTCAAAAACAACTATACTCTTAAGAAGTATATCTATCAAAAGCAAAAACATAAATTATTGTAGCGAATAAGCGATAGTAATTATAGCCTGGCCTTCTTCCAAGTCTAGATTTATTTTTGATGTATACTTTGCAAACTGGTAAAATTAATTTTCATCTTTTATAAAAATAAGGAAAGAAAAAATGTTAATAATACCGATAATCCAAAATGATTTTCAAGGCAAGGTTGACTATACAAGACACGCATGTCGAGCAATTATTATTAACAAAGGAAAAATTCTTCTTTCATACGAATCTAAAAATGATAAATATTTAATTCCTGGTGGAGGAATCGAAGAAAACGAATCATTAATTGATTGCTGTAAAAGAGAAGTATTAGAAGAAACTGGATTAATTATTAGACCAATTGAAGAATATTTAACAATTAAAGAATATTTTTATTGGAATAAAAATTGGGAACACATTCAGCATTATTTCATTTGTGAAATCGAAGAAGATACTGGAAAAATTAGTTTAACTGAAACCGAAAGAAAATCTGGAACAACAATTAAATGGGTTGATATTAATGAAGCAATATCAATTTTTAGTACGTATAAACACTATGAAGAAATAGATAAAGCGTTGTATGGTTTATATCAAAGAGAATTAATTGCAATTCAAGAATATATAAAAATTAATAGAAATAATTAATTAATAAACTATGTCCAATTTAATAAATTACAATTGACAAATATATTGATTATTATTATTTTCAATAAATGAAATTAATTTATAGAATCGAGGCAAATATATGATTAAAATTACTCTTATCACAGGAGCGACTTCCGGACTTGGTAAATCGCTAGCGAAAAAATATGTTGAAAATAACGAAAACGTCCTATTAGTTGGAAGAAATATTGATAAATTAAAATCAGTAAAAGATGAATTATCAAACATTAATAAAAATGTTTTAATTGATATTTTCGCTGTTGATTTAAGTGATAATTCACGACTCCATGAAATTAAAGAATATACTGATTCAAAGCAATATTTTGTTAATAATTTAGTGAATAATGCTGGATTTGGTGAAAGAAAAGACTTTGTTGATATGGATCCAGAAACACAAGTACAAATGACAAATGTTTGTTGTAATGCCGTAGTTTATTTATTAAATGTATATATTAAAGATATGCTAAAAAATGATGAAGGACATATTATTAATGTCGCTTCTATTGCTGGACTTGTTCCGGGTCCATATATGAGTACATATCACGCGGTTAAATCATATGTTGTTAGTTTAGGAGAAGCTGTTTCACACGAAATTCGTAAAACAAATGTTCATTTATTAACTCTTTGTCCTGGCCCATTTGATTCAGAATTCGTATCAAAAGCTCACAATGACTATACATTCGCAAAACTGAAACCAATTAGCTCTGATGATGTAGCGAACATTGCTTATAATAAATCAATTAAAAATAAAAGATTTTATATTATTGGAGCGAAAAATCGTTTCTTAATGTTCATCACTCGCTTTGTCAGCCGTAAATTCGCTGCAGCGTCCACTGCTAAAACAATTAAAAAAGAATAAGAAATAAAGGGCAAAATATCGATTTTATCGGACTTTTGTCCTTTTTTTGTTGTCAAAAATATTGAAAAACACTAAGCATTATATAATAATAATGCTAAGGAGGAATTTGCTATGCGAAAACCAATTATGGCCATCATGTATGACTTTGATAAAACTTTATGCACAACCGATATGCAAAATTATGGCTTTATCCCTGCTTTAGGGATGACTCCAGAAGAATTTTGGAAGAAGACACAAGACTTCTCTAATGGAACTGGTGTAGAAAGAATTTTGTCATACATGTATATGATGATTAAACTCGGTAAAGAAAAGAATTTACCAATGACAAAAAAATGGTTCAATAAACTCGGAGAAAATATTGAATATTATCCTGGTGTATTAACTTGGTTTGATCGCATTAACAAATACGGAGAAAAAAACGGAGTAAAAATTGAGCATTATATTGTTAGCTCAGGAACAAAAGAAATTATTGAAGGAACTAAAATCGCAAAATATTTTAAAAAGATTTATGGTTGTGAATTTTATTTTGGTCCAGGAGCGGAAGGCACACCACTATGGCCAAAATTAGCAATTAACTACACTCAAAAAACTCAATATTTCTTCCGCATCTCAAAAGGTGTTATTAATCAAAGAGATGATAATCGTTTAAACGATGTTCAAGAAAAGAAAAGAATTCCACCAGAAAATATTGTTTATCTAGGTGATGGAATGACTGATATTCCTTGTATGGTATTAGTTAAGCAAAACGGCGGTAAATCTATCGCTATCTTTAATGATGATGGAAAAAGCATTAATCGTGCGAAATTAGCGAAGCGTGTTAATTATGCGTGCAAAGCTGATTATTCTTCCGATAGTGAATTAGAAAAAACCGTCAAATTAATTATTGATCACATTTCAGTTGAACATTCTTTAAAAGAAAAAGAAGAAAAATTACGTAAATTGACATTAAAATAATGAATATTGCAATTATCTTATTTGGAGGAAATGGAACGCGTTTTGGTTATGATTTACCAAAACAATTTTACAATTTAAAAAATCATCCTCTTTGTTATTATTCAATCAAATCTTTTAATGATTGTTCAAAAATTGATTCGATTGCGCTTGTTATTGATAATAAATATTTAAATGAATATAAATCAATATGTGATCAATATCATTTCAACAAAGTTAAATATTATATTTCTGGTGGCGATAACCGTCAAAAAAGTTCATTTAATGGTTTGACATATTTAAAAGAATTTCTTAATAAAGATGACAATGTATTAATTCATGATGGTGACCGCTTAATTGTTGATGAACAAATAATTATTAATAACATTGAACAATTAAATAATTATAATGGAGTTGTCACTGCGATTAAAAGCGAAGATACAATTGCGATAGGAAATAATAAAATAGAAAAATATTTACCTCGTGAAAAAATATTTCGAATTCAAACACCACAAAGCTTTAAATATGGTGTAATATTATGTGCGCATCAGAAATATCAAAATGAATTATTTACTGATGATGCTTCAATGATTATTAAAGACAATATAGATATTGGTATTGTTGAAGGTAATAAAAAATTAACAAAAATTACAACAAAAGAAGATATTGATTTTATTAAGGATTATTTATATGAATAAATATCAAGTAAACGACATTATTGAAGGAACAGTTATTGAAATTAAGTCTTATGGGGCAATTCTTCTTTTTGATGGCGAAATAAAAGGATTATTACATATATCTGAAATTGCTAATTCATACATTCCTAATATTCGTAAATTTTTGTCTATTGGTTGCATTTACCAAGTAAAAGTTTTAAGTGTTGAAAATAATGGTTTCCTTCGCGTTTCCATTGCAAAAATAAGCGAAGAAGAAAGAAAAAAGATTCATTCTCCAGAAGCAAAGAAAAGAACACCGGTGAAAGAAGAAGATATTGATTTTTCACCAATAAAAGAAAAAATGCCAATCTGGATTAAAGAATTTAAGGAGAAACACAATGATTAAATTAGACGCGACACATTTAAATGCTGATATTGATTTTAAATCTTATCAAAGCAAAGTAAGCAAAATTAATGACATGATTGTCAACCGTAATGGTCCAGGCAACGATTATCTTGGATGGTATAAATATCCAGAAACATATAATAAAGAAGAAGCTGAACAAATTAAAAAATACGCTGAATACGTTAGAAACAATTTCGAAGTATTAGTTGTATGTGGAATCGGCGGATCATATTTAGGCGCAAGAGCGGCCATTGAAGCAATCAATGGATTAAGACAAGATAATGGTTTAGAAATTATTTTCTTAGGCCAAACATTCTCTACTGATTATGTTTATGATGTTTTGAATTACATTAAAGATAAGAAATTTGCGATTAATGTTATTTCAAAAAGCGGAACAACAACTGAAACCGCTATCGCATTCCGCCTTGTAAAACAATTATTAGAAGAAAAAGTTGGAAAAGAAGAAGCTAGAAAAGCAATATTCGCAACAACTGATCCAGAAAAAGGAGCATTAAAACAATTATCTAATCAAGAAGGATATGTTACATTTGTTCTTCCTGGTGATGTTGGTGGAAGATATAGTGTCTTCACACCAGTCGGTTTATTCCCTTTAGCATGTGCAGGAATTAATATTGATGAATTAATGAAAGGCGCATATGATGCGATGACTGAATTTGATAATGATGATTTATCAACAAATACATGTTATCAATACGCTGTTATTAGAGATTATTTCTATCGCCACAATAAACAAGTTGAAATGTTTGTTACATATGAACCACGTTTAGTTCAATTAGGTGAATGGTTCAAACAATTATATGGTGAAAGCGAAGGAAAAGAACATAAAGGACTTCTTCCTGATTCTGCAACATTCTCAACTGATTTACATTCATTAGGACAATTTATTCAAGAAGGTTCTCCAGTCTTATTTGAAACATTATTTATTGTAAATAAACCAAATCATGAAATCATTATTCCTCACGATAATGATAATCTTGATGGATTAAATTATTTAGAAAACAAATCTTTAGCGTTCGTTAATGAAAAAGCTTATTTAGGAACTCTTGAAGCTCACACAAAAACTGGTGGAGTCCCTAATATCATTCTCGAAGTTGAAAAATTAGATACTTATACATTAGGATATTCATTCTATTTCTTCATGAAGGCTTGTGGAATGTCTGCTTATTTACTTGAAGTAAATCCATTTAACCAACCAGGTGTTGAAGTATATAAAAAGAATATGTTCCATCTCCTTGGTAAAAAAGGTTATTAATCTTACAAAATTCTTTATTGACTAAATTATAACTCAATGTTATATTTATTAAGCACGTTTTCAATAATGCGCATATTAGGAAGTTTAGCTCAGCTGGGAGAGCGCTACCCTTACAAGGTAGATGTCATAGGTTCGAGCCCTATAACTTCCACCATTCTTGAAAAATGCTTACGTGGGTAGATAGCGAAGCGGCCAAACGCGGCTGACTGTAAATCAGCTCCTACGGGTTCGGTGGTTCAAATCCACCTCTGCCCACCACGTTGGGGTGTAGCCAAGCGGTAAGGCAACAGACTTTGACTCTGTCATCTCGCTGGTTCGATCCCAGCCACCCCAACCATTATAAAAATAGTGTCGACAAAATCGGCACTTTTTATTTTGCAGGGGAAATAAAGGGGGAAATAAAGGGGAAAAATAAAAAAGAGTGTATTTCTTGCATATGTCAAAATTTAACGCCTTGTAATACAAAAAATATTTCAAACAATAATTTCTTATATAAGAGCAATATGTGAAGAAAATTATTCTCCATTGTTCAAACACGTAAGATAAACAATATAAATGTCGAACAATATTTTAAGTATGTTTTAGAAAATATTCATTGTGAAAGTATTGATTCATTACTTCCGTATTCAAGTGAAATAAAGAAAAATATAGTAATAGTCCAATTCCACCTGGCGTCATTTGGCAGATAAATTCAAATATATGAAGAGATTTTTCTCTTTATTTATTTTTGGTGTAGTGTTATTTTTGACGTATACTGTTTAATTCTTTTATTTAAATAATAAAATGATAATGCTTTTATTGAAAAATCATTGTTTGAAATAGCTCAAAAATCAAACATTACAAGAAACAAGTAAAATATAAATCATTTTTAAATAAAAAAAGTTAAAAAAAGTATGGAAAAAAATGTAAGTATATGCAATAATCTAAAAGCACTTTGTTAGAAAGTGTAAAAAATAGTTGAAATTAGCACTTCAAAATAGCTAAAATTCAACTTGTATTAATGCCATCTCCCGTTAGCTCAGTTGGCTAGAGCACTTGACTTTTAATCAAGGGGTCGAAC
>JAQYER010000120.1 GCA_028723545.1 Caryophanales bacterium
ACAGACAGACTAGTTAAAACGCCAAAAGTTTATTTTATGGATACTGGTTTAGCGGCTTATCTATGCAGATGGCCGAATGCTGAAACATTACAAAACGGAAATATGGATGGTGCTTTCTTTGAGACTTTCGTCATAAGCGAGGTTGTTAAAAGCTATTATAATTCTGGCAAGCCCATAGATAATTTGTATTATTATCGCGATATAGACAAGAAAGAAATTGATCTTTTGATAGTGGGTGCAAATTGTATTTATCCAATTGAAATCAAAAAAAGCAAAGAACCAAAAAAACCAGATGCGAATTTGAGTGCATTAGATAAATTTAACGTAGAGATAAAGCCTGAACTTGTGATCTGCATGAGTGAAGAAGTTATCCCATATAATAGAAAATGCTATTTGGTTCCAGTTGCTATTATTTAGGCTGTGTTTTTATTTCCTTTGAAACTACCAAAAGCGATAAAAACTAGTATAATTTTGTGTAAGAAAGACATTAAATTAATTGAGAAATAATACGTTAAGAGCGTATTGTTTTTTAATATATACAATTGGGGGCAAATGTAATATAATGTGAGATGGTGATAATATGTTCGATCAACAAAATTACATTAATAATTACATTAAAGATAATTATAAGTCTATCAAAGTAAGATTAAGAAAAGATAATGCTTTATTAATTAATAAAATTGAATCGGTTGATAATGTAAATCAATATATTATAGATTTAATTTTAAAAGATATTTATGAGAATCGTGTTTACAATTTTATCAACAATGATATTTTGATTGATTTTGATATATCTCCAAAAATTGAAAAACTTATTAAAGAAGCAGAAGAAGCGGATTTATTGAATGATTATGGACTTTATATGAATTTAGCGTACGCGATAGATGCTGAAGCTAAAAAAGAAGTTTCACACCACGACTTAAAAGAAAGCCAATGGAATAAATTAGCTAGGAGGTATTGTTTATAACAAAAATAATTGATTTTTCTAATTGTGAATTAAGCCCTAAAAATCTGGTCTATCAACATCGAACATAGTGTTTCTCCTTTAAATAAAAACTATTTGTGGTAACGCTCGTGCTACCTATATTGAACTAATAAGCCAACACTTTGCTACATCCGATGTGTTTATAATATATAAGAAAGAACCGAAGAGCGCTATAAAAAACAGTTTGCATTTATATTTATGCTTTCTAAGAAAGAATAACCAAACAATTTGTTGCTAGAGAACACATAATTATCTTAAAAAAAAGATAAGTTGTGGTTTTTATTTTTGCTTTCAAAAGATATGATTATTAGTAGGAAGGGTAGAACTGATGATTATCTAAAACTCAATTATGACTTAATTGAAGATAGTTTCGATGCAAAAGTCGCAGATAGAATAAGAAAACTTGCCAAGAAATACTGGGATATTTCTAGAGGTCAAGCATAAAGGATAAATATGCCATCAATCAAATTTGAAATACTATTGGAAGAATTTCAGAATTCAGATTCTGTTGAAGAAGCAATAAACACAGTAGAAGCACTAAAAGAATTAGCAAACTCTGGTGATGTTGATGCTTGTTTTGAAGTTGCAGAAATCTATGAATATTATTATGAGGATTTAGGATTAGAAAACTCCGATTTAGATATTTCTATTGAATATTATTCAAAAGCCGCTGATAAGGGTCACAAACCATCATTAAAGGAATTGGGGATAATATTTTCTGGCGAAGAAAAAAATAATCCTAATAAATCCATTGAATATTTACTTCTTTCAGAGAATTATTCAAAAGAAATTGATTTATTGCTTAGATCAATTCAAAAGTACTCGCAAAAAGTTGATACAAATAGTAACGAAGAACTTAACAAAGCAATCAAACGACTTAATTATTTCTTGTATTTAATTAAGGACAATCGAATATTTACCGCCATGGTTAATCAACGAAATAAATTCTTTAAGATTTTAGCCAGAAGAAAAGTTGAAAATGCGAGCAATCTTAGTGAATTAGAACAAGCACATTTATTTTTTGAAAGATTCGAAAAAAAAGAATATTTAGATGATGTGAAAATTCTATATATTCAGAAAAAGAAAAATCTAATAATCACATCACTAGTTAATGTTGAAGATGCACATAAGAAACTTGAACTAGAGAACAACAGTGAAGTCAGAATTGCAATTATTAAATGGATTGCTGAATCTTATAGGTATGGCAAAAACGGTGCTTCAATCGATATTGTAAAAGCACTAAGAACATATGAAATGGCGGGGGACGTTTTTGAATCAGAAGTTGACTCATTTATTTCTAAACTTTGCTACGAATTTTTAGAAAAAAATGATTTCAATTTCATAGAAAAATATTATGGCTTTATCAAATCTCTTTCGAATAGGAACTATTTTGAAAAAGAGATTAAAAAACATAGTGAGAAGATTATATTTGAAAGCATTAAAGATAAGGCCTTATCTGGTGACACATCTTATTATGAAAAGGTTGGAAAATGCTATTATGACGGTTATGGCGTTCCTTATAGCAGATTAGATGCGCTCGAGTGGTACGAAAAAGCCTATAAAGCCAATCATTCAAAAGAATCGTTTGATTTCATATTCGAACATTGTGATTACCGTTATGACGATGACAAATTTGGTGCTTTTTTAAAGAATGCTAAAGCACACTCAATACAGTTTAATCCATCTCAGCAATATGCATATGACCGCATTTTTAGAAAGTACGCTGCTGATAGATATGATTTTGTAAATACTTATGGGCTGGCAAAAATAGACATAGATGAGAATAACATTTATTATTTCTATGACTATTGCAAAAAAGAAATTGTCGATAGATATCCAAACAACGAAGTCTATAGAAAAAACTATAATTCATTCATGAAGCTCAAAAATATTCGCAAATATGAAGATATTTTTGGGTTCTCTTTGAGCTTTGCGGGTTGTGTCACTAACATTTTGAAATTATTTAGTGGGAATTGGTACATTTGCTCTGCTCCTGGACATGAGATGACAAAAAACACATTTAATCCAGTTTTTGCTGTTATTAATGGTTCTAGTACGGTTCCAAGCAACTTCTCAATTAGAAACACAATCATTCAAAGAAAATATACCGTTGATAAAAAAGCGACTTCTTCAGCAGGAAGAAACAATGACTATAAAATTGATATGAAAAGTCTTAAAATAGAAGAAGGATTTGTTCCAACAGGAAAGTCTTTCATTATATTTGATGATATTACAACATCAGGGAGTACATTAATTGCCTGCAAAAACATATTGATGGAAGCTGGAGCAAAACATGTTGTTTGCATAGCATTTGGACACACAAAGGATTTCTATGAACACTAAAGAATTCGTATTGGCTTTATCAAAAGTAAAACGTTGGGGCTTAACAAAGGTTGCTAACTATGTCATTAAGCATGGTTATGATTTTGAAGAGTGCCTTAATTTTTTAGAATTAGAATTAGATTCCAATGAACTGCGTAGTTTCAAAAACAATCTTTTGATAGCACAAGAGGAAATCAAAACCAACGAAAATAAAAATATAAAGTTAATAACTTTATTTGATAATGATTTTCCTAAAAAGTTATGCGAGTGTTCCGAACCGGTTATTTACTTATTTTATGTGGGTGATATTTCACTGCTTTCATCCAAATGTCTAACAATCATCGGGACTAGAAACCCAACAAAACCTTTTATTTCTTTGGGTGAAAAAGCTGCAAAGTATTTTGCGGAAAAAGGATATACCATTGTGAGCGGATTGGCTTTAGGCTGTGATGCGATTGGTCATAAGGCTGCTTTAGATGCTAATGGCAAAACTATTGCAATTCTTCCATCATCATTGGATAAAGTTGTTCCGACACAACATAGAGAATTAGCAAGAGACATCGCTAGAAAGGGTGGTCTTGTTATAAGCGAATGCTCTGTTACATCAACAATGAATAAATTCAATTACCCGCAAAGGGATAGAATACAAAGTTTGCTTTCTAATGTAACTATCGTAATTCAATCAGCAAATGATGGTGGTACTATGATTGCTGTTAAAAAATCTTTAAAAGATGGCAAAAAAGTCTATGCTATTGAAGGAAATGATTTAGACTTGATAAATGATTATCTTGATATCGAGAGCGAAGATCAACTTAGGAAAATAGAAAACGAATTATAAAAATAGACTCGACTGAGTCTTTTTTGATAAAATTTTATATATTGAAGAAAATTCAAAAACATTCATAGAACTTGCTGAAGAATATTGCTAAACAAAATACAACAAAATTCTAGAGTTGTTAATTAATCAATTAATGAATCAAGAGCGAGATGCTTTAAAATCTTATCATCATGGTTTTGGCTTTTCCGTTAACGAGTTAGCATTTAAAGACGGTTTTATTTCTCAATTGTTAGAAAGACATTTTAAATAAAATCTTTAGAAAAAGGAAAGACCTTTGTAATCGGAGATAAGGCGTGGGGATACTTTTCTTTTTGCAACACTAAAGGTAATGATTGTTATTGTTTGACAAATGGAGAATATACTGTCCACTTTGTCCCTCATGGCAATACAACGTGGTTATATCCTTTACAAATTGATGTTGATGATGCAACAGAAGGTGAGGAAGAGTGCAACAACGCTATTGATTTAATTATTTCTTGGTGTTCGAAGATTAAATTATTGTCCAATTTGCCTTTGTCAAAATTAAGGAAAAAGAACAAAGATTTGTTTTATGAAACGTTATATAAGAATCTCTTTGTTGAGGGGCACAAGTTATCTTTGAGTGAGAAAGAAAGAAAAATAGTGATCTCTTATTTGAAAGACTGCCCAAATTCAAATGATATTTCGAGAATGATATATACATTCGCTTATACCTTAAAAGGATTTGAATATGGCAAAGAATATAGCGACTATCTAGATTTGACTTTTATTTTAGTTTCAGTATTCAAAATTGTAGAAGTGGTGTTTTCAAATTTATTGAATGAAGAGTTTGGTAACAAACGTATTCGAGATAACAGGGGGAATATTATTGACTTCTCCAATGAAAAATTAACTTTGAGAAATATGAAACAATTCTTTTATTCGAGCGATAGAGATATTCAGTGCTTTTTAAATAAAAACCAACAACTGAGCAAAGACACTTTATTAATTATGAATAGATGGATTGATGAATCAAGAAATGGTTTCCTACATAAGGATATAGTTGAAGTGTCAAATGTAGAACAATTAGCCGAATCAATTACAGATTCGCTTCAATTATTGTGCAACCTTTTTATTTATAAAAACCAGTATAACCGAGAGAGCCTAACTGAATGAGACCTGGTTGACATGGGTGGTTATGCAATCACTCGCCAAGAGTCTCGAACAATAACAATCGTATAAATGTGTCGATACAATTCGGCACTTTTTATTTGCCTATAAGCAAGATAATAAGTAAGATAATAAGCAAGATAACTTGTATAAATAATGACTATTTGATATAATAAAAGCATGGAAAATTACGAGCCACCATTTGTTATAACAAATGAGATAATGAATTTAGTATCAACAATTATGGAAAAGATTGGCAAAATCAATGTTTTCAATGAGCTCGATAAACTTCCAATATTAAGAAAACAAAACAGAATTAGATCAATTCACTCTAGTTGTGCTATAGAAGCTAATTCCTTATCTCTTGATCAAGTTAACGATGTAATTAACGGGAAAGATGTTATTGGCCCTCAAAAAGATATTCTTGAGGTAAAAAACGCTATTCGTGCATACGAAGAAATTGAAAATATTGATCCATATTCAAAAAAAGATTTATTAAAAATCCATGGTATTATCGGTAAAGGTGTTGTTGAAAACGCTGGTCACTTCAGAACTGGCAATGAAGGAGTAAAAGATGAAAATGGAAATGTTGTTTTCATTGCTCCTCCTCCTATAATGGTTGATGGTTTGATGAGTGACTTACTTTTATGGATTAAAAAGAATAAAGAAATAGTTAATTATTTAGTGCTTTCTTCAATCTTTCATTACGAATTTGTTTTCATTCACCCATTTAGAGATGGAAATGGCCGAATGGCAAGATTTTGGCAAACTGCTATTTTAGGGAAATGGAATAAACTATTTTATTATCTCCCAATTGAGAATCACATTAAGGACCATCAAGATGAATACTACAAAGCAATTAGTCAATCTCATGTAGAAGGTAAAACAAATTCATTTGTTGTGTTTATGCTTAAAATGATTGATTCTTCATTAGAAGAGTTGATTAAAAATACTTCAATATATTCTGAGAATTCTATATACACTAAAAAACTATTATCATTAATCCCTATTGGTGTGTTTATGACCGCAAATGAAATCATGGACTTATTAGGACTAAAAAGCAAAGAAACTTTAAGAAAGAACTATCTTAATCCGGTTATTGAAAAAGGGTATTTAATCTTAGAATATCCTAGTAAACCCACAAGCAAAAACCAAAGATATAAAAGGATAAAATGATATATAGCGAGCAATAAAAAGAATATTTAGTTATACGATTCATTAATTAAAGCAATAGTTGACAAACCATTAGCGAAAATAAAGAAAGAACTCATATTTGGCACTTCAGCAATTTTGCAGTCTACTATTGAATCTGCCTAAAACTTGATATATATGCGTAAGTGAAGTGAACCCACTTTATTGGACAAGTTCATCAATTAGGCGACTCGAACATACAATCGGGTCGTTTTTATATAATTAGAGGACAAAATGACCTATATAAAAATTTATAAAAGGACAAAATGACCTTTTTTTATTTACATGATAGGACAGTTGTGGTATTATATTTCCGGGTAAAGATATGACATTAAAAGAAATAAGAATTAAAAATAATTTATCTCAATTAGATGCTTCAGTAATTGTTGGAGTTCCGGTTCGCACCTTGAGAAGATATGAAAACGATGATAATTATGGTGATGCTTTTAAGAGAAAATATTTTATTGACACTATAACGGATTATTGCTTGATCAACGAGGAAAAAGGACTATTAACTGTAGAGAAAATAAAAGAAATTGTAAATGAATTGTTTGATAACGAATACAAAGGACAGATTGATTTTTGCTATCTATTTGGAAGTTATTCTAGAGGTACAGCGAAAGAAACGAGTGATATTGATTTGTATGTTGCTTCCTCTTTAACTGGATTAAAATTTGTTGGTTTAATAGAAAGATTAAGACAAACCTTACATAAAAAGGTGGACTTAATTAGAAGCAGTGAACTTGAAAATAATATTGATTTAATTAATGAGATTATGAAAGAAGGCATAAAAATATATGGGTAGTAAACAAGACAAATATTACGCCGAGAAAGTATTATTTGAAATTGAAGCAATTATCAAATACACAAGCGGAATGTCGTTTGAAGAATTCATGAGTGATGTTAAAACGATTGATGCGACAATGTTTAGACTTCAACAAATGATTGAACATATTAAAGAAATTTCTTTAGAGTTTAAAGAAAAACATACTGAGATTCCATGGGTTGATATAGTTGGGTTTAGAAATCGTATTGTTCATGAATACGGCAAAACAGACTACACAACTGTTTATGAAGTGATCAACGTAAATATTTATCAATTAAAAGAATTGTTTGATCAATATATAAAAAACGTTTAATTAATGTAGATAAAAAATGTAAAAGAGTATGAAATGGGCGTCAATAAAGCTATATATTTGTTAACTTTTCAAAAGGAAAATAACAAAAGCGCTTTTTTAAAAGGTCTTGGTTATAGCATTAATAATCCAGCAAAATTAAAAGGAGATATATTGCTATACAGATATTTTATCTTTAACTTTTAGTCATTACTCCAAGAATTGCTTAAGATGTATTGCGAAAACAATTCTTCATGGAAAAATTGTTACGACTGTGTGGGAACTTAAACAAAATTTTATTATTAGATTTATAACTTTAATTCCAGGAGGAGATAAAAAATGGAAGTAGGAACAAGAATAATAACGCTTGTAGATAAAATAACTACTGAAGGACTTGAAAAAATTGCAATTCCAAAAGGGACAGTTGGAACCATATGTGAAATTTATCCAGACTACGTTTTAGTGGAAATATGGGGAGAAAGTGCACCAAAAGATATTGAAGGCGTTTACGATTACGAAATAAATGAAATTAAAGAATTTTCTGGTTTTAAGAATTTTAAAAAACCCAATTAATATTTTTAATTAGCATGTCGAATTTGAAGTTGGTGAAACAAAACTTAAATTGGCCAAACAGCATCTGATTTTTTCCAAACAATAGCATTCAAACTTATGGATTGAATTTGAATGAAGCGTATACACAGAGAAAGAAAAAGAGAAGACATTGCCTTTATACAATAAAACCAAATCAATAGCAGAAGTGATCGAAGGATTGGGATATTCGCCACGTCCAGGCAAGAAACGTATATTTGGATGGCAAACATAAAATGTATTGCAAAAACGATTATTTATGGAAAATTTTGATACTTCTATACCATCCAAATACGATTAATTCTATATGAACTGATTCTAGTAATTTATAAAATAAGTTTAAATTAAATTTATTAGAAAATTATTTTTTGGTGTGGTAATATTTTCCTCGCTGATGAGTAGTTATCCTCCGATAACGTAAGTCCAATCAGGATGCGTTTAGGAGGTTTTTTATATGAATGAAAACAAAATGGCAATTAAAAAAATAAAGTCATTACTTTGGTCAATGGGATTACCGATGGTTTTTTCAATGGTTCTTCAAGCATTATACAATGTTGTAGATACAATATTTGTCATTAATATGGGTGAAACTGGAATCAAGGCTAATCTCGCTTTAACATATGTTTTTCCAGTTCAAATATTTATGATTGCGGTTGGTGTTGGAACTGGCATCGGAATCAATGCTTTATTATCGAGGAGTTTAGGGGAAAAAGATCAAAGAAAAATTGGTTTAACTTTAGGTAATGGCATATTTATTGGAATCATTTTATACATTATATTTTTATTATTTGGTTTATTCGCTTCTAAATGGTTTATGTCAATCCAAACAAACGATGAAGAAATAATCAAGATGGGTAGTGAATATTTAACAATCGTCACAACATTATCTTTTGGGGCAAT